>CAVPES010000064.1:0-7601 GCA_963703545.1 uncultured Actinomycetota bacterium
GTCGCCCGATGGCACGATAGACGGCATCCTGGGACTTGGGATTCACCGCCACGGGCATCTCGCTGGCACGCCAGCCCCGACGCAGCGAGGAGCGCAGCAGTGCGCTCACCGCCCCGGGCTGGCCCTCTATCTGCGAGTAGGCGGCCTTCTCCGCGAGACGGCCGAAGACGATCAGGAATGTGAGCGCACCGGCGAGAACCCCGATCAGAATCCACAGGATGATCCCGAAGACATTGCCGGGTGACCAGATGAATGCCGCGGCAATGCCGAGCGCGATCGGCCCGAGAACCGACAGGGACAGCCACAGTCGCGAAGACGGGTCCTCGCGGAGGGTCATTCTGAGGACCGTCCAGAGCTGCTTCAAGCGCCCCGGCTCCTTGACCTGTCTGATCGGTGCATCCTTCGTTGCCATGAACACTAATCTAGCGCCCCGAGCGCAGGCCGAGACGCCCGCCTCGGCAGCGCGGACTGCTCCTCCCCAGCACTCGATGGTGCGGCAGTGGTGCACGGTTCGCCGGCGCGCTGATCGGTGCAGTGCCGAACTGGGCCACCGTGCTGGGATGGCCGACGATTCCGGGAAATCAGCACCAGGGGAGGCCCTGCTGGGCGGCTACCGGCTGCTTCGGCGGCTGGCGGTAGGTTCTCGCGCCACGATCCTGCTCGGGCTCGCGCCCCGCTCCTCGGTACCGGTCGCCCTCAAGTTCTTCCACGCCGAGACGTCTGAGGAATCGATCGACCGTGAATTGGGTGCGCTCACGATCTTCTCGGGCGCGCACATGGTCGAACTGCAGGACGTGCAGCGCGCCGAGGGCGCCCCCACCATCCTGGTCTTCGAGCGACTGCGGCCCGGCTTCGGGCCTGGTCTGGACGCTCTGTCTGCCGGGCAGGCGAGCACCCTGCTCGTACCCGTAATCCGCACCATCGCCCGTGTCCACGCTGCCGGTCTGGCACACACCGCGCTTCGGCCCTCCGCGATCGGGATCGATGCCGCGGGGCGCCCCATGATCACCGGATGGGGGCACGCCATCCGCCAGGACCGCGGCGACTTCGAGGCAGCCTGCAGCGCAGATCGGCGAGCCCTCAGCGCGCTTGCCCACCTGAGTGCGCGAATGACGACGGAGCCGGGTGAACGTGCCCAGCTCGCCCAGCTTGCGGGCACACTCGAACAGACGCACTCCGCTGAGGGACTGGATGACCTTGCCGAGGCCCTGATCAGCCGGATGCCGCCGCGACCACTGGCCGAGGGGCCGGCGATGTCCCTTCGGGTCGTGGAAGCGGCCGCAACGCCGAGCACTGCACCGGTCGCGACGACCGACCTCGGAGCCGACGCCGTCGTGGCTGCGCCTCCCGAGGCACGCGTCGAAGGGACCTCGAGCGCGGCAATCCGGCTGCGGCGCGCGCTCGAGCGCTGGCCGCTCGGACGGAACATGATGACCATGTGGGCAGCGCTGACCGCACGGACGAGCAGACGTTCCCGGGTCATTGCCATCGCGACCGGCGCCGGCATTCTGTTGGCGACGATGCTGTTATGGCCGAGTGCACCAAGTGCACCGCACGAGCCGACGACGCCGTCATCATCCACGCAGTCCGAGCCCCCGACTGCGGCTGCCCTCTCGGATCAGCCCGCCGCGGCCGCACTGCAACTGATGGAGCGCCGTGCACAGTGCTTTCGCGAGCAGAGCCTGCTTTGTCTGGAGTCCGCCGAGGACCTGAGCTCCGCGCTCTTCCTCGACGACCAGCGGCGCATCGGCGACCAGGCCGCTGCCGCCGCGCCGACTGATCTCGGCTCAGCGTGGGATTCCGCAAGCCTCATCGAGCGCGAGGGCGACGCCGCACTGATCAACCTGCATCGAGAAGGGAGCGAATCGACCGCATCCGCGCTGCTGATCCAGCAACCGGACGGCTGGCGGTTGCGGGCACTGCTGCCGGCGGCTCCCGTTCAGTAACCCAGGGCGGGCTGGAAGTCGCCGGTCTCCAGACGGTCTTTGATCATCGCCAGGAAGCGGGCGGCATCGGCTCCATCGATGATCCGGTGATCGTAGGACAAAGCCAGGTAGACCATCGATCGAACAGCGATCACGTCGGAACCGTCCACGGTGAGAACGACGGGCCGCTTCACGACCGCACCGGTGCCGAGGATCGCGCTCTGCGGCAGGAAGACGATCGGCGTGTCGAACAGAACCCCGCGGGAGCCGGTGTTGGTGATCGTGAAGGTACCGCCGGCCAGCTCGTCGGGCTTGAGCTTGTTCTCACGGGTGCGCTGCGCCAGGTCGGCGATCTCCGCCGAGAAGCCGGCGAGATTCAGCCGTGCAGCATCGCGAACCACCGGAGTGAGCAAGCCGCGCTCGGTGTCGACGGCGATCGAGATGTTCTCCGTTTCCGGGTACACGATCGCGTCACCGTCGATCGTCGAGTTGATGATCGGGAATGTCTGCAGAGCTTCCGTCGCTGCGAGCGCGAAGAACGGCAGGAACGACAGCTTGTGGCCGGTTCGGCTCTGGAACTCCTGTTTGACGCTGTCACGGAAACGCGCAACGCCGGTCACGTCGACCTCGATGACGGAGGTGAGCTGAGCGGAGGTCTGCATCGAGACCACCGCCCGATCCGCGATCACCTTTCGCAGTCGGGACAGGGGCTGCCTGCTGCCGCGCAGGGGTGACACGGTGACGGCGACAGACTTCGCCGCTTCGGGCGCGGGGAGGGTTGCGGCGATGACGTCTTCCTTGCGAATGCGGCCCCCCACCCCGGTGCCGGTGACGCTGCTGAGATCCACGCCCCGCTCGTTGGCCAGCTTGCGGACCAGGGGAGTGACATAGTTCGCGGCATCAGCACCAGCGGGCGCAGCAGCTGCCACCTGCCCGGCCGGCTCCGCCGTCACTGATGGCGCCGACGCCGCGACCGGGGCAGCTTCGACAGTGGGTGCGGCCACCACCGGGGGCGCGGCCACCACGGGGGGCGCGGCCACCACGGGGGGTGCGGCCACCACCGGGGGCGCGGCCGGCGGCGCAGCTGCCGGTGCGGGTGCGGCCACCGGCACCTCAACCGCAACCGGCTCAGCGGTGGGCATCACAGTTGCTGGCGTTTCGAGCGCCGACACGATCGGCGCCGGGGTTCCGGCAGCGCCGCCTTCGCCGATCATGACCAGCGGGGTGCCGACTTCGACCGTCTCATCCTCAGCGACCAGGATCGCTTCGACCACACCCGCGATCGGGCTCGGAATCTCGGTATCCACCTTGTCCGTGGAGACCTCAAGCAACGGCTCGTCGACCGCCACTGTGTCACCGACCTTCTTGAGCCAGCGGGTCACCGTTCCCTCGGTCACGCTCTCTCCGAGAGCGGGGAGGTTGACGGATTCGCTCATTGTGGTGTCTCCTTCGAAAGCTTCTGGTGCTGGTTCAATCTGCGACGTGGATTCTTCATTGCGGCCTTAGACGGCGTGCAGTGGCTTTCCCGCCAGAGCGAGGCTCGCCTCACCGATCATCTCGTTCTGAGTGGGGTGCGCGTGGATGAGCGTCGCCACGTCCTCGGGGTAGGCTTCCCAATTCACGATCAGCTGCGCTTCGCCGACGAGCTCGCTGACGCGAGCCCCGATGGCGTGGAAGCCGACGACGGGGCCGTCGTTGACGCGCACCAGTTTGACTGAGCCCGCCGTGCCGAGGATGGAGCTCTTGGCGTTGCCGCCGAGGTTGTAGTCATACGCCGTGATGTTCTCAGCACCGTATTGAGCCGCGGCTCTGGCCTCCGAAAGACCGACCGAGGCGATCTCGGGGTCGCAGTAGGTGACCTTCGGGATGTTGACATCGTCCACTACCTGCGGGGCGAGCCCCGCGATCTCCTCGGCGACGAAGATGCCGTGCTGGTAGCCGCGGTGCGCCAACTGCAGGCCGGGGACGATGTCGCCGACGGCGTAAACGCCCGGCACGTTGGTGGCGAGTCGCGCGTCCGTCGTGACGAAACCGCGGTCGAGCGTGATGCCGGCCTCCTCGATGCCCAGTCCGGCTGTCGCGGGCCCGCGACCGACTGCGACGAGCAGCAACTCCGCCTCGACAGTCTCGCCCGACTCCAGACTCACCACGACGCCATCATCGTTCTGGGTGACGCCGGCGAAGCGAACCCCGATCTTGAAGTCGATGCCGCGCTTGCGGAAAGCTCGTTCGAGCTGCTTGCTGACCGACTCGTCCTCATTGGGGACCAGGTGCGGCAGACCCTCGATGATCGTCACCTCGGCGCCGAAGGACTTCCAGACGCTGGCGAACTCCACGCCGATCACGCCGCCGCCGAGAATTGCGACCTTCTTCGGCACGAAGTCGAGTTCGAGCGCCTTCTCCGAGTCGATCACCCGCCCGGTCAACTCGAGTCCCGGCAGTGATCGCGAGTACGAGCCGGTGGCCAGGACGAGGTTCTTGCCGGTGATCAACTGGTCACCGACTTGAACCGTCTTGGGTCCTGTGAGCTTGCCTTCACCCTCGATGACCGTGATGCCCTTGGCCTTGATCAGACCCTGCAGGCCCTTGAACTTCTTGAAGACGATGTCTTCGCGGTAGGAGGTGACCCCGGCGATGTCTACACCCGAGAAGGTGTTCAGGATCCCGTAGCTGCCGGCGTCCCGGGAGACATCGGCGACCTCGGCGGCGTGCAACAGCGCCTTGGTCGGGACGCATCCGCGGTGCAGGCAGGTGCCGCCGAGTTTGCCCTTCTCGACCAGTGCGACGCTGAGGCCGAGTTGCACCGCGCGCAAGCCGACTGCGTACCCGGCGCTTCCGCCACCAAGAACAACGATGTCGAAACTCTGCTCTGACACTCAGATACTCCCTTGATCCTGTTGTCGGACGAATGACTCAGGCGTTCGATGACGCGCAACGACGGCTCATTATCCGGGGTTCAGCCTACTACGCCGGTCAGAAACTCTCGGTAAAACCGAGCAGCGCTCGGACCGCGACTCCGGTGGGTCCCTTGATCAGATATCCCTCCGCGGTGTCACTCCAAGCGGTGCCGGCGATATCCAGATGCGCCCAGGGAATCTGTGCCGCTGTCGGGTCATCCGAGATGCGGCCGACGAACTCCTTGAGGAAGATCCCGGCGAGCAGCGCGCCACCGGCGGTGTTGCCGATCTTGACATTGCTGATGTCGGCGATCTCCGAGTTCAGCCACGCGCGCATCTCCTCCGGAAGGGGCATCGGCCAGAAGCTCTCACCCGCCCGTTCGGCCGCGCCGACCACCTCTTCGACGAGTTCCGTCCCGCCCATCACCGCGACGTAGCGGTCTCCGAGTGCAACCTTGGCGGCCCCAGTCAGGGTGGCGATGTCGATGATCGCGTCTGGTCGCTCCGCACTGGCCGCGACCAGTGCGTCAGCCATCACCAGGCGACCCTCGGCGTCCGTGTTGAGCACCTCGACGGTCTTGCCGCCGTGGATGGTGAGCACATCGCTGGGTCTGATGGCCGTCCCCGACGGCATGTTCTCGGCGAGAGCGAGCCACGCGGTGACCGCAACCGGCATCTCGAGTTCGGCGGCGGCGAGAACCACGGCCAAGGCAGTCGCGGCTCCGGTCATGTCGTACTTCATCCCGGCCATCGGGACCGGCGGCTTGAGCGAGAGACCGCCGGTGTCGAAGGTGATGCCCTTGCCGACCAGCGCAAGGTGCTTGGCAGCGCCAGCGGGTCGGTACGTGAGCTTCATCAGACGCGGCGGCCGCAGGCTGCCGGCTCCCACACCCAGGATTCCACCGAAGCCCTCGGCCTCCAGTTGCACTTCATCCCATACCGTCACCGCCACCGGCAGAGCCCCGGCAAGGCTGCTCGCTCGCTCGACGAAGGATGCAGGGTAGAGGTCGAGTGCTGGCGTGTTCGCCAGATCTCTGACCAGTGCCACGGCTCTGGCGCCGACGAGGCCCCGCGTGAGAGTGGCCGGCTCGGCGATGGAGCTGACCACGATGACCCGACCGACAGGGGATTTTCGGTGCTGACTCGGGCTCCGGTAACCGGTGAACTCGTAACCTCCCATCGCTGCCCCCTCGATCAGGGCGCGTGCCTCGGCTTGATCGGCATGCGGAAAGTCGAGGGCCAGTACTGCGACGCCGGCGAGCACTCTGGTGACCTGTCCGGCAGCAATGCGCAGATTCTGGGCCGTCAGCGGCTTCGTACCGATGCCGACGAAGGCCAGAGCCGGCCGCTCGCCGGACGCCGGCAGGCGGACCACCTCATTGAGGCTCCCCGTCGCGCCGATGCTCGCCAGCATCTCGGTGACCCCCTCCAGGGCGCCCGCCCGGCCTTCCGGTCGGGGCATTCCGTTGGAACTCGAAAGCAGATAGGCGACGGCGTCGACGCCGTCTGTCGTGGTGAGCTCAGTGGTGATCTGCAGGTGGGGAATCGTCATGAATCCAGCCTAGATGCGGCAGGGAATGGGCACTGTTCGCTGTGGGCATTGGCTGTGAGCGACGCTCCGGCAGGCGCGAGCCGTAGAGTTGGAGCATGTTCGAACCGCGTGATTTGTACGATTTGGAGTTGGACCTCGCGGAGATTCCGCCGGGCCTGCACCTGGTCGCGGGGCTGACCGGGTTCGCCGACGCGGGAAACGCGGTGACTCGGATGACCGATCATCTGCTGGCAACCACCACGAGCCAGCCGATCGCCGTTTTCGACAACGAGGCTCTGCTCGACTATCGTGCGCGCCGACCGACGGTGTTCTTCGATCTCGACCACTTGAGCGAGTATCGGACTCCCAAACTCGGCCTGTATCTGATGACCGACGAACTGCATCGGCCATATCTGCTGCTGGCCGGCTACGAACCCGACTTCGCATGGGAGACGTTCACGGCAGCGATTCTGGGTCTGATCGATGAGCTCGGGGTCGCCACCGCGACGTGGGTGCACGCGATACCGATGCCGGTGCCGCACACCCGGCCGCTCGGGGTGACGGTCAGCGGAAACCGCACGGAGTTGATCGCTGCGATGTCGATGTGGAAGCCGCGCACCCAGGCGCCGGCAAATGCGCTGCATCTGCTTGAGTACCGGCTCTGCGAGCTGGGCTTGCCGACGGTTGGATTCGTGCTGCTGATTCCGCATTACCTTGCCGAGACCGAGTATCCGGCTGCCGCGGTGAGCGCGCTGGACAGCGTGAGCGCCGCGACCGGGCTGATCTTCGCCGCCGAGGGTCTGCGGGATGATGATCGGGAGTTCATCAGCAAGATCAATGCCCAGATCGTGGGAAATGGCGAGCTCGCCCGTCTTGTCGGCTCACTGGAGGAGCGTTACGACAGCTATGTGGGCAGCAACCCGCTGAAGTCGCCGCTGACGGACATCGACGGCGAATTGCCGACGGCCGACGAGATCGCCGCGGAACTGGAGAAGTTCCTCGCCGCTCACCGTCAAGGCGACGACGACAGTCCCGCCGGCGAGATCTGAGACGCTACCAGCTAACCCTGGTGAGCTGGCTGGAGTACAGCCAGAGCCGACGGGCGATGGCCTCCTCGTCACGGATCCGAGGTTCCGGAAGAAGTTCTGGCTCGCCCCTGATGCCGAGCAGTCCGCTCGGGCCCACCAGAGCGCCGGCAGGAACCGAGTCGTCTGCGGCAGCCCATGCCACGATGGCGGCAGCCTCACC
>CAVPES010000065.1:0-48644 GCA_963703545.1 uncultured Actinomycetota bacterium
GAGAATGGCCATGATCTGCTCGCCGTCGAGCTCCGGCCGAGTCGCGTCCAACTGCTCCTGCTCGGCCAGTTGATCTATCCGCATCTCCAGCTCGTCGTATGCCCGAGCAAGTCGATTCGCCTTGCGCTGGTTACGCGTCGTGACATCGGCCCGCGTAAGGATGTGCAGACGGTCCAGCTGCTCGCCGGCGTCGCGCACATAGCGCCGCACGGCTGAGTCCGTCCATACCGCGTCGGTGTAGCCGAAGAAGCGCAGGTGCAGCTCGATCAGGCGGCGGACCGCAGCAACGGTGTCGTTGTCGAAGCGAAGCGCTCGCAGCCGCTTGGCCGCGAGCTTGGCTCCGACGACATCGTGGTGGTGAAAGCTCACCGCCCCGCCGGGTTCGAAGCGGCGAGTGACCGGCTTCCCGATGTCGTGCAGCAGCGCGGCCAGGCGCGCCGTGACATCCGGCGGGGCGCCGGGGTTCCGCTGCTGCTCCAGGGCAATGGACTGCTCCAGCACCCTCAGGCTGTGCTCGTAGACATCCTTGTGCCGATGGTGTTCGTCGCTCTCCAAGCGCAGAGCGGGCAACTCCGGCAGGAATTGCCCAGCCAGACCCGTTTCGACGAGCAACCGCACGCCACGCGCGGCATCAGCCCCGGCAAGAAGCTTGACCAGCTCGTCGCGGATTCTCTCCGCGGAAATGATCGAGAGGCGCTCCGCCATCTGTCGCATCGCCCGAACAAGGTCGTCGTCGACGAGAAACCCGAGCTGGCTGGTGAACCGTGCCGCACGCATCATTCGCAGCGGATCGTCGCCGAAAGAGATCTCGGGTGAGATCGGCGTTCTCAACAGTTGATCGAAAAGGTCCTCGATGCCATTCGCCGGATCAACCAGTACGAGCGCGGGCAGCCGGATCGCCATCGCATTGACGGTGAAGTCCCGACGCAACAGATCACCCTCCAGGCTGGTGCCGAAGGAGACCTCGGGCTTCCGGCTCGCCGCGTCGTAGTCGTCGGACCGGTAGGTCGTGATCTCAACCTGCTCACCGTTGATTCGAGCGCCGATCGTTCCGAAGGCGCGGCCGATGTCCCAGTGCGTCGACGCCAGCGGGGCGATGATCTCGAGCGTCTGGTCAGGGGTCGCGTCCGTCGCGAAGTCCAGATCGATCGCCGTGCGACCGAGAAACGCGTCGCGGACGGGCCCCCCGACCAGTGCGAGTTCGCGGCCTGCGCCGGCGAAGGCGCGGCTGAGTTCGAGCACTGGTGAGGCGCCGGCGATGCTGGACAGCCGGGCCAGGGCATTCGCCACGCTCTCCATAGTGCTACCAAGCATGCCACAGGGGTCCATGCCCGTCGCTCGGCGGGACGACAGGCCGCCTCACTTAGAATTGCCCAATGAACAGCGCGCCGGTCGGGTCTGATTCCGGCGCGAACCTCGCGCGGATGCGGCGAGGCCCCGGCATGGTTCTCGCCGTGCTGGGCGCGGTGCTGCTGCCCCTGATCAGCGGGCCGGCGATGTCCCCGGCGTCGGCTGCGACCTGGAACGTTCAGCTCACCGCATCCCCAGCCGCTCGATCGGTACTGCATCCCGGCCAGGACCTGACCCTGAACGTGAGCATCGACACCTCTGTCCGGTTGGCCGACCCGAGCATCCGAGTCGGCTTCGTGTCGTCACGCCTGTCGACCCCCGCTCTGCTGAGTGAATGGCTGGCGGACGACGAACCCGCTTCCGGCGAATTGTTCGTCACGCATCCCGGCGCCGTCCCGCGCGGGCAAACCGGCATCACCATCACCATCCCGGCCCTCGCCCTGCCTCTGGCACCGGATGCGCCGTGGGGAAGCTACGGTCTCTCGGTGAGCCTGAGCGAGGCGGGCCAGTCCGCCTCGACTCACACGGCCTTCGTCTGGTATCCCGACCCGGCCCCTACCCCGACACTGCTCAGCACCATCGTGCCCTTGACCGCCCCCGTCGGCGACACCGGAATCCTCGGTTCCGCGGAACTGCTGGCACTGACGACGGAGGGAGGCTGGCTCGATCGGCAACTCGGCGCTCTTGAGCAGACTGGCGGTGCGGTGGCGATCGACCCGATGATCATCGCCTCGATTCGACTACTGGGCAGTTCAGCGCCTGCATCGGTGAGTGCGTGGTTCTCCCGACTGCAGGTTCTGCAGCGCCCGAGCCTGCCTCTCGCCTGGGCCGATGCCGATACGAGTGCCCTGACGGCTGTTGGCGCCGCCGCCGGACGGGTTCCCGAATCGCTGTCCTTCGCGATCGCCGGCAGCGGCCTTGTCGCTGACCTGGCAGAAGAGTCCGGAAGCTCCGGCGACATCGTGTTGCCCACGGTCGATGAACTCACCCAGTGGCCGTGGACCTGGCCGGGCAGCGCCTGGCCCAGGGCCGGCGGAACCACTCTCGACACACTGAGCGCTTTGCAGTCGGACGGGGTGGACAGAGTCCTGCTCTCCAGCGACGATCTGGCTGATTCGGCCGGCCGGCCGGATGTCTCGGTCGGCGGTCTCGATGCACTCGTCATCGACAGCGGCACCTCCGCCGCATTCACGGCGGCCGTCAGTGCCCAGACCCCTGAGGACTGGAACCGGGCACTGGGTCTGTTCGCCGTGCGCTCAGCGAGCGCGACGACCGCGGGGGTGACGAGCTTGGTGATCGCGCAGAACCGGATCGACGGGGTTTCCGGCTACCGGCTCGCGATGTCCCAATCCGCTCTTGCCCAGCTGCCATGGCTGCTTGCCGGCCCACTGCCGGTGCCCGCCGCCGACGCACCGGGCATGGCACTCTCCGCGCCGCTGGACAATGCCACCCGGAATGCCACCTTGAGCACGATCGTCGCGGCCGAACAGCAGGTCGCCGGCTACGCCGCAGCGCTCGTCGAACCAGATCTGCTGACCAGTGAGCAGCACGCCCGCACTCTGGGATTGAGTGCGATCGGCTGGGTTGATCATCCCGCCGAGTGGGCGGAGGCCGTCGCCGGCAATCTCGCGCTGCGGGACCTGCGCATCCGAGCCGTCAGCATTGATCCACTCAGTGACATCCTGTTCATCTCGAATGAGTCCACCGTCGGAGTGTCGGTCACTAACGCCTTCGACTATCCCGTCGAAGTGGTCATCGAGATCAGCCCTTCGAACAACCGTCTGCTGGTTCAGGGCACCGTGACGATGACCATCGACGCCAATTCGAAGAAGACCGCCAAGGTCCCGGTTCGAGCGATCGCGAACGGAACCGCGCGATTGCAGGTAACGGTGCACTCTGCCAGCGGCTACCCGCCAGGCACGCTTCTGGACGAGCCGGTATGGACCACCATCACGGTACGCGCCGAGTGGGAGCGAATCGGTTTCTTCCTGGTGGTTGGTGCCGTCGTGCTGCTGTTCGGCTTCGGCACCTGGCGCAATATCCGCCGCCGGCGCCGCGGCCGAACCCGCCCCGACACCAAGAGCGCGCCGAGCAATGGCTGACGCCGAGATCTCCCGGGCCAGTGTCGTGATGGCCAGCGGAACCCTGGTCTCACGAATTCTCGGGTTCATCAAGGCGATCATGGTCGTCGGGGTGATCGGTCTTACCGGGGGTGCTGCGGATGCCTTCGCCCTGGCCAACCAATTGCCCAACAATGTCTACATCATCATCGTCGGGGGTGTGCTGAACGCCATCCTGGTGCCGCAGATCATCAAGGCGGGCCTGCACTCCGATGGCGGAGCGGCCTTCATCAATCGCATCACAACGCTCGCGATCGTGCTGTTCGGGGGCGCAACGGTGCTGGCGACGCTCGCCGCGCCGCTTCTTGTCGCCCTGTACGCCGGCACCCTCGTCCGTGACAATGCGGACACCTTTGCCTTGGCCGTTTCCTTCGCGTATTGGTGCCTGCCGCAGATCTTCTTCTACGCGCTGTACACCCTTCTCGGCGAGATCCTGAATGCCCGCAAACTGTACGGGCCGTACACGTGGGCGCCCGTCGTCAACAACGTTGTCGCGATAATGGGACTCGGTCTTTTCCTCGCGGTCTTCGGGGTGATGGATTCCGCTGTCCCGACCACCGAGTGGACGTCGGCACAGATCGCATTGCTGGCCGGCTCGGCGACTCTGGGCATCATCGTGCAGGCGCTGATGCTGTTCTTCTTCTGGCGCAGGGTCGGCCTCAGCTACCAGCCGGACTTCCATTGGCGGGGCGTGGGCCTCGGTCAACTCGGCCGCACGGCCAGCTGGACTTTCGGATTGCTGATCACGACACAGATAGCGGGGATCGTGCAAACGCAGGTCGCCGCAATCGCGACGGGATCAGGGGCATCGATTGCCGTCATGCAGAATGCCTGGCTGATCTTCATGCTCCCGCACTCGATCGCGACGGTGTCCATCGGCACTGCCTATTTCACGCGGATGAGCAGCCATGTCTCCACCGGCGATATCGCTTCCCTCCGGACGGATCTTTCGAGTTCCGTGCGGGCCATCTCGCTCATCGCTGTCTTTTCCAGTGTCGGCCTGATGGTGCTTTCCGTCCCGATCAGCAGAGTGTTCACGGACAATGCGACCGACGTGCTCCTATTGGCGCAGGTCGTGGCGGCATTCCTGGTCGGGCTCGTGCCCTTCAGTATTCAGTTCGTGCTCTTTCGAGCCTTCTACGCGCTCGGCGATACCCGAACCCCCTTCCTGATCACTCTTTTCCAGTCCGGCCTCTACATCCCGATAGCAGTCGCCTGCGCGTTCCTGCCTGCGCAATTCATCGTGCTGGGCCTGGCACTCGGCATGAGCCTCGTGACCTTCCCGCAACTCGTTCTGACCGTGCACTTGCTCAGACGGAAAGTGGGCCCCTTCCGGATCGGTCCCACCATGAGGTCGCTGATGGTCTTCGCCGCCGCCAGCGTGCCGGCCGCTGCGATCGGCGTCCTGATTCTCTGGGCCCTTGGGCTCTTCACCGATGGTTTTGCGCTGGACAGCCGTCTCAGTGCAATCCTGACGACGGTGGCGACCGGCGGCGGCATGGTGCTGGCCTACTCCGGCGGCCTGCTGGCCCTGCGATCGAGCGAGTTCCGTGGCTTCGTCGATCTGGTGCGCTCTCGACTGCAACGCTGATTGGGTGAACAGTCGGTAACCGCGCGGGGACCCGGAATAGCCGCGCCCTAGGATGAGTTGCACACAAGTACCGCACCTACCTCGAGGAGTTTCCGTGGTTCGCCAGCTCATCATCATCGGCTCCGGCCCAGCCGGTTTCACGGCGGCCATCTATGCTGCCCGAGCCGATCTCAAGCCGCTGCTGATCGCCAGTTCCGTTGAGATCGGCGGCGAACTGATGAACACCACCGAAGTGGAGAACTACCCCGGTTTCCCCGAGGGCATCATGGGTCCCGACCTCATGGAGAAGTTGCAGGCGCAGGCTGAGCGATTCGGCACCGAGATCGTCTATGACGATGTCGTGAGCCTTGATCTGGCCGGAGACGTCAAGAAAGTCACCCTCGGCCTCGGTGAGACGCATGAGGCCCTCGCGGTCATCATCGCCACTGGTTCCGGATACCGGAAGCTGGGATTGCCCGAGGAGGAACGCCTGTCCGGCCACGGCATCTCGTGGTGCGCCACCTGCGACGGAGCATTCTTCAAGCAGCGGACCATCGCCGTGATCGGCGGAGGCGACTCCGCGATGGAGGAAGCGGGCTTCCTGACCCGTTTCGCCGACAAGGTCTACGTCATCCATCGCAAGGACAGCCTTCGTGCCTCGAAGATCATGCAGCAGCGGGCCTTCGACAACCCGAAGATCGAATTCCTCTGGAACAGTGAGATCGCCACCATTCATGGCGAGAGCCAGGTCACCGGCGTGACCCTCCGTGACACAGTCACCGGTGGTCTGCGCGACCTCGACCTTCAGGGCTTGTTCGTGGCGATCGGCAACGACCCCCGCACACAGCTGGTGCACGGCCAGCTGGACCTGACTGCCGAGGGCACGATCGCTGTTGACGGCCGCTCGTCGATGACGAGCATCGCCGGCGTCTTCGCGGCCGGCGATGTCATCGACCCTCGGTACCGTCAAGCGGTGACCGCAGCGGCATCCGGAACGGTGGCCGCTCTGGACGCCGAACACTACCTGGCTGCACTCCCGCCGGAGCGCCTCGCCCTGACACGCAGCCACGAGTTCACCGAAACCCACTGAAAGAGAGAAACCATGACCGCCATAAGCGTCACCGAAGCCACTTTTGATGCCGAAGTGCTCAATTCCGCCACACCAGTCCTTGTCGACTTCTGGGCCGAGTGGTGCGGTCCGTGCCGCATGGTCTCGCCGATCCTCGACCAGATCGCCGCGGAACACAGCGACCAGCTCCGGATCGTCAAGCTCAACGTCGACGAGAATCCGAACCTGGCCATGAAGTACCAGATCACCTCGATTCCCGCTATGAAGGTCTTCCAGGCCGGTCAGGTGGTCACCACCATCATCGGCGCCAAGCCCAAGCCGGCCCTCGAAGCCGACTTGGCAGCTTTCATCAGCTAGGGCCCTCCTCGATCTGGCGCAGCCGGATGCGTCCGGTTGACTTGCCCGCCGGCTGGGCGCGAGTCGTCAAATTGCGTCTATCCTTGAGGAATCCGTCTCGAGTTTGGACCAAGCGTGAGCGCACATCGACAACCGGGGAGTTCCGGCACCAATTTCGATCCGTGGTACTCGGCGTACGCCGACCGTACCGCCGGTCTGGCCGCCTCCGAGGTTCGCGCCCTTTTCGCCGTGGCGTCCCGGCCCGAGGTGGTCTCGCTGGCCGGCGGAATGCCGTTCGTCCAAGCTCTCCCCGAAAACCTGATCAGGGACGCCGTGGAACGTGTCGCCACCAAGCGACGCACTGTCGCTCTGCAGTACGGCAGCGGCAACGGCACCCCGGAGATGCGGGCGCACATCCTTGAGGTGATGGCGCTCGAAGGCATCCGTGCCAGTGTCGACGATGTCGTAGTGACAACGGGATCGCAGCAGGCGCTCGACCTCATCACCAAGCTCTTCATCAATCCCGGCGATGTGATCCTCGCCGAGGCACCGAGCTACGTCGGCGCACTGGGCGTCTTCCGCTCCTACCAGGCCGAGGTCGCGCACGTCGCAATGGACGAGGACGGTCTGATTCCGGAGGCGCTCCGGGCCGAGATCGCTCGGCTGCGGGGACTCGGCAAGAGGATCAAATTTCTGTACACCGTTCCCAACTTCCACAACCCGGCCGGTGTCACACTGACCTGGGAGCGCCGCGTTGAGATTCTGGAAATCGCGCGGAGCAACGACATCCTGGTGGTCGAGGACAACCCCTACGGCCTGCTGCACTTCGGCCAACCGGCGCCCCGCGCCATGCGCTCGATCGAGGAGGACGGCGTCGTCTACCTCGGCTCCTTCTCCAAGATCCTGGCCCCGGGCCTGCGAGTGGGCTGGGCGCTTGCCCCGCACGCCATCCGCGAAAAACTCATCCTTGCCGCCGAAGCCGCGATCCTCTCCCCGAGTGTCTTCGCGCAGTCCGTCATCACCGAGTACCTCGACACAGCGGACTGGAAGGGCCAGATCGCCACGTATCGCGGCATCTACCGGGAGCGCAAGGAGGCCATGATCGCCGCGCTCGGTGAGTACCTGCCACAGCTGGAGTGGACCAACCCTGCCGGCGGCTTCTACGTCTGGGTCACGCTGCCGGACCACCTCGACTCCAAGGCGATGCTCCCCAGAGCAGTCAAGGAACTGGTGGCCTATACGCCGGGCACCGCCTTCTTTGCCGACGGCCAGGGTCGCAACGCCATGCGTTTGGCATTCTGCTACCCGACACCCGAGTTCATTCACGAGGGCATCCGGCGTCTTTCCGTGGTGATCAACGGTGAACTCGACCTGTTGAACACCTTCTCGCAGACCAGCGCCCTCGAGAGCATCGATGAATCGCACTCGGTCATCGCACCGCCGCCCAATCTGAGCTGAAATCAACCGGAGAATCTGATGGCAGCGAGCATTCGACGCATTGCGGTACTTGCCGGCGGGATATCGCACGAGCGCGACGTCTCCTTGCGCAGCGGTCGCCGCCTTGCCGATAGCCTGCAGGAGCAGGGCCTTGAAGTCCTGATCCGAGATCCGGACGGCACACTACTTCAATGGCTGCAAGACGAACAGCCCGATGTCATCTGGCCGGCACTGCACGGGGCGAGCGGGGAGGACGGCGCCCTGCTCGATCTGCTGACCCTCATCGGAATCCCCTATGTCGGCTCCCACCCCCACGCGGCGCGGCTGGCCTGGGACAAGCCCACCGCGAAGGCGGTGGTGCGTCGCGCGGGGATTGCCACTCCGGAGTCGATCACACTGCCGAAGGAGACGTTTCGGGAACTCGGTGCCGGTAGCGTGCTCGCCGCCATCACGGAGTTT
This sequence comes from uncultured Actinomycetota bacterium, assembly GCA_963703545.1. GTDB lineage: Bacteria > Actinomycetota > Actinomycetes > Actinomycetales > Microbacteriaceae > CAVPES01. The sequence continues at coordinate 8,342 of CAVPES010000065.1, forward strand.
CTGGGCACCGAGCTCGCCATCAAACCCGCGCAGGGTGGCTCGGCCCAGGGTGTGAGCCTGATCACAACCGCCGATGCCCTGCCGAGGGCGATGGTCGATGCCTTCACCTACTGGGACAGTGCGCTGGTCGAGGAGCGGATTCGGGGTACCGAAATATCGATCAGCATCCTTGACACTGGGGGCGGTCCGGTCGCCCTTCCTGCCGTGGAAATAGTGCCCCTATCAGGATTTTATGGATTCGAGGCGCGGTACAACGCAGGCCAGACGGAGTTCTTCGCACCAGCCCGAATCGATCCCATCATCGCGGCTGCGGCGGCGACGATGGCGGTGGAGGCTCATGTCGCGCTGGGGCTTGACTACATCTCGCGGATCGACATCATGATCGACCGGCACGGCGTTCCATGGTTCCTGGAAGCCAACGTGCTCCCCGGGCTGACCGAAACATCGATGCTGCCGTTGGCACTCGAAGCCGCGGGCCACGACCTGGGCTGGGTGTATGCGGCTCTGGCTCAGTCTGCGTTCAGCCTGGGCGCCCTGCCATCCACCGTGGTGGAGTAGGCGCGCACGGCCCCGCGATCACCGGCTCACTGGAACCGCTCGACACCGAGTTCATCAAGAATGCGGTTGAGGTCACCGATCGTCGCAAAATCGATCATGACCTGGCCCTTCTTGGCCCCGAGCGTGATCCGCACCGAGGTATTCAATCGGTCCCCGAGACGACCAGCGATTTCGGCCAACTGATCCTGCTTGCGGCCGGCGACCGGCCGGGTAGCGCGGACGGGTCTACTCCGGGTCACCAAGGCCTCCGCAGCGCGCACGGAGAGGTCTTCGTTGACGATGCGGTCGGCCAGGCGTTGCTGCGCGGCAGGGTCTCCCGCTGCGAGAATGGCGCGAGCATGACCCGGCGTCAGCACTCCGGCAGCAACGCGCTGCTGGACGCTTTCCGGCAACTTGAGCAGCCGCAGCGTATTGCTGATCTGCGGTCGTGAGCGGCCGATCCGTTCGGCGAGCTGTTCCTGGGTGATCCCGAAGTCGGCGAGCAGCTGCTGATAGGCGGAAGCCTCCTCCAAGGCGTTGAGCTCAGACCGGTGCAGGTTCTCCAGCAGGGCGTCGCGCAGCATGACTTCGTCAGCGGTGTCCTTGATCACGGCCGGGATGCTGGCGAGTCCCGCGATCAGGGTTGCCCGCAAACGCCGCTCGCCCATCACCAGCTCGTACTTGGCGGGACCCTCGCCGGGAACCGGCCGCACCACAATGGGCTGGAGAACACCGAACTCGCGCACCGAGTGCACCAATTCAGCCAGATCCTGTTCGCGGAACTCGGTGCGCGGCTGCTGCGCATTGGGCACGATATCGTTCGGGTCGAGATTCGCCAATCGGGCGCCGGGAATCTGGGCAAGCCCACCGCCCGGTTCCCGCATCGGGAAGAAGACGTCAACGGGGCCGTCCTGCTCGGTCGTCGGAATCAAAGCTCCGATTCCCCGGCCGAGCCCTGTTCTCTTAGTGGCCATCGCGGGCCCCCCTCTGTGCTATCTCTGCGGCGGCCTCGAGATAGGAAACCGCTCCCGCCGACCCTTGGTCGTAACTGATCACCGTCTGGCCATAGCTCGGCGCCTCGGAGACTCGAACGGACCGAGGAATCACTGCCCGCAGCACCTGCCCCGGGAAGTGCGTACGGACCTCTTCGGCCACCTGCAGCGCCAATTTCGTGCGCCCGTCGTACATCGTCAGCAGAATCGTCGACACCATCAGCTCGGGATTCAAATGCTTCTGGATCAGCTGAATGTTCTTCAGGAGTTGAGTGAGCCCCTCGAGCGCGTAGTACTCGCATTGGATGGGGATCAGGACCTCACGGGCAGCGACGAAGGCGTTGATGGTCAGTAGTCCGAGTGAGGGCGGACAGTCTATGAAGACATAGTCGAATTGGATGCCCGTCTCGGCCAGGAAAGCATCCAACGCCGCGTGCAGGCGGGTCTCGCGAGCTGCCATCGAGACAAGTTCGATCTCCGCACCAGCTAAATCGATCGTCGCCGGCACGCAGTACAGAGTGTCGAATTCAGCGCTGCGCTGCACGACGTGCGCCATCGGCACGCTGCCGATCAGCACATCATAGATTCCGTCGACCCCCGACTGATGATCGATGCCCAGCGCAGTTGAGGCATTTCCTTGGGGATCGAGGTCAATGACCAGTACCTCTGCGCCGTGTCGTGCCATCGCAGCGGCCAGGTTGACGGCCGTCGTGGTCTTTCCCACGCCGCCCTTCTGATTGGAGATCGTGATGATGCGAGTCTCGCTCGGGCGCGGAACGGTCAGGTCGGCCAGAACGCGTCGACGATGGGAAAGATCAGCCAACTCCCGAGCCAGCGGCGTATCCATGTCTGCTGCCCGCGAGCCGCCGATACCGGCGGGTGCCCCGCCGCTCACGAATGGCTCCGGATGTTTCACGTGAAACGTACTCCTCGTGGATGGGGTGACAATGGTCGACCAACCGTGTCACGCTAGTCCACTGTAGCCCGTACCACCCACGTGTTTTCCGTACCGAAATCCGAGCCGAGAACGACGATCTCGGGAACGGAGAGGCGAAATCGGCGGATCTCCTTCTGGGCCGACGCTATTTCCGCCGCCGCACCGGATCCCTTCATCAGGATCAACTCTCCGCCAGGACGAAGCAGGGGTGCCGTCAGCGGAATCAGCGTGCGCAGTGCGGAGACCGCGCGGGCCGTCACCTGATCGAATCCCTGAGCCAAGCGGACCTCCTCCGCTCGGGACCGCAGCACCTCGACGTTGCCGAGACCGAGGCGCGCGGCTTCGTCGGTCAGCCACGCAGCGCGACGCTCCATGGGTTCGATCAGGGTGAAGCGGGCGTCCGGTCGCGCCAGTGCCAGGACCAGACCCGGCAGTCCCGCTCCGCTGCCAACATCGCCGACGCGTGCGCCACTCCCGATAAGGGGCGCCACGAGGCCGGAATTGACCACGTGGCGGGTCCACAGACGGGGACGTTCCAGTGGCCCGATCAGGCCCAGCAGCTCGCCGTACTGGGCGAGATCGCGCACGAACATCCTGGCCAGTTCCTGCTGCTCGCCGAAGACCGCGGCCGCGGCAGGCGGCTCCTCTTCGAGATCGGGGGCAGTCACTGTTTCACGTGAAACATCAGTGGGTCACCCGCGGGTGATGACGGTGTGCCGATCACGCCCTTCACCGCTGGACTCCGAGACGAAGCCTCGTTCGGCGACGATATCATGCACCAGTTTGCGCTCGTAAGAAGACATCGGGGGCAGCGCCGCCTCGCTCGCACCACCATCAATGCGCTCGATCGCTCGATCCACGAGATGCGCCAGTTCCGCCTGACGCGCCTGACGTGATCCCCCGACATCGAGAACCAGTCGAGAATATGCCCCGGTCCGCGCCTGCACCGCCAGGCGGGTCAGTTCCTGCAGCGCTGAAACGGTTTCCGGTTTGGACAGCACGCTGAGGTCGGCCGAGTCCTCCGAGCGCACCGAAATGAACGCCCGGCCGTCACGGACCTCGATGTCGATATCGCCATCGAGATCAACGATGTCGAGAAGCTCTTCGATGTAATCTGCGGCCGCGTCGCCTTCAACGTCGGCGGAAACCTGCTGCTCGTCCGGGTCGTGCTCGACGAGGTCTACTGGGGACTCGGTCACTTCTTCTTTCCCTGCTTCTTGGAACGGTTCTTGTTGACGGGCTGCTGCCGCTGGATCGGCTTCGGCGCCTCGGCTGACTCGATGGCCGTGGCCTCCGAGTCGGCGGGCAACCCCTTCTTCTGCAGACGACGGGCCAGTCGCTCTTCGCGCGCCTTCGCCGCCTCACTGCCGGGAGTCGGCATGTTGCGAATCACCAGGAACTGCTGTCCCATCGTCCAGAAGTTCGAGGTCAGCCAGTAGAACATCACTCCGAGCGGGAAGGCGACACCAGAGACGATGAAGACCAGGGGCAGGATGTAGAGCATCACGCGCTGCATCTGGTATGCCTGACCGGTCTTCGCCTCGGGAGAGAGGTTCCTGGACATGATCTGCAACTGCGTGATGAATTGCGACGCCGTCATCAGGATGACCATGGTCGCCGCCACCAGGATGACGCTCCATGTCGAATTGGGGAAGTCGCCGTTGACCGCCTGCATCAGTGTGGCCTTGAGCGGGGCACCGAGGAATTCCGATGTGGCGAACGAGTTTGCCAGCGACTGGGAGAGCAGGCCGACGCCAGCCTTGTCATGTTGGGCGTCGTTGAGTACGGAATAGAGCCCGAAGAAGATCGGCATCTGGATCAGCAGCGGCAGGCAACCGCTCAGCGGGCTCGTCTTGTGCTTGCTGTAGAGCGCCATGGTCTCGCGGTTCATCGCCTCGCGCGAGAGCTGGTCCTTCTTGCCCTTGTACTTATCCTGGATCTTCCGTACCTCGGGGGCGATTTCCATCATCTTGCGCTGACTCTTGATCTGCTTGACGAAGACCGGAATCAGCGCCGCGCGCACCACAAGCACAAGACCAACGATCGACAGCACCCAGGTGATGCCCGCGTCGGGATTGAGTCCGATGCTTTCGCCCAGGGTGTGGAACGAGACCAGAATGAGTTCAATGACCCATTTGATCGGCCATAGCAGTGTTCCTAGGAAATCCATCGGGTGATTCAGCCCTTTCCGTGGCCGGGGACGACAAAACCGAATGCCGTTAGCTCGTAGCGACTCACTGGACGTCTCGTCAGTTCGTCGATCCTTGGATCAGCCCACGGGTGGCATCGGGCAATCCGCAGCGCACCGAGGGTGCCACCACGAAGTACGCCGTATTCCTGTACCGCATGCAGTGTGTACTGGGAGCAGCTCGGATAGTAACGACACACATCTCCATAGAGCGGCGAGATGGCCGCGCGGTATGAGCGCAGCAGGACAATCGCGATATTGCGGGGAACCAACAACAGAATGGTCACGAATCTCATGGCTTTCCAACCTCTGAAACAGATCTCAGAACCTCAGCGCGCAACTCGCTCCACGACGCTTCTGCCGCAGTCGGCAAGGCCCTGATCACAATAGAGCATCCCGTTGGGACTTCGCTGATGGCCTCAAAGGCGATGGCTTTCAGTCGTCGGCGCACACGATTCCTTGTCGGAGCATTGCCGACCTTCTTGCTCACGATGAAGCCGAATCGCGTCGGCGAGTCCATCCCGGGCAACACGCTGACAACCGTGAACTGCTCGGCGTGACGCCGGCCTCGACGAATCGTTGTCTTGTAGTCACTTGCCGTCGTCAGCCGGTTGGCTCGCGCGAGCACGACTTGTGCGGCGCTCGATCTTAGGCTGACAGCTCGCTGCGACCCTTGCGGCGACGTGCCGAGAGGATCGAGCGGCCGGAACGGGTGCGCATGCGAAGACGGAACCCATGAACCTTGGCACGGCGGCGATTGTTCGGCTGGAAGGTTCTCTTGGTCATAGTGATATCTCCATGGCCCGGCTGAGGATGCCAGGAAGTAAGGGAATGACAGCCAAGCGGCTGTGAGGTCAACTGATTAAAACTACGGCCTGTCCGGTCTCCGGTCAAATCATCCGACCGAGATTTTTCGCGAAACCAGCGTCTGGGTTCCTCTCGGGTGCACATGTGCGCAGAGTTATGCACGTATCTCTCCACATATCAACACTAGGGCTGGTGAAAGGAATGCTGCCCCGCGTACCCTGAATTTGCTTGGAATCCCAGCAGTGGCTAGCGTGAATGCACCAGAGGAGTACCCGCCTGCTGAATGAGTTATGCACAGACCCCAGCAGATGTTCTGAGACCAGTGCATAACTATGTGAATAATTATCAGCTTGCGGTGAGGTGGGGGATGTCATGACGACCGAGGTCAACTCCATCAAGGACGTATGGGATGCGATTCTGGCCGCGCTGCTCACCGATGACTCGGTCACCCCGTCGCTGCACGGCTTCCTGGAACTCATCGAGCCCGCCGGGGTGATCGCCGGGACTCTCTACCTGAATGTTCCCAACGATTTCACGCGCAACATGATCGAGCAACGACTGCGGGTGCCGATCCTGACAGCGATCGGCGGCCTGTCCGATGATCCCACGATCACAAACTTCGCCATGGTGATCAAGCCGGAAATGGTTCAGGAACACCAGCAGCCGGCTGCCGCGCAGGTGATGGACTCAGTCAGCTATGTCGATCAGCAGCTGGGCGCATCGCCGGCAGGCAGTGTGGGCGAATCCCGACGGCAGGACTCCCGTCTGAGCGTCAAGTACAGTTTCGAAAATTTCGTCATCGGCGGATCCAATCGCTTTGCCCATGCCGCGGCTGTGGCCGTCGCCGAAGCGCCGGCGAAGGCGTACAACCCGCTCTTCATCTACGGCGAATCCGGGTTGGGAAAGACCCACCTGCTGCACGCCATCGGCCACTACGCGGAGAGTCTTTACCCCGGCATTCGGGTCCGCTACGTCAGTTCCGAGGAGTTCACGAACGACTTCATCAACTCGATTGCGAACAACCGCGCCTCATTGTTCCAGTCCCGGTACCGGGACATCGACATCCTGCTGATCGACGACATTCAATTCCTGCAAGGCAAGGATTCCACCCAGGAAGCCTTCTTCCACACGTTCAACACTCTGCATGATCACAACAAGCAGGTTGTGATCACCAGTGACCTGCCACCCAAACAGCTCACCGGCTTCGAGGATCGGATGCGAACGCGTTTCGAGTGGGGTCTGATCACGGACGTGCAGACCCCTGACCTCGAGACCAGGATTGCGATCCTGCGGAAAAAGGCGCAGTCCGAACGTCTACAGGTACCGGACGACATTCTCGAGTACATGGCCTCGAAGGCGTCCGCGAATATCCGCCAGCTCGAGGGGACACTGCTGCGGGTCACCGCATTTGCGAGCCTGAACCGGCAACCGGTCACGATGGATCTCGTTCAGACCGTCTTGAAGGATCTGGTCACCCTCGACGACGACAATGTCATTTCCCCGGTCGACATCATCACGCATACCGCCGACTACTTCAAGCTCACCGTCGATGACCTCTATGGATCCTCTCGCAGCCAGGCCGTGGCCACGGCTCGGCAAATAGCGATGTACCTGTGTCGGGAGATGACGAATCTCTCCTTGCCCAAGATCGGTCAGCTATTCGGCGGGCGGGATCACACCACTGTCATGTACGCGACGAAGAAGATCAACGAGCTCATGAAGGAGCGGAGATCTATCTACAACCAGGTAACAGAGCTCTCCAGCCGCATTCGGCAGAACCAGCGCTACCCGAAGACATGAATCTCTGAGCCAGAGCCGGAGAAGCTTGTTGAATTCCCTGTTGATAACATCCCAAGAAAGCCGTCGAACTGTTCAGTGATCCTGGTGTGATGTGGAAAACGCGCTGATCGCCTCCCTTGCCTCAGCGATATCAACATGCCCCATACCACCGGTTTCTAACATCTCACACCGTTGTAGTTCCGTGCCGGGCAAGCGAACTCATCTCGTTATCCACAGTTTCCACAGCGGTGATGATTATTAGCTAGTTACATATTCATTACTGGATCCGATAACCACAGTGCCGCCGACGAACCTTGCCTATCGTGCAGGAGACCAACCACTAGCATTGGTGTGATCACATCAGACAGGAGGCGGCGTGAGATTTCAGGTCAATCGCGACGTATTCAGTGACGCGGTGTCCTTTGCCGTGAAGTTGTTGCCTCAGCGGACGACACTTCCAATTCTCAGCGGTGTGCTGATCGAGGCTGTGGGGTCCGGCCTGATCCTCTCGTCCTTCGATTACGAGGTCAGCGCACAGACACAGATCGACGCCGATGTCGAAACGGAAGGGCGGGTACTCGTTTCCGGCCGACTACTCGCGGACATCGCGAGCAAGCTGCCGAATGCCCCCGTCCATTTCAGCGTGGAAGGGAATCGAATCCTGGTTTCCGCCGGCTCAGCCAAGTTCACACTCCTGAGCATGCCGGTGGAGGAGTATCCGACCCTTCCGCAAGTGACGGGCAGGACCGGCACGGTTCCCGGCGATGAGTTCGCGTTGGCGGTGTCACAGGTTGTCATCGCGGCTTCACGAGACGATGTCACGCCGGTGATTACGGGCGTGCAGTTGGAGATCAACGAGAACAGCCTCGACATGGTTGCGACGGATCGCTATCGTGCGGCGGTTCGCCACCTGAATTGGGATGGTCCCGGATTCGAGGGCACCACTGCTCTGGTCCCGCATCGCACCCTGCAGGAGATCGGAAAGACCTTCGGTGGTTCCGGGACCATCGAGGTGATACTTTCATCCACGGATGACCGTGAAGTCATCGCTTTCCGATCGAACAAGCGCACGGTCACCTCACTGCTGATCAAGGGGAACTTCCCACCCGTTAAACGTCTGTTCCCCGACAACGTCGAAAACTACGCGGTGGTGAACACCGCTGAGCTGGTGGAAGCGGTTCGTCGGGTGCAGACGGTGCTTGAACGCGAGGCGGCCCTTCGATTCAGTTTCAGCCAGGATGGCGTGATGCTGGAGGCAATCGGATCCGAACAGGCACAGGCCTCGGAGACGATCGATGTTGCGCTGACGGGCGAGGACACTGTTGTCTCACTGAAACCCCAGTTCCTCCTGGACGGGCTCGGTGCAGTGCACTCCGAGTTCACCAGAATCTCATTCACCCGCACCGAGAATCCGAACAAGTCCGGACCCGTGCTGATCACCGCGCAGAGCAGCCGTGACGCCGCGAGCCCTGACAACTACAAGTACCTCCTGCAGCCAAACCTGCTCTTGCGGTAGATCCCCACCCGACACCTCAGTCAGTTGACACGGTTCGCGATCAAGCACCGGAAGATGCAGAGTCTCGAATAGTTTCACGTGAAACACTCGAATGGCGGCGGCTTGCGGTTCGGTTGGAAGGAGGGTGAACGTGCAGGTAAAGCGGATCGCGTTGACGGACTTCCGCAATTATCAGGACGCGAGCCTGTCACTGTTCACCGGCGCAAACCTGCTGGTGGGTGGAAACGGCCAAGGAAAAACGAACCTTGCGGAGGCCATCGCCTATTTCTCGACGCTCGGTTCGCATCGCGTCAGTCAGGACTCCGCGCTGATCCGCGCCGGCCAGTCCTCAGCCACTGTTCGGTTGCTGGTCGCGCATCGGGAACGCGAGATGATGCTGGAGGTCGAGCTCAATCGCTCCGGGGTCAATCGGGCGCAGATCAACGGGAACCCAGCCAAGTCCCGCGAGTTGCCGCGCTGGTTCCGCTCAGTGGTCTTCGCCCCCGAGGATCTGTCGATCGTTCGCGGAGAGCCCGCCGGGCGCCGTCGCTTCATCAACGAATTGCTGATCCAATTGAGCCCCAGACTCTCCGGCGTCATTGCTGATTACGAGCGTGTCCTGCGTCAGCGGAACACCCTGCTGAAGTCGGCACGCACGATGGCGCGGACCAGCCAGCTGAGCACACTGGATATCTGGGATGAGCGTCTGGTTGGTTTGGGCAGCGAGATCATCGAGTCACGGGCTGCGGTGCTCGAGAGGCTTCGCCCATACGTTGACTCGGGGTATCGCAGCATTGTCGGACATGACCATCATCCGTGGTTGCGCCCGTCGCTGAGCATTGATGGTGCAGACGACGAGGCCGGTCGAGACGCCTTGGCCGGGGAGGGGCCGATCCCCGAACGGTTTCGCGAGGCACTGGGGCGGGCCAGAGCGCAGGAACTCGAGCGCGGACTCAGCCTGATCGGTCCGCATCGCGACGACATCTTCTTCGGTCTCAATGACTTGCCCGTGCGCGGCTACGCCAGCCACGGTGAATCCTGGTCGTTCGCTTTGGCGCTTCGCCTGGGCGCGGCACAACTGCTGCGAGAGAACTCACCGTCTGGTGATCCGGTCGTGATCCTCGATGACGTCTTTGCCGAGCTCGATGAGAATAGACGAAGTCGTCTGGCTGACGCCGTCGGTGACTTCGAACAGGTGCTGATCACGGCGGCGGTGTTGGATGACGTGCCGGCTGATCTTGCTCATCATGTGGTGCACATCCACGGCGGCCGGATAGAGGAGGCAGGCCCTTGAGCGACGACCATTCGGAGGCGCGCGCCACCTATCTGAGATTCCGCCGAGTTTTCGGTGACCCGAATCACCGCAGCAGTCAGGACTCCCGACGCCGATCACGTCCGAGCGAAAGTGTTCCCTACGGCCGGGGCCGGGATCCCAAGGGGGTTGCGGACGTGCTCGATGCATTGACCGAAGAACTCGGCTGGAACTCGCCGCTGGCGCGCGCGACACTGCTGCAGCAGTGGCCCGAGATCTGCGGCCCGGAGACGGCCCGGCACAGCGATCCCATCGGAATCGAGGAGGGCGTGCTGAGCGTCCAGTGTGATTCGACGGCGTGGGCGACCGAGTTGCGTCGAATGCGCAGCGAGGTGATGGGGCAGATCTCGACGAGGTTTCCCGACGCCGGGGTCACCGAGATACGCTTTCTGGCCCCCAACGCCCCTTCGTGGAAAAGAGGCCCCAGAGCAGTTCCAGGGCGCGGTCCTCGCGATACTTACGGCTAATCACACAAAAGAGGTCACCGCGGGTAAATAAAGTCCCCAGATCGCCGGAAATGGCGGGCCAGGCACACTCTGAATGGTAAAATCGCAAGAGTCGTCAGGGGCCATCCCGCCGAGCGGTGCGCTCTTAGCTGACGGCACTATTGTATGGCAGGAGCCACCATTCAGATGTCACCGAAGTCCGCTGACGAGTCACAGAACGACAGCTACGGTGCAGAGCAGATCCAAGTGCTTGAAGGCCTTGAGGCCGTGCGCAAGCGTCCCGGCATGTACATCGGCTCAACGGGGCCCAGGGGTCTGCACCACCTGGTGCACGAGATCGTGGACAACTCCGTCGATGAGGCACTGGCCGGCTACTGCGATCACATCGAAGTGACGATTCTCGCTGACGGCGCCGTTCGGGTCGTCGACAACGGCCGCGGCATTCCGGTCGACATGCACCCGGTTGAGAAGAAGTCGACGGTCGAGGTCGTGTTGACGATTCTGCACGCCGGCGGCAAGTTCGGCGGGGGCGGCTATGCCGTCTCCGGCGGTCTGCACGGAGTGGGCTCCAGCGTGGTGAATGCCTTGTCCAGTCGACTCGACGTCGCGGTGCGCCGTCAAGGATTCGTCTGGCGACAGACCTACCACGTCGGGGTGCCGGATGCGCCGCTGGCGAAGGCCGAGGCTTCCACCGAGACGGGTACCACCATCACGTTCTGGCCGAACCCGGAGATCTTCGAGACCATCGAGTTCGACTATGAGACGCTGCGTGCCCGATTCCAGCAGATGGCCTTCCTCAACAAGGGACTGACGATCTCCCTCACCGACGAACGCCCACAGGAGGACGATGTCCCGGCGCGCTCCGATGTGTTCCTGTATGAAAACGGTCTGGTCGACTACGTCGAATACCTGAACCGGGCCAAGAAGGCCGAGTTGGTCAACGAGGAGATCATCTCGTTCGAGTCGGAGGACACCGAACGCAGAATTGCCCTGGAAGTGGCCATGCAGTGGACGACCGGCTACACCGAGAGCGTGCACACCTACGCCAACACCATCAACACCCATGAGGGCGGCACCCACGAAGAGGGCTTCCGTGCGGCACTGACGGCACTGGTCAACAAGTATGCGCGCGAGAAGGGCATCATCAAGGAGAAGGACGACAATCTCTCGGGTGACGATGTCCGCGAGGGGCTGACGGCGGTGATCTCCGTCAAGCTCGCCGAACCGCAGTTCGAGGGCCAGACCAAGACCAAGCTCGGAAACACCGAGGCCAAGTCCTTCGTGCAGAAAGTCGTCGGCGATCAGCTCGGCGACTGGTTCGACCGCAACCCGACCCAGGCCCGGGAGATCATCCGCAAGGCCCTGCAGGCTGCTGCTGCGCGGACTGGCCGCACGCAAGGCACGCGAGGCCGACCAGACGAAAGGGACTGCTGGAGTCCGGCGGCATGCCCGGAAAGCTCAAGGACTGCCAGTCGCAAGGATCCCTGGCGCTCTCCGAGATCTTCATCGTCGAGGGCGACTCGGCCGGCGGCTCGGCGGTACAGGGTCGCAACCCGGAGACCCAGGCCATCCTGCCGTTGCGCGGCAAGATCCTCAACGTCGAGAAGGCGCGTCTCGACCGCGCGCTCGCCAACACCGAGAGTGCAGGCGATGATCACCGCTTTCGGCACCGGCATCGGCGAGGACTTCACCGGCGAGAAGGCGCGCTACCACAAGATCGTGCTGATGGCGGATGCCGATGTCGACGGCCAGCACATCACGACTCTGCTGCTGACGCTTCTGTTCCGGTACATGCGGCCGCTGATCGAGCTGGGATACGTGTATCTGGCACAGCCACCGCTGTACCGGCTGAAATGGACGAATTCGGAACACGAGTACGTCTACAGCGACGTCGAGCGGGATTCCCGGATGGAGGCAGGGCTCGCGTCCGGCAAGCGAATTCCGAAGGAGAACGGCGTTCAGCGCTACAAGGGTCTCGGTGAGATGAATTACCAGGAGCTCTGGGAAACCACAATGGACCCGGCCACGCGCACTCTGCTGCAGGTGACTCTGGCCGATGCCGCTGTCGCCGACGAGGTCTTCTCCACCCTGATGGGTGACGACGTCGAAAGCCGTCGCAACTTCATCCAGAAGAATGCGAAGGACGTGCGTTTCCTTGACATCTGACGACTCCATGAACTCCGACGACCGGCACGACAAGATCGATCAGGTCGATCTCCAGCTGGAGATGCAGCGCTCCTATCTCGACTATGCCATGAGCGTGATCGTCGGGCGTGCCCTGCCCGATGTGCGCGACGGGCTCAAGCCCGTGCACCGGCGGGTGCTCTACGCGATGTTCGACGGCGGCTACCGACCTGACCGCGCCTTCTCCAAGTCGAGTCGTGTCGTCGGTGACGTGATGGGGCAGTTCCACCCGCACGGTGATGCCTCGATCTACGACGCCCTGGTGCGACTCGTCCAGCCGTGGAGTCTGCGCTACCCGCTGGCGCTCGGTCAGGGCAACTTCGGCTCGGCCGGCAATGACGGTGCAGCGGCACCCCGATACACCGAGACCAAGATGGCCCCACTGGCCATGGAGATGGTCCGGGACATCGATGAGGACACCGTCGACTTCCAGGAGAACTATGACGGCCGGACCATGGAGCCCTCGGTTCTGCCTGCCCGTTTCCCCAACCTGCTGGTCAACGGCTCGGTCGGAATCGCGGTGGGGATGGCCACCAACATCCCGCCGCACAACCTCCGCGAGGTCGCCGAAGGCGCGCTCTGGTATCTCGCCAACCCCGAGGCCAGCCGCGAGGAACTCCTCGACGCCCTGATCGAGCGGATCAAGGGGCCCGACTTCCCCACCGGTGCCCAGATCCTCGGGGTCAAGGGCATCAGCGACGCGTACCGCACCGGGCGCGGCTCGATCACGATGCGAGCGGTGGTCGCGGTCGAGGAGATTCAGGGTCGCACCTGTCTGGTCGTGACGGAACTCCCCTATCAGGTCAACCCCGACAATCTCGCGATGAAGATCGCTGATCTGGTCAAGGAGGGCAGGATCAGCGGCATCGCCGACATCCGAGACGAGACCTCCGGGCGCACGGGGCAACGGCTGGTGATCGTGCTCAAGCGGGACGCCATAGCGAAGGTGGTGCTGAACAACCTCTACAAGCACACCCCGCTGCAGGACAACTTCGGCGCCAACATGCTGGCGATCGTCGACGGCATCCCGCGCACCCTGCCCCTGGACGGCTTCATCAGTGAATGGGTCAATCACCAGATCGAGGTCATCGTGCGGCGCACCGAGTTCCGGCTGCGCAAAGCCGAGGCCGATGCCCACATCCTGCGCGGATACCTGAAAGCCCTCGATGCCCTTGACGACGTCATCGCCCTGATCCGACGCTCGGCGACGGTCGACGATGCCCGCGACGGCCTGATCGCGCTGCTGAGCATCGATGAACTGCAGGCGAATGCGATCCTCAGCATGCAGCTCCGGCGCCTTGCCGCTCTGGAGCGCCAGAAGATCATCGAGCAGGCCGCCCAGATCGAACAGGAGATCACCGAGTTCAAGGAGATCCTGGCCAGCCCCGTCCGTCAGCGCGAGATCGTCAGCGAGGAACTGGGCGAGATCGTGGCCAAGTTCGGCGACGACCGACGCACCCAGATCATGTACGGTTTCGACGGCGACATGAACATCGAGGACCTCATCCCCGAGGAGGAGATGGTGGTCACGGTCACCCGCGGCGGCTACATCAAGCGCACCCGCAGCGACAATTACCGTCCGCAGCACCGCGGCGGCAAAGGTGTCAAGGGCGCCCAACTGCGTGCCGACGATGTCGTCGAGCACTTCTTCGTCACCACCACCCACCACTGGCTGCTGTTCTTCACCACGACCGGCCGGGTGTATCGCACGAAGGCCTATGAGGTGCAGGAGGCGGGCCGTGACGCCAAGGGACAGCACGTCGCCAATCTGCTGGCGCTGCAGCCGGGCGAGGAGATCGCCCAGATCCTTGACATCCGAGATTACGCTGTGGCGCCGTATCTGGTTCTGGCGACCCGGGGCGGCCTGATCAAGAAGACCGCCCTGAGTGAATACGACACGAACCGCTCGGGGGGCATCATCGCGATCAACCTTCGCGACGGTGATGAACTGGTTTCGGCACTGCTGGCCGAGGAGCGCAGCGAAATCCTGCTGGTCTCCCGCAAAGGTCTCTCGCTGCGCTTCACCGCCACCGACGCGACCCTGCGACCGATGGGTCGCTCCACCTCGGGGGTGATCGGAATGCACTTCAAGGGTGCTGACCAACTGCTCGGCGCCTCCGTCGTCGGTGACAAGGGGTTCGTCTTCGTGGTGACCGAGGGTGGCTTCGCCAAGCGCACCAGCGTGGACCAGTATCGCCTGCAGGGCCGGGGCGGCTTCGGCATCAAGGTCGCCAAGCTCAGCGATGACCGCGGCGACCTCGTCGGTGCGCTGATCGTCGACGAGGAGGACGAGGTTCTCGTGGTCCTCTCAGGAGGCAAGGTGGTACGCTCTGCCGTGGCCGAGGTGCCGGCCAAGGGTCGGGACACCATGGGTGTCGTGTTCGCGCGCTTCGCCGATGATGACCGAATCATCGCCATCGCCAAGAACAGTGAACGGAATCTGGAACTTCAGGGCGATGAGCCGGAATCCGGAAAGGACCCAGAGTCAGATGAGTAGCGTTGCTGAGAAGCTCGCCCGAAAGCAGCAGAGAACCGCCCCGAGCAAGCAGGTGCGCCTGAAGCTTGTCTACTTGGACTTCTGGTCCACGCTGAAACTGGGGTTCATGGTCTCCATCATCGGCGCGGTGATCATGCTGGTTGCCGTCTTCCTGGTCTGGTTCGTTCTGCAGTCGACGGGAATATTCAGCACGCTGAGCGGATTCCTGGGGGAGATCCTCAACGACAACACCTTCGACCTCGCGGCGAGCCTGTCACTGGGTGCGACCATGGGGTTCACGATGGTGATCGCAGTGCTCAACGTCATCGTCGGGACCGCGCTCTCGGTCGTCTTCGCGCTGCTCTACAACCTGACGGCAAAAGTCACCGGCGGCCTGCTGGTCGGCTTCACGAACACCTGAGACGGATTTAGAGAATCCAGAGCCGTCGGGTAGTGTTCTATCGGGTCAAAGCGGGGCTATAGCTCAGGTGGTTAGAGCGCTTCACTGATAATGAAGAGGTCCCAGGTTCAAGTCCTGGTAGCCCCACCGGGAACCTTCACAAGAGTTTCCCGCTCGGGGGCCTTAGCTCAGTTGGTAGAGCGCCTGCTTTGCAAGCAGGATGTCAGGAGTTCGATTCTCCTAGGCTCCACCATGTGATAACCCGCCCTTTGGGGCGGGTTATCAGTTCCGACCCGGTGCTCAGTCCTCGGTACTCAGCGGCTGGGACTCGTCATCGCTGACGAAGAGCTCCTCGTCGGACTTGAGAGTCTGCCAGGCGGCCAGGGCGATGCCGGCGGCGATGACAATGCCGGATCCGATCAGGATCCAGGTGCCAACGCCGGGACCCGTCTTCTTCTTGAGCGGCGGTACGATCCTGGCGCTGGCGGCAAGTGCCTGGCGCACTTTCTGGCTGTTGGCCACCTCCAGGACTGTTGCGGCAGAAACCAGCGCCCGGCTGACTGCCGGGAGAACCTCATCGACGACTCTGTCGCGAGCCATGCCCGCAGCATGCTTGGTTGCCGATGAGGCGCGACCCACGCTGTGCAGTCCCGATTCGAATGCCCCCTGCACGCGCGGAGCGAACTCGCTCCGGGAGTAGTCCTGGATCTGGCGGCTTGCGTCCTGAACCACCTTGCTCGCGTGCTCGAGTACCTCACGCTGCTTCACCCACAATTCCTCGGCTTCGTCCTTCAGATTGACGGTCCGCTTGCGTCCGTAAAGCATTTCGGCCTCCTTGGTGTGAGTTGACTCCCATCCTGCCACCAGTGCGCTCCGGGAGTACAGGCGATTCATGCCTGCACAGCAAGACCCAAGGCTGCGGCTTCGCCCTGTGGCAGAATGGGGGGATGCCTACTCACACTCAGCTCGCCACCATCACGACCAGTTTGGGACCGATACGGGTCAACCTCCTCGGCAACCACGCCCCACGCACCGTCGCCAATTTCGTCGGGCTCGCCACCGGTGAAATCGAGTGGACCCACCCCGCCAGCGGGGCCAAGAGCACCGCGCCGTTCTATGACGGCATCATCTTCCACCGCATCATCAAGGACTTCATGCTGCAGGCTGGGGACCCGCTTGGCCAGGGGACCGGCGGACCCGGCTACAACTTCGATGACGAGATCCACCCGGAACTAAGTTTCGCAGAACCATACGTTCTGGCGATGGCCAATGCCGGCCAGCGGCGCAATGCCATCACCGGCAAGCTCGAGGGCACCAACGGCTCGCAGTTCTTCATCACGACGGTGCCCACTCCCTGGCTGCAGGGCAAACACACGATCTTCGGCGTCGTCGCCGATGACGAGTCTCGAGCCGTTGTCGACGCGATCGAGGCGGTTGAGACCGGCCGTGGCGACAAGCCGATCGTCGACGTCGTGATCGAGAGCGTCACGATCGAGCAGGCATAGCCGTTCATGACTGATTTCGGCGCCCATGCGGAACGCGCCGGCGATACCTGTTATCGGCATCCGAACCGGCAGAGCTTCATCCTGTGCCAGCGCTGCGGGCGGACGATCTGCGCGGATTGCCAGACGCAGGCTCCCGTCGGGGTGCACTGTCCCGAGTGCATGAAGGAGGCGCGGGCTTCGCAGCCGCGGGTGCGCAGGGCCTTGTCCTCGGCGACACCGCTGGTGACGTATACGCTGATCGGCATCAATGTCGTTGTCTTCCTGCTGCAGCAGTTCCTCCCCCCGCTCACCGGGTGGCTGTGGTTCGCACCGGCCTATGTGATGACGGATCTGGCTTTCGAGCCGTGGCGGATGATCACCTCGATGTTCTTGCACGGCGGGATACTGCATCTGCTGTTCAACATGTACGCGCTGTTCCTGTTCGGCAGGATTTTGGAAGCGGGATTCGGACGTGCCCGCTACATCGCGCTGTACCTGATCTCCGGCTTCGGCGGCTCGGTCGCAGTGCTGCTGCTCGGGGACCCGATGACCCCCGTGGTCGGCGCTTCCGGAGCGATCTTCGGACTGATGGGGGCGTACTTCGTCATTCAGCGCCAGCTCGGCGGCGATGTCCGCGGCCTGCTCGTGCTGCTGGTGATCAACATCGCGATCCTCTTCGTCCCCGGCAGCAATATCTCCTGGCAGGCGCATCTGGGCGGTCTGGTCATCGGCGCCGTGGTCGGTCTGATTCTCGGTCGCACCCGTCGCCGTGAGCAGACCCGGCAGCAGTACCTCTCGCTTGCCGCTGTGGCAATGGCGCTGGCACTGATCACCGCTGTCGCGGGGTTCATCCTCTGAGGCGGATTCGGGTGGCCGACGGGTTATGCACACCCGTTTCCACAGTGGGGATAATTACACCGGTGTAATTGCCCCGGAGTGCCGACGATGCGGTGGGGTCAGCGCCAGCGTGTGGTCATCAGGAAGCCGACGAAGGCGATGCCGAAGCCGACCACGATGTTCCATGCGCCGATCGACGCGATCGGCAGGGTGGTATTGCTGATGTAGTAGACGATGATCCACGCCAAGCCCACCAGCATCAGTCCGAACATGATCGGCTTGAACCACACCGGATTGGGGACGTCTTCGCCTGAGGTCGAAGCGACGGGGGCAGGGCGAGTCTTTTCACGGGCCATGCCAATGATTCTAGCCCGAGCGCTGCGGACGACCCCCCCTTTCTCGCGCGCGGGCGCGCGTAGACTGCTGCTGTGAATGCCACAGCACCCGCCAAGCCAATCCGGCCGAGCGTGCTCGGCGTCGTCGGGGAGTTGTTGATCACCGCGGGGGTGGTGGTTCTGCTCTTCCTCGCCTGGCAGCTGTGGTGGAACGAGATCGTGTCGGCGGGTGAGCAGACTCGCAGTGCGGGGGAGCTCAGCGAGAACTGGGATCGGGCGATACCCGTGCCGCCGCCCGCCCCCCACGAGGCCACCGAGCCGGAAGTGGTTTCGCCGCCGGCGATCGCCACGCCGGCGGCGGGGGCGGCATTCGCGAGCATGCTGATTCCCCGATTCGGGGATGATTTCGCACGCCCGGTGCATTCCGGGATCGGCTTCACGGTTCTCAGCGAAGGCGTCGGCTACTATCCGGGCAGTCAATTGCCCGGGCAATCCGGCAACTTCGCCGTGGCCGGACATCGCACGACCTACGGCAAACCGTTCGCCCAGATCGCGGATCTGCGGGTTGGTGATGCGGTCATCATCGAGACGGCGGAGGGCTGGTTCACCTACCGCTTCCGCAATCTGGAGTATGTGTGGCCGACCGGAGTCGGCGTGCTGGCGCCGGTGCCGCAGCAGTTGGAGATCACCGCCACCGACAGCGTGCTGACCATGACGAGCTGCAACCCACGATTCTCGGCTGCGGAGCGCATCATCGCCTACAGCCTCTTCGAGGGTTTCACTCCGCGCAGCGCCGGAGCGCCTGCCGTCCTTTCCGCAACGGCGGTGCAGTGATGTACGCGGCGCTCTGGCGAGTGCTGCCCGGTCCGTGGTGGCTGCGAGCCATCCTGTTACTCATCCTGCTGATCGTCCTGCTGGTCATCCTCGTGCAGTGGGTGTTCCCCGCCGTCGACCGCTATGTCAACAACCAGGAGGTAACGGTGGGTGCCGCGCAATTACCGCGGAGTCCCGGGTGACCCGAATACTGGTTGTCGACAACTACGACAGTTTCGTGCACACGCTGGCTGGATACCTCGCCGAGCTGGGTGCCGAAGTCGCGATGATGCGCAATGACGCGATCGCGGCCGGGTCGGCCGCAGCCGCGGTCAGGGACTTCGACGCTGTGCTGATCTCACCCGGCCCGGGACGCCCGGCCGACGCCGGCATCTCGGCGGCGGTGATCCGGGCTTCGGCGGCCATCCATCAGCCGGTTCTCGGGGTCTGTCTGGGCCATCAGGTGATCGCCGAGATCTGGGGTGCGCGGGTGGGGATGGATTCGGAGTTCATGCACGGCCGCACCTCGGCGATCGACCATGACGGGGTCGGCATCTTCCGGGGCATCCCTGCGGGGTTCCGGGCGACCCGCTACCACTCGCTGGCCGTGGACTCCTCGACGGTGCATCCGCCGATCCGGGTGAGCGCGAGCACGCCCAGTGGCACCGTGATGGCACTGCGCCATCAGGACCTGCCGATCGACGGCGTCCAGTTCCATCCCGAGTCGATCATGACCGAGTACGGCCATCAGCTGCTCGCCAACTGGCTCGACACCGTCACGCTTGCGCAGCAGCTCAGCTACGGGGCAGCACTGCCGAAGCAGTAGGTCAGGATCACTTCCGAACCCTGCGGAACCTCGCCGGGGCCGATCGACTGCTGTGTCACCAGATTCCCCTCGGTGGCGGGACAACTGGGGTCGGCCTGGGCCTGGGGCTTCAGCTGGAGGGTCGGTCCCTGCAGGATCGTGAGTGCCTCCTGCAGCCTGCTGCCCCGCACTTCCGGCATGTCGACGGTGCCGCTCGATACCACGAGGTCGACCGTGCTGCCCTTGGCGACCTCGGATTCGGAGGGCGGGCTGGAGGAAATAACGATGCCCTTGGCGACGGTCGGTGAGTACGCCGAGGTGGTCTCGCCAGCAATGAGCCCGCGCTTCTCGATCGCGGCGCGCGCATCGGCCTCGGCCATCCCTTCCAGATTGGGAAGCGCGACCTTCGCTTTGCCGGTTGATACGTAGACCCGAATCGTTTCGCCCTTGGCGACCGTCGCCCCGGATTCGGGGTCGGTCTCGATGATCTTTCCCTCGGCGATGCTGTCGCTGCTCTGATCGATGCGCAGGGGAATCAATTCGGCAGCCTCGAGGCTCCGCGCCCCGGCTTCGTAGCTCGCGCCGGCGACTTTCGGGACCTGTGTTGTGTTGTCGGAAATCGGCTGCGGCTGCAGGTTGAGCACCCAGAAGAGAATCGCGACCAGGATCACCAACACCAGGGCCACCCCCGCCCAGATCCAGATCACCGGAGGCCGGGTCTGGGTGGTGGTACCGGCGTCTTCGACCGTCAGCTGACGCAAAGCAGCATCGGAACCATAGCCGCGCGAGGATGCGGTGCCGAAGATCGCGGTGGCGACGTCCTCCTCGGCGACCGGCGCGGGGGGGATCCTGCCGGCGACGGCACCGACGACGGCGTCGCGGAACTCGGTTGCGCTCTGGTAGCGCTCGGAGCGGTCCTTGGCCAGAGCGCGCAGAACAACAGCGTCGAAAGCGGGCGAGACTTCGGAGTTGAAGGCGCTGGGCGGCTGGGGTAGTTCGCTGACGTGCTGGTATGCGACCGCTACCGCGCTGTCTCCGCGGAAGGGCGGCCGACCTGTGAGCATCTCGTAGAGCACGATACCCGCGGAATAGAGGTCGCTCCGGGCATCGACGCTTTCGCCCTTCGCCTGCTCGGGCGAGAAGTACTGGGCGGTGCCCAGGATTGTGGAAGTCTCACTGATCGAGGTGCTGGTCTCGCTGACCGCGCGCGCGATGCCGAAGTCCATGACCTTGATCTCGCCGGCCGATGTCAGCATGATGTTCGCAGGCTTGATATCGCGGTGCACAACACCGGCACGGTGGGAGTAGTCGAGGGCGGTCAGCACACCCGTCATGATCCGGGCGGCCTCAGCCGCCGGCAGCGGGCCGTTGCCCAGAATGTCCTTCAGCATCGATCCGTCGACGTACTCCATGACGATGAACGGTGCGGACTGGCGCTCGCCACCCTCTGCCATGGACGAGTCCTCGCCGGCATCGAACACGCGCACGATGCTCGGGTGGGTCATCCTGGCGGCGGACTGCGCCTCCTGCCGGAAGCGGACACGGAACGTCGGGTCATCAGCGAATGTCGAACGCAGCAGCTTCACGGCGACCGTGCGACCGAGGCGGAGGTCCTTGGCCAGGTATACATCGGCCATGCCGCCGCGACCGATCAGATCGCCGAGCTGGTATCGCTCGGCAAGCAGGCGGCCGGATTGCGTCACGTGGTTTCTCCTCGGGGAATCGCTTGAGCGCTCGGGTTACGGGGTGACCGTTGCGGGGACCTGGATCGGGATCGTCACAATGGGGGAAAGCTCCGAGGTGAGCCCCGAGCAGGTGACGGTGTACGCGACAGTGACCTCGCCAGTGGCGGGCGCCGTCAGCGTGTAACTCGGCACGTTCGGCGGGGTCGAGCCGCCCGTGGTGTCGGCACCGGTCACCACCACGTCATATCGATCGCGCGTACCGACTGCGCAGTTGTATGTCGGCCACGAGACCACGATCACGTCACCGGGCAGCGCGGGGTTGGGATTGGCTGTCGGCGCATTGGCCGGGGCGGCCGGGGCGGTGGCCAGGATGTTGACCGTGAGCGTGATCGTGCGCGAGATGTCGACCCGCCCGCTGGGCTCGAACGCTGTGACGATGTCGACCAGTGCCGGGTCGGTGACCGTGCTGCCTTCGCGTCGGGTGATCGTGGTGAAGCCGAGATCCTTCAGGTACTGTTCCGCGACGTCGAAGGACTTGCCGACGACGTTCGCGCTGTCGATCTGCACGGTCGAGTCGGTCGGGGTCTCCGTCTCACTAGGCGGGGCACTGGTCGTCGTCGACGAATCGACGGGCGGCGGCACGACGGTGTCACCGGGATTCAGGGCCAGTGCGATGATCGTGCCGATGATGACCACTGCCAGCAGGCCGATCAGCGCGATCAGCGGCCAGGTCCACGGGCTGCGGGTATGCGTGAGTACTGGTGCGGTGGCGGGCGAGTGCAGCACCGTGGTGGCATCGGTGACGCCGTGGGCGGGCAGCAGGGTCGTTGCCGGCAGGCCGGTGCTGAGCACCGCGGGAACGCTGAGCGCCGCCGTGGCCACGTCCCCTCTGCGCAGCGCCTGTGCGGCCCGGGCGAGCTGTGCGGCCGATGCCGGTCGGTCGGCGGGGTTCTTGGCGATGCAGGCGAAGACCAGGTTGCTCACCGACTCCGAGGCGGTGGCCGGCAGCGCCGGCGCCGTCTCGTTGATCTGCGCCATCGCGATCGCGACCTGGGATTCGCCGGTGAAGGGCCGGCGGCCGGCGAGGGCCTCATAAGCGACGATGCCGAGCGAGTAGATGTCGGTCGAAGGTGATGCCGGGTGGCCGCTGGCCTGCTCGGGCGAGAGGTACTGAACGGTGCCCATCACCTGGCCGGTTGCGGTCAGCGGAACCTGATCGGCGATCCGGGCGATCCCGAAGTCGGTGATCTTGACGCGACCGTCCGGGGTGATCAGCAGGTTGCCCGGCTTGATATCGCGATGCACCAGACCGACGGCGTGCGCGGCCTGCAGGGCGGTCGCGGTCTGCGCGATGATGTCGAGAACCCGGTCCGTCGAGAGGATGCGCTCGCGTTCGAGGATCGCCGAGAGCGCCTCACCGGGAACGAGTTCCATCACCAGGAAGGCGCTGCCGTCGTCCTCGCCGTAGTCGTAGACGTTGGCGATGCCCTCGTGGTTCACCAGGGCGGCGTGACGGGCCTCCGCGCGGAAGCGTTCGAGGAAGCCGGGGTCGCCGAGGTATTCGTCCTTGAGAATCTTGATCGCGACCGTGCGGCCGATGATCTGGTCTGTAGCCTCCCAGACTTCGCCCATGCCGCCGATCGCGATGCGACTGCCCAGCTTGTAGCGTCCACCGAAGGTGATCCCTGACGTGGGTCTCATCTCAACAGCACCGCCTCTAGCACTCTTCTGGCAATCGGTGCGGCGACTGTGTTTCCCGAACCTGTCTGGCCCAAGCCGCCGCCATCTTCGATCAGGACTGTGATCGCGACCCGGGGATTGTCCGCGGGGGCAAACCCGGTGAACCACAGGGTGTACGGATCGTCTTTGCCGTTCTCTGCCGTACCGGTCTTGCCTGCCACGCTGACACCGTCCATTCTTGCATTACTTGCCGCGCCATTGCTGACGTTGGCGATCATCATCTGGGTGAGCAGCGCGGATGTTGCGGCCGTGATCGGGTGGCCGAGTTCCTCGGGGCCGGACTGCCGGCGAACCGACAGGTCGGGTGCGAGAATCTGATCGACCAGGGTCGGTTTCATCAGCAGACCACCGTTCGCGATCGCCGCCGAGACCATGGCCATTTGCAGCGGTGTGACGCGGTCTTCGTATTGGCCGAAAGCGCTCAATGCAAGCTGCGCATCGTCGAGTTCCTCGGGGAAGGCACTGGGGGTGACGCTCAGCGGTATGGAGAGTTCCGTGTTGAAGCCGAAGGCCTCGGCTTGGCTGCGCAGTGCATCCTGACCGAGCAGTCCGCCGAGCTCGGCATACGGGATGTTGCAGCTCAGGCGCAGCGCATCGGCGATCGTGACCGTCTCTCCCGGTCCGCACCGACCGCCGCCGGCATTGCTGATGCTCGTGCTTGTTCCCGGGAGTTGGTAGCTGCTCGGGTTGGGGAGGGCGAAGTCGGGTTGGTAGCCGTTCTCGAGCGCCGCGCTCGCCGTGACGAGTTTGAAGGTGGATCCCGGCGGGTTGAGCGTTCCGGCGATCGCCCTGTTGTCGAGCGGGGAGCCGGCATCGGCGAGCAGGCTGGTGTACCGGGCGATGACTTGGGTGCTGTCGTGGCTGGCCAGCAGGTTGGGATCGAAGGACGGGGTGGAGACCATGGCGAGGATGCGGCCGGTGGCGGGTTCGTAGGCGACGATGGATCCCCGGTACCCCTGTAGCGCCTGCCAAGCGGCCAGTTGCACAGCGGGGTCGATGGTCAGTTCGATCGAGTCGCCCGACGGCGACTGGCCGGTGATGATACTGGCGAGGTTGTCCAGGAACTGCGAATTCGACGAGCCGCTCAGCTCCGCGTTCAGGGCGCCTTCAATACCGGTGACTCCCTGGTTCAGGGTGAAGTACCCGGTGACCGGTGCGTACATTTCACCGTCGGCGTAGATGCGCTGGTACCGGTAGACGTCATCGACAGGGCTCGAGTAGGCGATGGGGGTGCCGTCGACCAGAATCGACCCGCGCTGTGCAGAGTAGCTGTCGTACAGGGTTCGCACATTGCGGGGGTCGGCACGCAGGCTGTCGGCGTACACGACCTGGACCAGGCTCGTCGCGACGAACAGCGCGAGGAACATCGCGATGACGACGCGGGTGAGCGTTCTGAGTTCTCGGCTCATCCGCCGATCACCATCCCCGGCTGGTGGCGCACGCTGTCGGAGAGCCGCAGCAGGATCGCCACGATGATCCAGTTCGCCACGAGCGATGACCCGCCGGCAGCGAGGAAGGGAGTTGTCAGGCCGGTCAGCGGGATCACCCGGGTGACGCCGCCGATGACGATGAAACACTGCAGGCCGATGACGAAGGCCAGGCCCACTGCCAGAAGTCGACCGAAATCATCCTGTCCGGCGAAGCCGATCTTGAAGCCGCGTGAGACCAGCAGGATGTAGAGAGCGAGGATCGCGAACAGGCCGATCAGGCCGAGTTCCTCACCAAGGCTGGGAATGATGAAATCGCTTTCCGCCAGTGGCACGATGCCCGGCCGGCCCTGGCCGAGGCCGGTGCCCGACAGCCCGCCGCTGGCCATGCCGAAGATGCCCTGGACCAACTGGTAGCTGCCACCCACCGCCTCGTAGTTTTCCTGGGCGAAGGCGTGCAGCCAGCCGGCGACCCGGTCGTTGACGTAGGAGATGGACTGGACGGCCAGCACGGCGCCCAGTGCGAACAGGACGAGTCCCAGCAGTATCCAACTCACCCGGCCGGTCGCGGCGTAGAGCATCACCACGAAGAGTCCGAAATACAGCAACGAGGTGCCGAGGTCGTGCTGGAAGATCAGCACTCCGAGACTGGCGGCCCAGATCACCAGAATCGGACCGAGATCGCGTGCCCGCGGCAGGCGGACACCGAGAACTCTGGGACCGACCATCGCGAGGCTGTCCCGGTGGCTCACCAGATACCCGGCGAAGAAGATCGCCAGGCAGATCTTGGCGACCTCGCCAGGTTGGAAGGTGAAACCGGCAACCGAAATCCACAGCGCCGCGCCGTTGATGGTGCGACCGATTCCCGGCAGGAACGGCATCAGCAGCAGCAGGATGCCGGCCGTCATGAAAACGTAGCTGAAGCGCTGCAGCACGCGATGATTGTTCAGCAGCAGCACGACCAGCAGGGCCAGCGTCATCGCGATTGCCGTCCACACCAGCTGTCGGACACCGAATGATTCCCAGCCCTGGTCGCCTCGGCCGAGATCGATGCGGTAGATCATCGCCACCCCCAGTCCGTTGAGCACGGTGGCGATCGGCAGGATCAGCGGGTCGGCGTCGGGGGCGCGGAAGCGCAGTGCCAGATGCAGTACCAGAGCCAGAACACCCGGCACGATGGCGAACTGCAACAGGCTGAGATCGATCTCGATGCCGACCCCCGATTGGACCAGCAGCACGGCGGCGACGTTGATCAGCAGTGCCAGCAGCAGCAGCGCCAACTCCAGGTTTCGGAGTCTGCGGGGCACGCGGATGAGTCGGAGCTTCGGCTCCGGAGCCTCGATCTCAGTCGCGGACATCGTTGATCCGATCCACGACGGCCTGGGCTTCGGCCAGGGTTGATGCGCTGATCGTGTCCTCAAGGCGCAGCTGGTAGAACGGCGGCAGGCTGTCAACGGGGATTCCGGTGTCGGTGTGCAGGTGCGAGAGCGTGATCGGACCGACGTCCTGCTGCACCCCCTGGAAGATTGCGACGTTGCCGTCCTGGCTGCCGACGAAGTAGCGAGTCTGGGTCCACTGGTAGCCGAAGAAAAGCAGTGTCCCGGAGATGAGCAGAGCGAATGCCAGCACGAACAGCCAGCGCATTCGGCGGCGGTTCGCCCGGCGCTGATCTTCGGCAATGAGCTGTTCGAGGTACTCCTCGCTTGCGGGCTCGAAATGCGCCTCCTCGGTGGTCACCGCCTTGATCGGGTGCCGCAGGGCGACGGTTGGAATCCGGAACACCCGGCGATTGGCGGGGGTGTCGAAGGCAAGGGGTTCCGCCGCGGAGCCGACCGTGATCGGACTCGCTGGGGCACCGACCCCCTCGTTGTCGGAGGCGTCGACGACGACGACCGTGACGTTGTCGGGTGCCCCGTTGGCAAGGCTCTCGTTGATCAGACGTTCGACTGCGCTCGCGGGGGTCGGCGATTCACCGAGGATCTCCTTGCTGCGGTCATCATCGACATAGCTGGACAGGCCGTCACTGCAGAGCATCCACCGGTCGCCCGGCTTGATGTCGACCAGCTCCCTGTCGAGCTCAGGTGGCGATTCGACGTCACCGAGTACCCGCATCAGCACGGAACGCCGCGGGTGCACCAGTGCCTCCTCGGGTGTTATGCGGCCGGAATCGACCAGGCGCTGCACGAAGGTGTGGTCACTGGTCAGCTGGCGCAGGTCGCCATTTCGAAGGAGGTAGATCCGGCTGTCGCCGATATGGGCGAGGGAGAACTGATCGTCGACACGCAGAAGCGCACTGACTGTGGTGCCCATCCCGGCGAGTTCGGCGTGCTGGTAAACGGTTTCGGCGAGGGCGGCGTTGGCCCCCACCAGGCTGGTCTGCAGTGCTTCGGCGGCCTGGCCGATGTCGTCGAAGAGGCGATCGACGTCCCGGACATGCCTGACCGTTATCGCCGAGGCGACGTCTCCGCCGGCGTGACCGCCCATGCCATCGGCCACCATGAACAGGTGGCGACCCGCATAAGCCGAATCCTGGTTGTTGGACCGGACCTTGCCGACGTGCGACCCGGCGGCGGCGATCATGTGCATCGTCACCGGTCAGGCTCGCAACTCGAATGTGGTGGCCCCGACGCGGACGGGGGTGCGAAGGGGCACCGCCGTCGGGGTGGTCACCCGCTTGCCGTCCACGAAGGTGCCATTGGTCGAATCGAGGTCCTGGATCTTCCAGCCGTCCTCCCAGAGCATCAGCCGGGCGTGATGAGTGGAGGTGTAGTCGTCCCGAATGATCAGACCGGACTCGCTGGCGCGACCGATCGTGAGCGGCTCGGTCCCGAGCATGAGCTCCATGCCCGACTTGGCGCCGGAAGTGATCACCAGGCGGGTGGCCGGTGCAGTGCCGTCGCCGGCCGCGGCCGCCGGTGCGTGCAACGGCGTGACTGCCTCAGTGTCGGCGCTGGTGCTGGCCAGGAAGGGCGCGGCGGGCGCACTCGCGTGCTCGGCAGGCAGACGCTTGACCCGCTGGCCGAAGAGGTCGGAGCGCAGCGCGTAGATGATGGCGAACACGAAGAACCACATCAGCGCGAGGAACCCGATCCTCAGCAGCAGCAGCGTCAGTTCGCTCATAGCAGCCCCGTCAACTCTCGTCGATCTGCTGACCGCCGGAGCGCGGCAGATCGGCGGACTGGGCGAGCACCCTGAACACAATACGGGTTCGGCCGATCGTGATGACCGAATCAGGCTCGAGCAACGCCGTGGTGACTTTGGCGCCGTTCAGGCTGGAGCCATTGGTCGATCCGAGGTCGCGAACCTGGGCCCTGACACCGTCCCAGACAATCTCGACGTGCTTACGCGAAATGCTGGAGTCATCGACCGTTACGTCAGCCTCGCTGCCACGGCCGATGACGGTGCGTGCCTTGAGGATCGGATAGCGTTTGCCGGCGATCTCCAGCACCGGGTTCCAACTGACTTTGCCTTTGGCGGTGCTGGACTCGATGCGCACGACGCCCTGGCCAAGGCTGGGATCGCGGCGAAGAGCGATGCCGATCGGCCCGGCGAACTGGTAGCCCTGGCGGCTGGCATGCTGCTGGATCAGCTGACTGAGCTCATCGATCAGGGCGGGGCCGAGTCCCGACATCCGGGCATGGTCGCTCTCGCCCAGGCTCACGACGAAGCTGTTGGGGACCAGGATTCGGTCGCGGGCGACAACCGCGGCCTTGGTGTCGAGTTCACGCCTGAGGGCAGCCGTGATCTCCACGGGCTGAAGACCGGATTTGAAGGTCTTGGCAAATGCGCCGTTGACGACACGTTCGATGCCGCGCTCGATGTTGTCCAGTAGGCCCACGGGTCTCCCGCTCTCGATTGCAGAACTACCACGATGTTAGTCGGCTGTGCCTCGAATGGGGCTGCGTTGCCTTGGCGACGGCTGCTGCCCGGTGCCGAATGGCAACCAGGGGCCGAAAGTGCTAGTCTCTCTGAGTTCGCGCGAGTGGCGGAATTGGCAGACGCGCTGGCTTCAGGTGCCAGTGCTCGAAAGGGCGTGGGGGTTCAAGTCCCCCCTCGCGCACGCGAGTTAAACGGCCCCTGATCAGGACTTTTCAGTCCGAACCAGGGGCCGTTTCCCATTGGAAGTGCTACGAAAAGTGCTCAGGAATCCGCGGTCGGCGTTTTTGGTCCCCGTGTGGCCGGTGCGTGAGGGTGCACACAAGTGCCCGCGAACGCAGCAACGCCCGAGCCGCGACCCCGCCCACTCGCACGGCGGGCGGCCTCGCTATACGCTGAACGAGACGAACGAGGCGGGGAGAGCGAACGAGATGGCCGACTACTGGATGGTCCGCCTCGGCACCCAGGGTGCGTACTCCCGCCCGATGGTGGAGAGTGGGAAGGCCGGTGTCGACTTCATCGGCGACGTCGACCTTAGCGACTACGTTCACTTGCCAGTGAAGGCGTTCCACGCCGAGTTCAACCCGCGACTGGCCGCGAAGTACCCCGACAAGACGAGGATTTCGATCGGGCTCGCGATCGGGAATCTTTGGACGTTCACTACGGCAATCTTCGAGGGCGACGTGATCGTCACCCGGATAGACGATGGCACCTACGCATTCGGCACGGTCGTCGGGCAGTACGAGTTCCATCCCGGTCAATCGCTGCCGCACCAGCGCCCCGTGCGGTGGGACACTGTGCGAATGACCCGCGACAGCTTCAGCGACGAGCTGAAGAACTCCTCCGGTAGCCTCCAGACGGTGTTCAGCCTGAACGCATTCGCTGACGAGATCGACCAGCTTCGTGGATCAGGCGCAGGAGTCACGACGCCTCAAATCGAGACGGAGGAAGTCGCGTTCCGTCTGGAGCGTCAACTGGAGGACTTTCTCGTTGAGAACTGGGCGCACACCTCGCTCGGCAAGAACTTCGACATTTTCGAGGATGAGTTTGACGGCGAGACGGTGAGCGGTCGGCAGTTCCGCACCGACATCGGCGTGATCGACGTACTCGCGATCAGCAAGGACCGCGCCAAGCTCCTCGTCGTCGAACTGAAGCGCGGCCAGACTAGTGACGACACGATGGGACAGGTGCTCCGCTACATGGGCTGGGTGAAGGCCGAGCTTGCGTCGCCCGGCCAGGCCGTCGAGGGCGTCATCATCGGGCTCGGACATGACCAGAAGCTGATGTACGCCCTGTCGGCCGTGACCGGCGTCTCTCTGATGAGCTACCGAGTGAACTTCGAGCTGCTGCCCGTCTGACGCCGCCCGCTCGTGCCGCACCGCGAATGTCCCCGGGCACCAATAGCCTTGATTGGCACGACACGAGCGGAGGAACGAGATGGCGCGGCTCGCCTGGAACGAGATTGAAGCGCGCTGCTGCCTCTTGGCCGTGTGCCCTTCGGTCAGGCAGCCGGCAGGAGTTTGCTGACTGCCAGGGCAGCGGCTTCGCGGTCGTAGCTGGCGGAGGGGTTGGTGCCGCCATGGATGTACGTCACCACCCCGCGGGCATCGATCAGAGCGGTGCCCGACTGCTGAACCGCGCCGAAGACCTTCCTGAGCAGGCCGAATTCGGCGTGGGCCGCACCCCGCTCGCCGGTGAGCACCGCGAACGGGACCTTCTTCTTCGCCTTCCACGCCGCCGCGTCGGCCCGGGAATCTGGGACAGAGACCACGACGCGGACGCCTTTCGCCGCGAAATCGTCAGCTTGGCTGGCGAGCATCCGGACGTGGGCGTTGCACTGCGCGCAGTTGATGGCTCTCATGAAATAGAGCAGCACCGGCTGCCCGGCGCCCAGTTCGCGCAAGCGAACGAGGTTTCCCTCGGTGTCCTCGAGTTCGATGTCCGGAACGGGACTGCCGACGTCAAGCATGATGCGCTCCTTGAGGTATTCAGGTAACCTGTTAGTCAGGTTGCATGGAGATCAGGTTACCTGAGAATAGGAGCATCCGCTAGCCTGTCGGGGTGAATGATTCACCACCCGACTGGCCAGTGGCGATGACGTCTGCGCGTCTGATCCGCGCCTTTGAGCAGGAGTTGCTCGCGGCGCTCGGCAAGGCCGGGTACCCCGACCTGCGCATGCCCCACGCTGCACTCTTCGAAACGCTCAGCCTGACGGGCGACCGGCTGACAACTCTCGCGGCGCGAACCCAGATGACGGTTCAATCGATGGGCGAGGTGGTTGACGACTTGGAGGCCAAGGGGTATCTCACGCGACGCGATGACCCGACGGATCGCAGGGCCCGCCTGATCGTGTTCACCGACAGAGGCCTGGCGGCGCGCAAAGTTTCCATGGGCATCACCGCCGCGATGGAGAGCGATTTCTCGAACATTGTGGGCAGTGAACGGCTGAAACAGGCGGTGCGGGCGTTCAAGGACCTGCTGGAGGTCCTTGACGCTCGTTTGAAGCGGGACTGACTCTCCGGCTGGCTCGCTGACGGCGCAGCCACTGCAATCCGCTCGACCCGAGCGCATCACGGCGGATTAGGCTGTGCTGCATGAAAGCCGTCCAAATCACAGCCCTGACCGGGCCTGCTGACGTCGTCGTCAGCGAACTCCCCGACCTCGAACCGCGCCCCGATAGGGTCCTGATCCGGGTGCGCGCTGCCGGAGTGGCCTTCCCCGAGTTGCTGCAGACGCGAGGCCAGTACCAGATCAAGCCAGAGCTGCCATTCATTCCGGGCGCGGAGGTGGCCGGCGAGGTGATCTCGGCTCCGACGGGATCGGGTTTCTCGCCCGGTGACCGTGTTGCCGCTCTGGCAATGAGCGGTGGGTTCGCCGAGCAGACCTACGCGACGCCCGACATGACCTTCCCGCTGCCGGCGAACATCAGCTTCGAGTTGGGCGCCGCGCTCTGCTCCAACTATTTCACCGCGTATTTCGCGCTGGTCAAGCGCGGCCGACTCGCTGCCGGTGAATCTGTGCTCATTCACGGGGCGGCCGGCGGTGTCGGCACGGCATCGATCCAGATGGCCAAGGCCTTCGGCGCCGGACGGGTCATCGCCGTCGTTTCGACGGCAGGCAAAGCTGAGGTTGCCCGGGCGGCCGGCGCGGACGAGGTCGTCCTGGTCGAGGGGTTCAAGGATGCGGCCCTCGCCATGGGCGGCGTTGACATCATCGTCGACCCGGTCGGCGGCGACCGCTTCACCGACTCACTGCGCTCTCTGAAGGACGGCGGCCGCATCCTCGTGATCGGCTTCACCGGCGGGGAGATCCCGACCGTGCGGGTCAATCGCCTGCTGCTGAACAACATCGAGGTCGTCGGCGTCGGCTGGGGAGCGTATCTGGCGAAGCATCCCGGCTATCAGGCGGAACAGTGGGCGGCGATCCTGCCCCACGTGGTCTCGGGAGCCCTGCGACCGGTCATCGGGTCGACCCATCCCCTGAGTGAGGCGGCCGCTGCGCTGCAGGAACTGGACGAGCGTCGCGCCACGGGCAAGGTCGTCCTGACCGTTTAGGGCGCGACGGCGCTCGTGCTCGCCGAGCCGAAGCACGCCCTGACCCTACCCGCGGCGTCGCATTCGGCTTACTGAGTGCCACAACCCGCGAAAAGTGCCTAGAGTTGATGACTGGAGTGTCGGGAAGTCTGGTCGACGACTATTCGTCGAACCACCTGATAAGGAGCCGTCATGGCTGATCACTCAGACCGCCCCTCGCGTCGGCGGATCCTCGGTCGCGGCGGCTACGCCGAGGCGCTGCGCGTCGGCGAGATCCTTCGCAAGGAGACCGTCGGCGGCCTCATCCTCGTTGCGATGGCCGCGCTCGCACTGATCTGGGCGAACTCGCCCCTGGCCGACAGCTACTTCGCGGTGCGGGATTTCCGGTTCGGTTACGAGCCGTGGCACCTCGAACTCAGCGTCGGCCAGTGGGCCGCCGACGGACTACTGGCGATCTTCTTCTTCCTCGTCGGCCTGGAGCTGAAACGTGAATTCGTCGCCGGGGACCTGCGCAACCCCAGCCGAGCCGTGGTACCGGTGGTCGCGGCTGCCGGCGGTGTGCTGGTGCCGGCGCTGATCTACGCGGCAATCAACTGGGGCAACCCTGAGGCGCGCGGCGGCTGGGCGATCCCGACGGCGACCGACATCGCCTTCGCCGTCGCCGTACTGGCGGTGATCGGATCCCACCTGCCGAGCGCGCTCCGGGTCTTCCTGCTCACTCTTGCTGTCGTCGATGACCTGCTCGCCATCACGATCATCGCGTTCTTCTACACCGAACAGGTCAACGTCGTGCCGTTGGTGCTGTTCCTCATTCCGGTTGCGATCTTCACCTTCCTCGCGCACCGGTACCGCAAGTTCTTTCGCCTCAAGCTCGCCGCGGCGTGGGTCATCCTGCTGCCCATCGGCTTCGCGGCCTGGGCTTTGCTGCACGCCTCCGGAATTCATGCGACGATCGCCGGCGTTGTTCTCGGCTTCGCCGTGCCGGTGCTGCACAAGAAAGTCAACGGGAGCAGGGAGCAGGGCCCGGGCCTTGCCGAGATCTTCGAACACCGATTCCGACCGCTGTCCACCGGATTCGCGGTCCCCGTTTTCGCGCTGTTCTCCGCGGGGGTGGCCATCGGCGGTGTCGACGGATTGTTCACGGCTCTGGCCGACCCGGTGACCATCGGGATCATCGCCGCGCTGGTGATCGGCAAACCGCTCGGAATCATGGGATCCACGTGGTCGCTGACCAAGTTCACCAGAGTCGACCTCGACCCGAGTCTGCGGTGGATCGACCTCTTCGGCGTATCCCTGCTCGCGGGCATCGGCTTCACCGTTTCGCTGCTTGTCGCGGAGCTCAGTTTCGGCCTCGGCAGTGCCCACAACGACCAGGCGAAGGTGGGGATCCTTGCGGCGTCCCTGCTTGCCGCCGGCCTCGCGGCGATCGTGTTGCGCATCCGAAACCGGCAGTACCTGCGCATTGAGCAGGACGAGACCGTCGATACGGACGGTGATGGCATTCCGGATGTCTACCAGGCAGACGGGGAGGGAATGCCCAGCTCCTCCGGCAGTTGAAATCGTGGGCCGACTCGACGCGTTCATCCCGTGCCGGCTCGCTCGCCACTCAGCGCCGCTGATGGGGCTTTGGAGCGGTAGTCTCGACTCGTGCTGCTCTCCGATCGCGACATCCGCGCCGACTTGGAAGCCGGTCGTATCGGCCTTGAGCCCTATGCGCCGGAACTCCTCCAGCCGTCGAGCATCGATGTGCGGCTCGACCGCTTCTTCCGGCTTTTCGACAACCACAAGTACCCGTACATCGACCCGGCCGAGGACCAGCCCGAGCTGACCCGGCTGATCGAGTCGAAGCCCGGCGAACCGTTCATCCTTCATCCCGGTGAATTCGTGCTCGGATCGACTTTCGAGTTGGTCACGCTGCCGGACGACATCGCGGCACGGCTGGAGGGCAAGAGCTCACTGGGCCGACTCGGGCTGCTGACGCACTCGACGGCCGGATTCATCGACCCCGGCTTCTCGGGGCACGTGACGCTGGAGCTCAGCAACGTCGCAACCCTGCCGATCAAGCTGTGGCCGGGCATGAAGATCGGCCAGCTCTGCTTCTTCCAACTGTCCTCGCCGAGCGAGCGCCCATACGGTTCTGCGGAGTACAGTTCGCGGTACCAGGGTCAGCGCGGGCCGACCGCCTCCCGCTCGTTCCAGAACTTCCACATCACAGATGTCACGGTCACCGACGCGGGCCGTGCGGGACACTGAAAGTTAATTCGGTGGCACTACCCTGTCACCATGACTGAGAGCACCGGCGCGGATGAAGGCGGAGTCGAGCCGGACGAGATCCCGCCCGTCCCGCTGGTCGCCAACATCCCCCCTGTCGGCACGATCGGTCATCACGGCGAGCGGAGAGCGCGCTTCACGCAGCACGGCACGCTGTCCTGGGCGCTCTGGGACTGGGGATCGGCCTCCTTCAACGCCGTTGTCACGACCTTCGTCTTCAGCACCTATCTGGCATCGACCTACTTCATCGATCCCGCGGTGGTGGCGTCGGCAGCCGGCGACGACAACGACCCCGCGCTCGTTGCCGCGCTGGCCGACAATGCCGGGGTGATCAGCCTGTGGCTGGCGGTCGCCGGTGTGACGATCGCCCTGTTCGCGCCAGTCCTTGGACAGCGATCGGATGGTTCGGGACGCCGAAAACTGTGGCTCGCGGTCAACACCGCCTTGGTCATCGTCGCCATGGCGGCAATGTTCTTCATCGAAGCCGCGCCGGGCTTCCTGGTCGCCGGCGCGATTCTGATGGCGTTCGGCAACATCTTCTTCGAGTTCGCGAGCGTCAACTACAACGCCATGCTGGTGCAGGTGTCCACCCCCAGAACGATCGGCCGGGTCAGCGGCTTCGGCTGGGGCATGGGATACCTCGGTGGCATCGTGCTGCTGCTCCTGCTGCTGGTGCTCTTCATTCAGGACTTCGGCCTGGGCGGCGGTGGTCTGCTCGGCGTCGCGGATGGTCTGGCGGGCGGCGGCCTCAACATCCGGGTTGCGATCCTCGCCTCGGCGGCGTGGTTCGCCGTCTTCGCCGTGCCCGTGCTGCTGCGGGTACCCGAGATCCCGCGCACCCAGCGGCACAACCGGGTCAGCTTCCTGGCGTCGTACGCGGTGCTGTGGAACACGCTGAAGACTCTGGCAAAGGACAACCGCAACGTGCTGCAGTTCCTGGTGGCCAGTGCGATCTTCCGCGACGGCCTGGCCGGCGTCTTCACTTTCGGCGCCATCATCGCGGCGGTCTCCTTCGGTTTCTCCAGCTCGGAGGTGCTCTACTTCGCGGTGGCCGCCAATGTGGTTGCCGGGATCGGAACTTTCATCGGTGGCTGGCTGGATGACAGGCTGGGCGCCCGGTGGATCATCATCGGATCACTGATCGGATTGCTGATCGCAGCGGTCGTGATGCTCGTCATCCCCGATGAGAAGGCCGCCTTCTGGGCGCCGGCGCTCGCGCTGACGCTGTTCGTCGGCCCCGTGCAATCGGCCAGCCGCAGTTTTCTGGCCCGGATCACACCGGAGGGCCGGGAAGGCGAGGTCTTCGGCCTGTATGCGACCACGGGTCGCGCGGTGAGTTTCCTCACGCCGGCACTTTTCGGCCTGTTCGCGACCGTGATCTTCCATGACACCCTGTACGGAATCATCGGCATCGCCCTGATTCTGCTGCTTGGCCTGCTGCTGATGATCCCGGTGCGCGACCAGCACGAGAAGCTCGCCTGACCGGCCGCAGCCCGTGTCTCGGCCGCGAGCGTTTTCCGCGTCCCCACGGCCTCAAGAGCGTCGGGGTCACGGGGTTTCCGCACCCGGGCGCCGCGGCGTAGAGTCGAGGCATGGAGGCAGTGCAGCGACCGATCGGATTCTGGGTGAAGCTTGTCGACAGGCTGATCGACGAGCGCTTCGAGGCGATCCTGGATGAGCACGGAGTGACCCGTCGCCAGTGGCAGCTGCTGAACGTGCTCTCGCGCGGCCCCGCCGAGATCGAGAAGCTGGACCAGGCGGTTGCCCCCTTCCTGACCGGCGCCGACGACGGGTCCTCGGTCGAACACCTTGACGAACTGCTCGAGAGCGGCTGGATCTTCATCGAGCACGACCGCTACAGCATCACCGAGCGCGGTGCGGAGTCGTTCGAGCGGCTCAGTGCGGTGGTCGAATCGGCTCGGGCGACCGTGTCCGAAGGCCTGACCGCCGAAGAGTACGCGCAGACCGTCGGCACTCTGGAGAAGATGGCCCGGAACTTCGGCTGGCAGGGCTGAGGCCGGCCAGTCGGCCAGTTCCCGTCCAGCGATTCGGGCGGCGGGCCATGCGCGCCGTTGCGACCCGTGCGCCGGGGCGCGACGCAGCATGGGTCGCGTAGCGGCGCACGGCCGCGAGGGGAAAGTTGAGTGAGAGTGGCTCAAGTTTCTGCCCGTGCGCTTGACACTCAAAACACCCGGTGGCAAACTTGAGCCAAGGCGACTCAAGCATCGCCAGAGAAACCACCGGCTGCGGACCAGAAAGGTCGAGCCACCCGCCGGAGCAGCGCCATCGGGCGACCGGCAGAAGGAGAACAAGAATGTCACGTGCAGTAGGAATCGACCTGGGAACCACCAACTCGGTGGTCGCAGTCCTGGAAGGTGGCGAGCCCACCGTTATCGCCAACGCGGAAGGCTTCCGCACCACCCCCTCGGTGGTCGCCTTCAGCAAGGACGGTGAGGTGCTGGTCGGTGAGACCGCCAAGCGTCAGGCCGTCACCAACGTCGATCGCACCATCGCCTCCGTCAAGCGTCACATGGGCACCACCTGGACCCAGGACATCGACGGCAAGAAGTACACCCCGCAGGAGATCAGCGCCCGGATCCTCGGCAAGCTGAAGCGCGACGCCGAGCAGTACCTCGGTGAAGCCGTCACCGACGCGGTCATCACGGTGCCCGCCTACTTCAACGACGCCGAGCGTCAGGCCACCAAGGAGGCCGGCGAGATCGCGGGTCTCAACGTGCTGCGCATCATCAACGAGCCGACCGCGGCGGCGCTCGCCTACGGCCTCGACAAGGGCAAGGAGGACGAGCTGATCCTGGTCTTCGATCTCGGCGGCGGGACTTTCGACGTCTCCCTGCTCGAGGTGGGCAAGGATGAGGATTTCAGCACCATTCAGGTCCGCTCCACCGCCGGCGACAACCGCCTCGGCGGCGACGACTGGGACCAGCGGATCGTCGATCACCTGATCAAGAAGTTCAAGGACTCCACGGGCGTCGACGTCTCCAAGGACAAGATCGCCCTGCAGCGCCTCAAGGAGGCGGCTGAGCAGGCCAAGAAGGAACTCTCCTCGAAGACCAGCGCCTCCATCCAACTGCCGTACCTGTCGCTGACCGACAGTGGTCCCGCCAACCTCGATGAGACCATCACCCGCGCGCAGTTCGAGAAACTGACCGAGGATCTGGTCAACCGCACCAAGAAGCCCTTCGAAGACGTCATCAAGGAGGCCGGGGTCAAGGTCGCCGACATCGCGCACGTCGTGCTCGTCGGCGGTTCCACCCGGATGCCCGCCGTCGTCGAACTGGTCACCAAGCTGACCGGCGGGAAGGAGCCCAACAAGGGCGTCAACCCGGACGAGGTCGTCGCCGTCGGCGCCGCCCTGCAGGCCGGTGTGCTGCGCGGTGAGCGCAAGGACGTGCTGCTGATCGACGTCACCCCGCTGAGCCTCGGTATCGAGACCAAGGGCGGCATCATGACCAAGCTGATCGAGCGCAACACCGCGATCCCGACCAAGCGAAGCGAGACCTTCACGACCGCGGACGACAACCAGCCCTCGGTGTCCATCCAGGTCTTCCAGGGCGAGCGTGACTTCACCCGCGACAACAAGAACCTCGGCACCTTCGAGCTGACCGGTATCGCGCCGGCTCCGCGTGGGGTCCCGCAGATCGAGGTCACCTTCGACATCGACGCCAACGGCATCGTGCACGTCTCTGCCAAGGACAAGGGCACCGGCAAGGAGCAGTCGATGACGATCACCGGCGGCTCATCCCTCAGCAAGGAGGACGTCGAGCGGATGGTCCGCGAGGCGGAGGAGCACGCTGCGGACGACAAGGCACGCCGCGAGGCCGCTGAGGTCCGCAACTCCGCCGAGAGCCTCGCCTATTCGATCGACAAGCTGATCAAGGAGAACGAGGACAAGCTGCCGGCTGACGTCAAGAACGAAGTCCAGGCAGACGTGGACGCGCTGAAGACGGCGCTCGCCGGCGATGACGACGACGCGGTCAAGACCGCCTTCGACGCGCTGAACGAGTCGCAGGGCAAGCTCGGTGAGGCCATCTACGCCGCCGGCGAGGCCGCCGCATCAGAGACGGCGACCGAGTCGAGCGAGGGCAGCGACGAGGACATCGTCGACGCCGAGGTCATCGACGATGACGAGTCGAGCGAGGGCAAGAAGTAATCATGTCGGAGACCGAAGGCAACGCAGTGCCCGAGGAGCCGAAGGATCAGGCGGAGCCGGAGCTGACGGTCGAGGACATCCTCGCCCAGGCTCCGGCCGAGCCGGCCGGGGGTTCCGCGGAAGAGAGTTCCGCCTCCGATCTGGAAGCGGAGCTGCTGAAGGACCTGCAGCGCATCCAGGCTGAATTCGCCAACTACCGGATGCGTGTGGAGCGCGACCGCGAGGCCAACCGCGAGCAGGTGATCGCCGAGGTGATCCGCGGTCTGCTGCCGGCCTTCGACGACTTGGACCGTGCCGAGGCGCACGGTGACCTGAGCGAGGGGCCGATGCCGTTGATCGCGCAGAAGTTCCGCGCCGGGTTGGAACGATACGGTCTGGCCAGGGCTGGCGAGAAAGGCGAAGCCTTCGACCCCAGAATCCACGAAGCCATCGTGCAGGTTCCCAGCCCTGACGCGACCGCGAACACCATCGCCGATGTGGTCGAGCCGGGCTACCTGCTGGGTGAGAGACTGATCCGGCCGGCCAAGGTCGCCGTCTTCGTTCCCGCCGAATAGACCGAGAGGAGGTCCCGATGGCAAGCCAGGACTGGTTTGACAAGGATTTCTACAAGGTGCTCGGCGTTTCCAAAGACGTCTCCGAGGCCGAGCTGAAGAAGACGTATCGCAAGTTGGCGCGCAAGTACCATCCGGACTCCAATCCGGACAATCCCAAGGCCGAAGCGAAGTTCAAAGAGATCAGCGAGGCCTACCACGTCGTCGGGGACGCCGCGAGCCGTGCCGAGTACGACCAGATCCGCGCCATGGGCTCCCGCGCCCCGCGTTTCACCGCGCCGGGCGGGGGCAGTCAGGGCGGTTTCGAGGACGTCTTCGGCGGCATGTTCGGCGGCGGCGTTCCCGGCGGCGCTCGCACGACCTATTCCCAGGGTGGTTTCGACGATCTGTTCGGCGGCATGTTCGGCGGCGCTCGCTCCGGGCAGCCCAGCGGCGGCTACCGCGGCTTCGGCGGACCGACTCCCGGGCAGGATCTCGGCGCGAGCGTGCTGATCGATTTCGAGCAAGCCGTCCGCGGCGACACCATGAAGGTGCGCGCCGGCGACGGCAAGGACTTCAGCGTCCGGATTCCCGCGGGTGTCCGCGACGGCCAGAAGCTCAACATCAAGGGCCGTGGCGGTGCGAGTCCCGACGGTGGCCCGCGCGGCGATCTGATCGTGGCGGTCTCGGTGCGCAAGCACCCCGTCTTCGAGCGCGACGGCCTGAATCTGCGGGTGGAGGTTCCGATCACCTTCACCGAGGCGGTGTTCGGTGCGACCATCGAAGTGCCGACCCTCGGCGGTGATCCGGTCAGGCTGAAGGTGGCGCCGGGGACGCCGTCCGGCCGCGTGCTGCGGGTGAAGGGCCGCGGCGTCAAGACCGAGCAGGGCCAGGGCGACCTGCTGGCCTCGATCGTGATCGCCGTGCCGCAGCACCTCAGCAAGGAAGCCGAGGAAGCACTCATGGCCTTCCAGGAACTCGGGCCCACCGAGAACCCGCGCGCCGAACTGATGGCTAAGGCCCGGCCGCAGTCGTGATGCCCGCCGTCCGGTTTCCGCGCGCCAACTACTTCATCGCGACGAGTCGGCTGCTGCCCGGGCTGGACGGCGGGTACACCGTGGCGGCGATGCGCCGCGCACTGGACATGGCCGAGTACGGCGGTGTCCGAGCCCAGTTGCTCACCTTCGACCTGCGCGTCGACTACTCGCGGATCCGGGAGGAGTTCATCGCTCTCGGGCTCGCC
>CAVPES010000066.1:0-65948 GCA_963703545.1 uncultured Actinomycetota bacterium
TCTGACGCCTCGGTTCCGTTGCGTATTGTTCATCACCACTCACGGCGTCGACCTCGAGGAGAACCCGACCGCGACGCTGACTGTGGGCACCGAAGCTCAGGACGTTTCCCTTGACGAGAACGGTTCGGCAGTCGTAACCCGCGATTGGAGCAGTTCAGAAGATGGCGTCGATGTCACCGCCGCCATCGACGGAACGGTCTCGGAGGAGATCGTCAACCCCAGTGGGGAGGACTGCATCCCCGAGGCGGACCTGACAGTCACGAAGACGCAGTCGGTCGGCGACAGTGAAGGCACCGGCGACGACATCGACGTGCGGCCCGGCGACCTGATCAGCTACGTGCTGACGGTAACCAACGTCGGCGGCAAGCCTGCTGGTGGGATTCTGACTGACTCACTGCCCGGCAATCTGACATTCGTATCGGTCACCCCCGCGGATGCCGACGACTGGGCCGCCATCACGGAACCCGCGACCGAGGTCGGTGGAAGCATCGTGCTGAAGTTGGCCGATCCGCTGGCACCGGGCGACAGCAAGACGGTAACCGTGGTGGCTCGAGTGGTCGCCGATCCCGGGACCGACGGAGTTGCCAACACTGCCTGCGTCGCGATCGATCAGGGCGAGGCCGAGCAGGGCGCGGGCATTGCTCCTGCCGAGAATGACTGCGACACGGTCATCGCGCACGTGCCGGCGATCGACATCATCAAGCACGTCTGGGAGTCCGAGGGCAACCAGAACGGCTCCGACGAGTTCGACACCCAGAACGGAGACGGGGCGACCGTCGCCGGAGGCAGTCTCCTGGACTACACCCTGACGGTGACCAACACCGGTGAAGGCGCGCTGTTCGGCGTGCAGGTTGTCGACAACCTGCCCCCCTACCTCACGGTGGCCGGCACGATCGACGAGAGCGTCTGGACGGTCGTAGCGAGCGGAGGCGACAGCGGGGGCTATGGCGCAATGCTGACCTTCACGCTCGCCTCCGGGGTCCTCGCCCAGGGCGAGTCGAGTGTCATCACGATTCCGGTGTCGGTCCATCCTGATATCCCCCAGGACGTGCAGACGAACAGTGCTCAGGTCTGCGCCTACTCGGCGCTGGAATCCAAACTGTGCGACGAAGACGACGTGACGGTCGACGTGCTCGTCGATCACCAGATCGACATCCTCAAGACGGCCTTCGACTCAGAGTCCGGTGAGGAGATCTCCACGGAGGGAACGGGCCTGCTGCCCGGCAGCAGCTTCTACTACCTGCTCGAGGTGGCCAACGTCGGAGACGGTGTGCTGTCCGGCACCGTGGTCACTGACGTGATCCCTGCCGGAATCCGAGTCGATGAGATCGTGACGGACCCCGCCGGTGAAACGCCGTACTGGACCTGTGACGTCGAGGGGGAGGACGCCGACGGATTCGGAGGCACCCTGACCTGCGAACTGAGTGAAGCCCTTGCAGCGGGAACCGATGCTCCGGATATCCGACTGAACGTCACTATCATGAGCGGCGAGCCCGCCACTGACGGCGGCGACGGCGTCAGCATCACCAACGCCGCCGAGGTCTGCGGATTCGTTACACCGATGATGGATGCGCGACTGCTCTCCCGTTTGGTCGAGTCAGCTGATCAGGTTTGCGCTGACGACGACGCCATCGTGCCGGTCGACATCCCCACACTCCCCGTGGAGGACGCCGACATCGACATCGACAAGTCAGTGACACTGGGGCAGAACAACCCCAACACCTCTGACTACGTCAACAAGGACGGCGTGCCCGTGGTCAATGCCGGAAGCAGGCTGCTGTACACCCTGGTGATCAGCAATGCCGGCCTTGGAGCGGCAACCGGAGTCGAGGTCACCGACACCCTGCCGGCCGAGCTGCGGATCCCCGAAGGAGCCGTGATCGTGGCCGAGGGTTGGACCCTGGTCGGCGGAACCGACCACAGCTTCGGTGAATCGCTGACCTTCGTCCGAGATGTCGAAGACGAACTCAGTGACAGCCTCGGCACCGGTGCGACCTGGACCATCCTGATCCCAGTGGAGGTCAACCCCGACGCCGCCAAGGTGACGGCGGGCACGATCGTCAACACGGCCGAGGTGTGTGCGGAGAACGACTTCACATCGCCCGACGGTTCCGAGGAGCCGACCGGCTGCGAGGCCGACGACGCGACCGTCCTTATTGAGACCGTGGAGGTGCCCACCCTGGCGCTGACCGGCTCGGACGGCTTCAACGGAACCCTGGCGATGGGCCTGCTGGCGCTCACCGGTGGAATCGGAATCCTGGCCGCTGCTCGCCGCAAGGGACAGCGCATCTAGTGTCTGCCCGCACCTCCGGGTGCGGGCAGCTCCCCCCGCGAGGTAGTTCGGGTCAACGACTCGCGCGGGATGGTTGTCGACATTTGGGTGTGACGACAGCCGTGAACAGGGAGCCCGTGTCACTCAGTGACACGGGCTTCTTGTCCGGAAACCCAGCACGGACCCACAGACCACAGACCCGGGCCCACGGGCCCAGGTCCTACTGCTACTTGGAGCAGGTGTAGTCCGAGGCGCGCTGGCCGGTCACCGAATTCGGCAGTTCCGTCGGCGCCTCGACCGCGGGATCCGTCGGCTCGACCGGCGCTTGCGTTGGTGCATCCGGATCCACGATCGTACCGTTGCCCGTGTTGCCCTCCCCGGGGACCACCGGCGTGTCCGCCTTGATCAGACTGAAGAGTGCATCGGCATCCCGCTTGATCGGAATCACCTTGCCCGGGTGCTCCACGCTTCCGGTAGTGCCGGGGTACTGCACCAGAGCGATCTTGTCCACGTCCAGTTTGGTCAGGATCCTCGCCATCGACACCATGGTGTCCGCGTTGGCCAGCCCGCCGGAGAGCTGCATGTTGTCCGTCGCGGTCCAGGCCAGGCCATACAGCTTGGTGAGGTCGGTCAGGGTGTCGTCGCTCTTGACCGTGCGGATCAGCGACGAGAGGAAACTCTGCTGGTTGGAGATCCGAGCCAGATCACTGCCGTCAGAGAGGCCGTGCCGGGTGCGAAGGTACCCCAGCGCCTCGGCACCGGCGATCGTGTGCCTGCCGGCGGTGAGGTGGAGGCCGGTGTACGGATCGTTGATGTCCCTGCTGACACAGACATCCACGCCGCCGACGGCGGTCGACATGTTGATCACGCCGTTGAAGGAGATCGAGGCCGCGTACGGGATTTCGAGCCCGGTCAGGGTCTCGATGGTCTTGTGCACGCAGTTGAGCCCGCCCTCCTTGCCGCCGTAGTACCAGGCGACGTTGAGCGGCTGTGCGGTCATGGCGTAGGAACTGGATCCGTCGGTGCGCCGGCACGAGGGTATCGGGACGATCAGGTCCCGCGGGAAACTCACCAGGACCGCATTGGACTGGTCCTCCGACACGTGCAGCAGCATGTTGACGTCATTGAGCGTGGCACCGTCACGCTCCCCGAAGGAGGCCGTGCTCTGATTGGCGTCATTGTCGGTGCCGACGATCAGCAGGTTCAGGCCACCCTTGAGGTCGCTCAGCGACGGCGGCGGCGCGCCCTCTTCACCGATATTGATGTCTACCACCGCCTGGCTGACATTGTCGGCGATGCGCGCAGTGGCAACCGCGGCAATCGACGTCGCGCTGACGGCCAGGACGGCGACAGTGACGCCGACGAATCCGAGCATTTTGCGCACGGGGTGGGGGGTCGGCAACTGACCGTGCCGCGCGATCCCCTGAGGGGCAGCATGTGAACGCCGAGTACTCATCTCGTGCCTCTCGTCGGCGGAAAACCATGGAGCCAGAGGTTCATGCTACCGAAGTCACACTGGACAAACCCTGAACAACCCCGCGCTCCTCCACCTGAGTTGCGGACTTTGGGTGGTTTGGGAGCCCAAACGTGCCGGTCTTGGCACGAAAGTCCGCAACTCAGGTGGGGGGCGGGGCGGGGCGGGGGCGGGAGCGGAGGGCGTGGGATTCGAACCCACGAATGCTTTCACATCACCAGTTTTCAAGACTGGCTCCATCGGCCGCTCGGACAGCCCTCCTCCGGATCGGCTTCGCCGACCGCGGACAGTCGATTCTAGCTGATCGGCGGGGCCGGTCAGCAGAGGCCGGTCAGCGGATGATCCGCAGCAGCGCCTCGGCGAGACCGTCGTCGTCGACCGTGCCGGTCACCTGGCTGGCGGCGGTCCGAACCTCGTCCGGGGCCTGCCCCATGGCCACGGCGACGCCCTCCGCCCGCGCCCAGGCGAACATCTCAAGGTCATTGCGGCCATCCCCCGCCGCGAATACCCGGGATGCCGGGATGTCCGCCCACTGGCGCACCCTCTCAGCGGCGGTCGCCTTGTTCACCCCCGCCGGAGCGATGTCCAGCCAGGCGGTCCAGCCGATCGAGTAGCTGACCTGGTGGAGCCCCATCCTGCCGACGATTGCG
This sequence comes from uncultured Actinomycetota bacterium, assembly GCA_963703545.1. GTDB lineage: Bacteria > Actinomycetota > Actinomycetes > Actinomycetales > Microbacteriaceae > CAVPES01. Next base: position 4,397 of record CAVPES010000066.1, read on the forward strand.
AGAAACTCCTCGGTGTCGTGATCGGGCGAGACCACGACCACCCGGGTCGCGGGATAGGCGGCCAACTCCTCACGGCTGCTCAGCTCCCCATGGGACAACTCCCAGTCGAGCGTCGCATCGGTGTAGCGGCGGAAGCCATCGGCGTCCTCGACCAGGTAGTGCGCGTTCGGCAGGTTCTCCTGCAGCGTCGCGAGCACCTCGGATGGATCGAAGACCTCGATGTGTTCGCGCCGGTAGCCGTCCGCCGAGTCCTCATCCCGCGCCATGATCAGCGCCCCGTTCGAGCAGACCACGTGCGAGGGTGTGATGCCGAGTTCGACGAGGATCGGCCGGGTCGTCTCCCAACTGCGGCCCGTGGCCAGGGTGACCAGGTGGCCGAGGGCGGCGACCCTCCGGATCTCCTCGAAGACGATCTCCGAGTGACTGCCGTCCTCGCGCAGGATGGTGCCGTCGACATCGAGAGCGATCAGCCATCGGTCATTCACTGGATCGGCTCGATCAGCTCAAGCCCGCCGAGGTAGGCCTGCAGTGCTTTCGGCACCCGCACCGACCCATCCGCCTGCTGGTGAGTCTCCAGGATCGCCACCAGCCAGCGAGTGGTCGCGAAGGTCCCGTTGAGAGTTGCCACCGGGGCCGTCTTGCCGCTTTCGGTCCGATACCGGATGTCCAGGCGTCGCGCCTGGTATGTGGTGCAGTTGGAGGTCGAGGTCAGCTCGCGATAACTGCCCTGGGTGGGCACCCACGCCTCGATGTCGTATTTGCGGGCGGCGCTGGAACCCAGGTCCCCCGCGGCGACGTCGATCACGCGATAACTCAGTTCGCAGGCCTGCAGCAGTTCCTCCTGCCAGGCGAGCAGACGCTGGTGCTCGGCCTCCGCGTCCTCGGGCAGCACGTAGCTGAAAGCCTCAACCTTGTTGAACTGGTGCACGCGCAGGATGCCGCGGGTGTCCTTGCCCGCCGAGCCGGCCTCCCGCCGATAGCAGGTGGACCAGCCGGCATAGCGCTTGGGACCGTTGGTGAGGTCGAGGATCTCGTCGGAGTGGTAGCCGGCGAGCGCGACCTCACTGGTACCGGTCAGGTACAGGTCGTCGGCGGGAAGGTAGTAGATCTCGTCCGCATGCTCGCCCAGGAAGCCGGTGCCCGCCATGATCTCCGGGCGCACCAGCGTCGGCGTGATCAGCGGCGTGAAGCCCGCAGCAAGCGCCTTGTCGAGCGCCAGGTTCAGCAGCGCCAGTTCGAGACGGGCACCGATGCCCGAAAGGAAGTAGAACCGCGACCCGCTCACCTTCACCCCGCGAGCGATGTCGATCGCCCCGAGCATCTCACCCAGTTCGACGTGGTCACGCGGGGGGAAAGCGAAGCTCGCCTTCTCGCCCACCTCCCGCAAAGTCACGAAACTCTCTTCACCTCCGCTCGGCACGCCGTCGATGATGACGTTCTGGATGGAACCGAGCAGGGTCGTGAAAGCCGCCTCAGCGTGTTGGGATCGGATGCCGGCCGCCTTGACCCGGGCCGCCAGGTCCTGCGCCTGCGCGACGAGGGCCTTCTTGTCCTCACCGGCGGCGCTGGCGACCGTTCTGCTGAGCAGATTCTGCTCGGCGCGCAGGTCCTCGAACTCGCCGATCGCCGCCCGCCTTGCCCGATCAGCGTCGCGTGCCCGGTCGACGACTTCGAGCGACGATCCGCGGGCTGCCTGTGAGCTCTTCACGAGGGCCGGATTTTCGCGCAGCAGCAGGGGATCGATCACCCCTCCAGTTTAGTTGTGCAATACGGTTAGGCCATGAGCGCTGTGGCCGGGGACCGAACGCCGGAGCATGTCGCGGTCGTCGTCAATCCGACGAAGGTGGACATGCCCAGGCTCAGCGCGGCCATGGCGGCGGCGAGCGATTCCGCCAACTGGGCGTCAATTCGGTGGTACCGGACGAGCATCGACGACGCCGGCCAGGCTGCGACCGCCAAGGCCATCGCCGGCGGCGCGGACCTGATCGTGGCCTGCGGCGGCGACGGCACCGTGCGTGCGGCCGCGGAGGCGCTGGTGGGCACGACGATCCCGCTCGGCCTGATCCCGGTAGGCACCGGCAATCTGCTGGCCCGCAACCTCGGCCTTACCCTGGGTGATCTCGACGCGGCGGCGAGGGCGGTGGCCGACGGGCACAACCGCGCGATCGACGTCGGAATGATGACCCTGACCCACACCGACGGCGCGAGAACAGAACATGCCTTCGTGGTGATGGCCGGGCTCGGACTCGATGCCGAGATGATCGCGAACACCAACCCCCTCCTGAAGGAACGCGTCGGCTGGCTCGCCTACGTGGATGCCGGAGTGCGCAGCACGCTGACCAACAAGCCGTTCCACCTCCGGTACAGTCTTGACGGCCGGCCCGAGCGGGAGATCAGCGCCAACGGGCTGCTGCTCGCCAACTGCGGGCTGGTGACGGCCAATTTCCCGCTGCTGCCCGAGGCCATGGTGGACGACGGTGTGTTGGACTTCGTCGCCTTCCGGGCGCGTGGACCCTTCGGATGGCTTCGCCTGGGCACCGAGGTTCTCGCTACCGGTGGGATCTACAGTTCACTCTCGAGCACCCGGGCGAGATCGAAAGAGGGCCGCCGGGTTCGCCCGCTGCGCTACTTCCGCGGCAGCACCCTGAACGCGAAAATCGATCAGTCGGTGGGAGTGCAGCTTGACGGTGACAGCTTCGGCGAAGTCACGGCTGTGGCCGTCAGCACGAGGCCGGGGGGACTGACCGTGCGGGTGGCCGCACCATGAACGTCAGTCGACCTCGGGTTCGCCGGCGATCACGCCTCGCAGCCAGTCCCGCGCCTCGATGAAGACCTCGTCGGCGTATCGCGGGTCGAAGTCGATCTGCGCTTTGTCGGCGCGCGGGTAGGAGCCGAGGAAGATCACCCGGGGGCTGAATCGTCGGAGTCCGAGCAGGGCATCGGCGACCCGCTCGTCGAGGATGTGGCCATCGGCGTCGATCACGAAGCGGTAGCGTCCGAGCTCATCGCCGACCGGGCGGGACTGAATCAGCGAGAGATTGACTCCGCGGGTGGAGAACTGCTCGAGCATGTTCAGCAGCGAGCCGGCCTGATCACTCGGCAGCTCGACGATCAAGCTCGTCTTGTCCGCGCCGGTCGGAGCGGGCAGCTTCTGGGATCGGCTCACCAGCACGAACCGGGTAACCGCCGTGGGGTTGTCGCCGATGCCCTCGGCCAGCACCACCAGGGGGTAGTGCTCGGTGATGCCGGGCGGCGCGATCGCGGCGTCGGCAGTGCTGCCGGTGAGCAGGGCGGCGGCGGCCATCACGTTGGAGGTGGCGGGGATCTGCCCGTGGTGCGGCAGCGTCGCCTCGAGCCATCGACTGCACTGGGCATAGGCGACGGGGTGGGCGTTGATCACCGTGACATCGGCGAGGGCGGTGCCGGGGCGGGCGACCAGCACGAAGTTGACGGGCACGAGGTACTCGCCGATGATGCGTATCCCGGGAATGGTCGCGAGGGCGTCCTGGGTGGCCGAGACCCCGCCCTCGATCGAGTTCTCGATCGCGATCATCGCGGCGGTGCTCCGTCCGGTGAGCACATCGTCCAGGGCTTCGCCGACGTTGTTGACCGGCCGCCATGGCGCGCCCTGTGCCTGCGGGACCTGGGCGAGGGCAGCCTCCGTGAAGGTGCCGGCCGGGCCGAGATAGCTGTAACTCGCCGGGGGATCAGTGCTGGCTGCCATGGCATAGAGACTATCGGGGTGCGAGGATTGCCCCATGAACGAACGCGCTGGCCAGCAGGCGGCCGAGTCGGACCTGGTCGATGTCGATGCCCTGATCGCCGCTTACTACCGAGGTCACCCGGATGTGACCGTGCCCGAACAGCGGGTGCTTTTCGGCACCTCAGGGCACCGGGGGTCGAGTCTGAACACCGCCTTCAATGAGGACCACATCGCCGCCATCACCCAAGCGATTGTCGAGTACCGGGCCAAACAGGGGATCACGGGGCCGCTGTTCATCGGCGCCGACCCCCACGCCCTGAGCGGTCCGGCGCAGACGACCGCGCTGGAGGTGCTGGTCGGCAATCGAGTACGGGTGCTCGTCGACGAGTTCGATGATTTCGTGCCCACGCCCTCGCTGTCGCGCGCGATAATCCGCTACAACCAGTCCGGGCATGCCGATCAGGCGGACGGCATTGTGATCACTCCGAGCCACAATCCGCCGATGGACGGCGGGTTCAAGTACAACCCGCCGCATGGCGGGCCGGCGGATGCGGATGCGACCGGCTGGATCGCCGCGCGGGCGAACGAGCTGATCGCGACGGGCCTGCGCGAAGTGCACCGCGGCGAGCCGGGTGCCGTCGAGACATATGACTTCCGTGGAATGTACGTCGGCGAACTCGGCGACGTGATTGATTTCGAGGCGATCCGGAAGTCGGGGATCCGGATCGGTGCCGACCCGCTCGGCGGTGCGAGTGTGCACTACTGGGCACTCATCGCCGAGACCTACCGGATTCCGCTCACGGTCGTCAATCCGAGCGTCGACCCCACCTGGCGATTCATGACCCTGGATTGGGATGGCAAGATCCGGATGGACCCGTCCTCGCCCTCGGCGATGGCCTCCGTGCTCGCGCACCGGGCGGACTACGACCTGCTGACCGGCAACGACGCGGACGCCGACCGGCACGGCATCGTCACCCCCGACGGCGGCCTGATGAATCCCAACCATTTTCTGGCGGTCGCGATCGATTACCTCTTCACCCACCGGCCGCACTGGCCGGCAACGGCCATGGTCGGCAAGACGATGGTCTCCTCGAGCATCATCGACGCGGTCACCCGGCGTCTGGAGCGGACGCTGCTGGAAGTGCCGGTCGGGTTCAAGTGGTTCGTGCCTGGCCTCTCGGACGGATCGGTCGCCTTCGGCGGGGAGGAGAGCGCCGGCGCGAGCTTCCTGATGCGGGACGGCCGAGTCTGGACGACGGACAAGGACGGCATCATCCTCGCCCTGCTGGCCAGCGAGATCCGTGCCGTCACCGGAAAGACGCCGAGCCAGCTCTATGCGGAGCTGACCGGCCATTTCGGCGACCCCGCCTATGCCAGGATCGACGCTGCCGCCACCCCGGCGCAGAAGGCGGCGCTGGCGCGGCTGGACGGCGCGGCGATCACCGCCGAGACCCTGGCCGGGGATCCGATCATCGAGCGAACCGCCATCGCACCGGGCAACGGTGCTGCCCTCCATGGAGTGAAGGTGTCCAGCGAATACGCCTGGTTCGCCGCCCGGCCGAGCGGCACCGAGAACGTGTACAAGATCTATGCGGAGTCATTCCGGGGCGCCGAACACCTGGCACTGGTACAGGCGGAGGCGAAGCGGATCGTCGATGCCGCGCTGGTTCAACCGGCGTAGTCGGGCGCGGGGGGCAGTCCGAATAGCTCCTCAAGGGTGAGGATGCCCCGATCGTGCATTTCAGCAGCGAGTTCCGTGCCGATGTAACGGTAGTGCCACGGCTCGAAGCTGTAGCCGGTGATCTCGGTTCTGCCCTCGGGGTAGCGCATCAGGAAGCCGTATCGCCATGCGTTCTCGGCGAGCCACCGACCCTCGGGGGTGCCGGCGAAGCAGACCTCGAGGCTGCAGACCGCCGGGACCGAACTGATGTCCATGACCAGCCCCGTCTGGTGTTCGCTGAAACCGGGTCGGGCGCTGACCAGGTCGGCGCGCTCCTGTCCGAACCTGGCGACGTTGCCCGCGTAGACACTGACCTGGGTGTTGTAGGAACGGTAGGCGCTCTGCGACTGCAGCCGCAGCCCCGTATCGGCGGTGATCGCGTCGAACATCGTCACGATCGCCTGCGACGCCTCCGCGCGCAGGGTGGGCGCATTGGCATACGGGACCGGCACCGTGACGAGGTCGGTGGGGGTGTAATCCACGGGGTTCAGGGGGCGCAGCTTGTCGACGACGACCCAGATGCTGGCCGGATCGGTGATCGACTCGGCGCTCGTGTCGAAATTCGGTCCGGGACTCGGGGTCGGACTCGGCTTCCCCGGCGCAGGCGGGGTGGGACTCGCGGTCAGCTTCGACGACGCGGATGAGGAGTCGGAAAGGCTGCCCGCCGGCTCGGCGCGGGGCGCTCTGGGGTCGGCGACAACCGCGACCACGATTCCGAGGATGACCAGCGCAGCCAGGGCGGCGACCGCAGCAACCACCCGTCGCCGAACGTAGGTCGATCGCGAACTGGCCACCCGCCCAGCCTATCGACCCCCTCCCCACCCCACCTGAGTTGCGGACTTTGGGGGTTCCCAGGGCGTTTTTGGGGGTTCTAAACCCCCAAAGTCCGCAACTCAGGTGGGGCGGGGAGGGCGGAGAGGCGGTGGCGGATGACCTCGATCGCCTCGGGGTTCTGGTCGATCAGGACGTAGCGGCGGCCGAGTTCGGCGGCGGCGGCACCCGTCGTCCCACTGCCCGCGAAGAAGTCCAGCACCCAGTCCCCCGGGCGGCTTGACGCCTGGATGATCCGACGCAGCACCCCGAGCGGCTTCTGCGTCGGGTAGCCGGTCTTCTCCCGCCCGGTCGGGGAGACGATCGTGTGCCACCAGACGTCGGTCGGCAGTTTGCCGCGCGCGACCTTCTCGGCCGTGACCAGACCGGGAGCCATGTACGGTTCCCGGTCCACCGCCTCCGAATCGAAGAAGTACTTGCCGGGGTTCTTGACGTAGACCAGGATCGTGTCGTGCTTGGCCGGCCAGCGGTTCTTGGCCTTGCCGCCGTAGTCGTACGCCCAGACCAGCTCGTTCAGAAAGCTCTCCCGGCCGAAGAGGGCGTCCAGCAGCACCTTGGCGTAGTGCGCCTCGCGGTAGTCGAGGTGCAGGTAGAGGGTGCCGTCGTCGCTCAGCAGTCGCCACGCCTCGGCCAATCGGGGTTCCAGAAATGTCCAGTAGTCATCGAATGCGTCGTCATAGCGCAGAAGTTCACCCTTGATCCGGTCATAGCGCTGACCCTTGAAACCCGCGACGGACCCGGTGGGGCTGCGCACCGCTGTGGTCGACCGGCGGACCTGGCTGCGTCCGGTGTTGAACGGAGGGTCCAGGTAGATCAGCGTGAACGCGGCGTCGGGCAGGGTGGCCAGCAGCGGCAGATTGTCCCCCTCGATGACGAGGTCGGGCCCGGTCGGAGTCCAGCTCACGGCACCCGCCGCAGCCACGCGTCGGTGTCGAACTTCTCGATCACGAGCTGCTCCGCGCGCTCGTGCTCGCCTCCGGTCACGGCACCGGCAGTCGCGCCGTAAAGGCCCGTGAAGGTTTCCTCGAGCCGGGCGGTGATCTCGGCGCGGCTGAGTGCGGTCTGGCTGCGCAGCGGATCGACATGCTTGACCGCACTTGCGATGCCCTTGTCGCTGAGTCGCTCGCGACCGATCCGGAGCACTTGGGTCATTCGCTCTCCGTCCATCTCGTAGCTCATCGTGACGTGGTGCAGCAGACCGCCGCCGGCCAGACGTTTCTGCGCAGCGCCGCCGATCTTGCCGGCGGTGGAAGCGATGTCGTTGAGTGGTTGGTAGAAGGCCTCGATGCCGAGGGACCTCAGCGCCACAATCACCCAATCGTCGAGGAACGCATAGCTTTCCGCGAAACTCATGCCCTGAACCAGGTCGATGGGGGCGTACAGCGAGTACGTGATCACCGCGCCGGCCTCCATGAACATGGCGCCGCCTCCGGAGATTCGGCGGACGATCTGCACGCCGAATCTCTCGGCGTTGACCAGATCGACCTCATTGCGCAGAGACTGGAAGCTGCCGATCACCACCGCGGGTGTGTTCCATTCCCAGACTCGCAGCGTGGGCGAACGGCGGCCGGCGCTGACCTCCTCGGCGAGCACTTGGTCGAGTGCCAGCTGCATCGCCGCTGGGCGAGCGACGTCATGAATGAGCTGCCACTCGTGGTCCCGCCAACCGGTCGCTCCGGACAGCGCACGACGGATCGCGATAGTGATGTCCTCGGCGGAGACGCCCGGAGGGACCATCCCACGCGGCAGCGCTGCCTGGATCGCCGCCGTGATCGCCGCCGCATCCAGGTTGGCGGACAGGCCATTGACCGCATGGTGGACGTCCTCACGCAGATCGCCCAGATCGAGCAGGATTTCGCCGGCCAATCGGAAGTCCCGAATCACCCCGACGACGACGTCGAAGTCGACGACGACGAGCTTGCCGCCGGCAACCTTGTACTCACCGTGCATCCTGCTCATCCCTGCCCACCGAGAAATGCCTGTCCAACCAGTCTGTCACGTCGGCATTCACGTGATCCCGGTCGAGTTCGTTGAAGATCTCGTGCCGGTCCTGCGGGTAGATGACCGTCGTGACATCGCTCAATCCCGAACGCCGCCGGTAGGCCGAGGCGAGTCGCCGCACGCTGTCCTCACCGCCCACCGGGTCGTCGGAGCCAATCATGATCAGCACGGGAATATCGCGGTCAAGGTGCCGCGACGGCCTGCCGAGCAGGCGCAGCGCGTCGGCGAGGCCGAACAGTTTGATCGCGGCGGCCGGGAATGTCAGCTTGTCCGCCGCGAAGGCGCGCTGCACGGCCACATCCCGGCTGAGCCACTCGAACCCGGTCGTGCCAAGGTGGGCATGTCTCCTGTTCAGGTCACCACTGTTCATGTGGCCCGGCATCCGGTAGGCGGTGCCGGTGAGGATGACCCCGTCATAGTCCGAGGCGCTCTGATTGATGATCATCTGCGCCATCAGCGATCCCCAACTGTGGCCCAGCAGAATCAACGGAACCCCCGCCGCCTGACCGCGAATTATCGAACCCAGCTCGCGAAGGTCCCGGACCGTCGCCCGCAATCCCCCGACGCCGAGGCGGCCAAGTCGTGAAGTGTCGCCACCGTACTGTTCCATGCCTGTTCGGCCATGCCCTCGATGATCGTCGGCGTAGACGGAATAGCCGTGGGCGACTAAATGCTCGGCGAGGTATGAGTATCGCAGAGCGTGCTCACCGAGGCCGTGGGCAAGTTGGATGACACCGCGCGGGCGCGCGGCAGCCCAGCGGTAGTAATGGATCGTGACGCCATCGGCATCGACAAAATTCAGGTCCTCACGCTGCACTGCGGTCATGGGCCCAGCCTAGGACTCCCCGGGCGACGCCCGCTGCCGATCACGTCGACGGTCAGGGCTCCTTGGTGATCTCCACCGTGACGAAGAGTTCCGAGCCATGGGTCCCCGCATAGACGCCGCGCAGCGGAGCGACATCGCCGTAGTCCCGCCCGCGACCGACGATTACGTGCCGCGAACCGATCTCGATCAGATTGGTCGGATCGAAGCCGTGCCAGCCTCCGGCGAACCATTCCACCCATGCGTGGGACTCCCCGGCGACCGTCTCGCCGATCTGGGCATCGGGCTTGGGGTGCAGATAGCCCGAGACGTACCGAGCGGGGATACCCGCCGCCCGGAGCGCTCCGAGGGCGACGTGGGCGATGTCCTGGCACACGCCCTTACGGTGCGTCCACGCCTCGAGAGCAGTTGACTGCACACCGGTCACACCCTGCACGTATTCGATGGCGTTCCCGACAGCGGAGCAAATCTCGATGGCGGCGGCCCCCGGGTCGTTCGTGCGCGCCAGAGCGTCGGCGGCGAGCTCGCGGACCTCCTCCGGCGGTTCCGTCCGCGCGGTCTGCTGCTGCTGTTCGAACAGTCCCGTGTGCTTGGCGACAATGTCCGCCAGATCCGGCCAGCTTGCTCGACTGGCCGAGCGCGGCCGGGAGCGCACCTCGACCAGACTGGTTGCCGTCAGACTCAATTCGGCATGGGGCGTCAGGACTTCGAAAGCGGAGACCTTGGTACCCCAGTAGTCGGTGTAGGTGTGGTGGCTGGACATCGGCAGGATCTCCAGGTTGCTGAACAGCACCAGCTGCCCGTCCGAGCTCGACGGCAGCATGCGCGCCTCGTTATAGGACGCGGTCACCTCACCGCCGTAACGGAAGCCGGTCAGATGCCGAATGCGGAGCCGATTCATGAGATCTCGCCCACCCAGCTCGGCACGGTGTGGTTCGGGAAGTAGCGCTGGCGGATCGCCTCGGACGTGGCCGAAGTCGCCGCCTGCACCGCATCCATTTGACCGGTCAGATCATCGAGGATCTCGGAGATCGGCCGATACTCCAGCTCGGAACGGATCTGCCCCAGCAGCCGCAGCGACTTCTCGCCGACGCCGGCACGGTCGCTGCGGGGTTCGAGTTCCCGGATGCAGGCCTCCGCTCGAATCACCGAGAACATGATGGAACGCGGGAACAGTCTGTCCAACAGAAGGAACTCAGCCGCATTGCGGGCGCTCGGTACTCCGCGATAAGTGCGCAGGTACGCCTCGTAGGCGCCGACGCTGCGAAGGATGGTGGTCCACGACGGTCCACTGGCCTCGGTCAGCGATCGGGTCGCCAACAACCGCGCGGTCATGTCGGCACGCTCGAGCGAGCGGCCCAGAGTGAAGAACTGCCACGCCTCGTCCCGGCTGGTGGAGGTGTCGATGATGCCGACGGCCAACGCCGCGCGCTCGCGCACCCAGGCGAAGAACTCGTGGCTCTGCTCACTGGAGACTCTCTTGACCATCCGGGCCTGGGTGGTGTTGAGGCACTCCCACAACTCGGTCGAGACGATTTCGCGTGCTCGCCGTGCGTTCTCCCGAGCCGCATTGAGCGAGTAGGCGATCGAGGCCGGCTGCGTGCGGTCGACGGCGAGAATCGCGAGCACGTCCTGGCGGGTCAGGCTGCGGTCCTCCGGCACCCGGCTGCCCATCACGCTCAGCAGGGCGCGGCAGGCGTCGTTCTCCTCGATCCACGGGTCCTCGAGCAGAAGTTGCAGGTGCACATCGAGGATGCGCGCGGTGCCGTCGCTGCGCTCGATGTAGCGGCCGATCCAGAACAGGCTCTCGGCGATGCGGCTCAGCATGATGCGCCTGCTATCGGAGCGGCCTGCTGCTGTTGCTGCTGCTGATCGATCCGAGGCGCGTCCTCGGGTGAATGATCGGGCACTCGCTCGGCACCGGTGACCGACACCGGCGACGAGACCGCGGCCTGGTCACGCACGAGGCCCTGAATGTTGCGGCCAGAGGAGTTACTGGGCTCGGTGCCTACCACCCAGGTGTCCTTGCTGCCGCCGCCCTGACTGGAATTCACGACCAATTGGCCTTCCGGAAGGGCGACCCGGGTCAGTCCGCCGGGGAGCACCCAGACGTCATTGCCGTCGTTGACGGCGAAGGGGCGCAGGTCGGCGTGCCGCGGGCGCATGCCCTCATCGACGAGTGTCGGGATCGTCGACAGCTGCACCACCGGCTGGGCGATCCAACCGCGCGGATCTCGCATCAGCTGCGATCGAAGGGTGGCGAGTTCCTCGCGGGTCGCCGCCGGTCCGACCACCAGGCCCTTGCCTCCGGACCCGTCGACCGGCTTGATCACGAGTTCATCGAGACGATCGAGCACCTCGGCCAGCGAGGCCGGGTCCTCGAGCCGCCACGTGTCGACGTTGGGCAGGATCGCCTGCTCGGCAAGGTAGTAACGAATCAGATCGGGCAGATAGGTGTAGACGAGTTTGTCATCGGCGACACCGTTGCCGACCGCGTTGGCGATCGTGACGTTGCCGAGGCGAGCAGCGAGCATCAGGCCGGGCGAACCCAACATGGAGTCAGCGCGGAACTGCAGCGGGTCGAGGAACTCGTCGTCGACGCGCCGGTAGATGACGTCCACACGGCTGGGGCCCGCGGTGGTCCGCATGAACACCTTGCCCCCCGAGCAGAAAAGGTCACGACCCTCGACCAGTTCGACACCCATCAGACGCGCCAGCAGCGTGTGCTCGAAATAGGCGGAGTTGAAAACGCCGGGAGTGAGCACCACGATCTGCGGCTCGGTGACGCCCTCGGGCGCGCTGGCGCGCAGAGCGGCGAGCAGCTTGTTCGGATAGTCGCCGACCGGACGGACCCGCATCGAAACGAAGAGTTCGGGCAGCGTCTGGGCCATCACCCGACGGTTGGAGATCACGTAGCTGACCCCGCTGGGCACCCGGACGTTGTCCTCCAGTACGCGCCAGGCTCCGTGCTCGTCGCGGATCAGGTCGATTCCGGAGACCTGGATGCGCACGTTGTTGGCGCTGACGATGCCGGCGGCCTGGCGGTGGAAGTGCGAAGAGGACGAGATCAGGGAGGCGGGTATCACCCCGTCGGCGACCGCGCGTTGCTCACCGTAGACGTCGGCCAGAAATGCTTCGAGCGCCCGAACCCGCTGTTTGATCCCCGCCTCGACCTGAATCCATTCCGGTTGCGGAATGACTCGGGGCACCGCGTCGAGCGGGAAGGGCCGCTCCTCGCCGGCAAAGTCGAAAGTGACGCCCTGAGCCAGATACGAGCTGGCAAGGGCATCCGTACGACCGCGCAACTCCACCTGCGTCATGCGGGCGAGAGCCGCGTGGATCTCGCGGTAGGGCTCGCGGGTGGCAACCGGCGCACTGGATCTGGAGTCCGCGAACATCTCGTCCCAGGCGCCCGAACCTGGGGCCGCAGATGCCGCCGGGCGGACCCCATATCCGTCGAATAGGTCACCCATGGCATGAGCCTAGCCCGGCGGTGTTGCCGAGTTGTTTCGGCAGGCTACCGCAGTGTTTCGCTCCCGCCCCCGCCCACCTGAGTTGCGGACTTTCGTCGCAAAACGGCGCGGTTTGAGCCTGAAAATCCCCTAAAGTCCGCAACTCAGATGGGGAGTGGGGAATAAGGTAGGGGTAGTTTCTGTCTTGATGCGGCTTCAGACCGCGCGATGAAGGCCATGTTCCGCTCGCTCTCCCACTACAACTTCCGGCTCTGGTTCATCGGCGCCCTGGTTTCCAATATTGGCACCTGGATGCAGTCGACCACGCAGAGCTGGGTGGTGCTGACCGAACTCACCGACAACAACGCCCTTGCCGTGGGTGTCACGATGGCCCTCCAGTTCGGACCGCAGATCCTGCTGGTGCCGGTGACCGGCTTGGTCGCCGATCGCCTCGACCGACGCCGAATCCTGATCCTCACCCAGTCGGCCATGGCGGTGCTGGGCGTGGGTCTCGGCGTACTGCTGCTCTCGGGAGCCGCCGAGTTGTGGCATGTCTACATGTTCGCGCTGGTGCTCGGCATCATCGGCGCCTTCGATGCCCCAGCGCGGCAGACCTTCGTCTCGGAGTTGGTCACCGAGCACAACATGTCGAACGCCGTGGCCCTGAACTCCGCCAGCTTCAATGCTGCCCGCCTGCTGGGACCGGCGCTGGCGGGCGGCCTGATCGTGGTGATCAGTTCAGGCTGGGTCTTCGTCCTCAACGCCTTCACTTTCCTCGCCGTGATCGTGGCCCTGCTCGCCCTGCGGAGGAAGGACCTGATCGAGCGCCCCGGCAGGTCATCGGGCACCGGCCAGCTGATTGCGGGATTCCGCTACGTGGGTGCGCGTCCGGATCTGGTCGTGGTCTTCGTGATGGTCTTCCTGCTCGGCGCCTTCGCGATGAACTTCCCGATCTTCACCTCGACCATGGCGGTCGCCTTCGGACATGGCGCCGGCGAGTACGGCCTGCTCTCGTCAATCCTGGCGATCGGCTCCCTGGCCGGCGCCCTGCTGGCCGCGCGCCATGCCCGCGCTCGACTCGGGGTCGTCATCGGCGCCACGGGTGGGATGGCACTGGCGATCACGCTGACCGCGCTGATGCCGACTTTCTGGACTTTCGCGCTCTCACTGGTGCTGGTCGGCTTCACGATGGTCACTGTGCTGGCAACCGCGAACGGCTACGTGCAGACGACGACCGAGCCGAATGTGCGCGGCCGGGTGATGGCGCTCTACATGGCGGTGATGCTGGGCGGCACCCCCCTCGGTGCACCCCTTATCGGCTGGGTCGCCGACTTCTACGGACCGCGCTCTGCTCTGCTGGTCGGCGCCGCAGGTGCCGCCGTCGCGTGCACGATCGGCGTGGTCTGGGCGGTTATCGCCCGTGACTTGCGGATTGTTCGCCACGAGCAGTCCCGGAGACGGTTCCGCCTGAGCTATTCCGATGTGATCGTGCCCAGCCCCGCCGAGTTCTCCGACCAGGTGGCGATGACGGTTCCCGTCATGCTGCCCTCAGACCCTCCGCCGGAGCCGGAGTTGGAACCGGAGCCGGAGCCGGAACCGGAACCGGAACCGGCCGCAGCCGCAGCCGCAACCGCAGCCGCAGCCGCAGCCGCAGCCGCAGCCGGACGACTCTACCCGGTGAGCTCACCGGGCAAGGAGCCGCGCGCCTTTTTGCGACCCGCGCGCCAGTGCGCGACGCCGCACGGGTCGCAAAAAGGCGCGCGGCTGGCAGGATGAACGAGTGAGCTACAGTGCCGCCAACCCGCTGATCGTCAGCGTGCCCAGCGAGACGTTCCGCGGGCGCCTCGGTCCGGTGCCCGATGCCGCGCGGCTGGTCACCTGGGATCTGCGGGACGGGCCGGCGCCGGTGCCGCGAATCGATCTGGCCATTCCCGCCTACGTGGACCCGCGCGCGGGCCTGGACCGGCTGGCCGCCGCCGGCGTGCGCTGGGTGCAGAGCCAGTCCATCGGCTACGACGGCGTCGACGCGCTGCTGCCCGAGGGCATCGTCTACTGCAACGCTGCGGGCGTGCACGAAGCCTCGACCGCCGAACTCGCCGTTACCCTGGTCCTCGCCTCGCTGCGCGGCCTGCCTGAGTTCGTCGAGGCCCAGCGCAACAGGCACTGGGAATACCTGCAGTATCGCGGCCTCGCCGACTCCCGGGTGCTGATTCTGGGGTACGGGGCAATCGGACGAGCCATCGAGGACCGGCTTTCCGGCTTCGAGGTCGAGATCGTGCGCGCTGCCCGCACCGCCCGGAAAACCCCGCACGGCCCGGTGCACGCGATCGCTGAGGTGCCTGCGCTGCTTGCTGACATCGACGTGGTGATCGTGATCGTGCCGCTGAGCGAGTCGACCCGCGGCATGATCGACGCCGACTTCCTCAGGGCGATGAAGCCCGGCTCGCTGCTGGTCAACGTGGCTCGGGGTCCCGTGGTCGACACCGACGCGCTGGTCGCGGCGACCGCCTCCGGTCACATCCGGGCCGCGCTGGATGTCGTCGACCCCGAGCCACTGCCTGCGAACCACCCGCTGTGGACGACGCCGGGGGTGCTGATCGTGCCGCACGTCGGCGGCGGCACCGGCGCGATGATGCCCCGGATGGCCGCACTCGTGCAGGCTCAGATCAGGCGGCTTCTGGCCGGTGAAAGTCCCGTCAACATCGTGCTGGGCGGCTGAGCCGGCCGATCGTGCGCAACCATCCTCGAGCGCTCCCGCGCGGGATCGCCTCCGAGATCACCACCGCCGCACTCGCCGCAGACGCGAGCACCCCCCGACAGCCCGATCAAGAGCAGCACGATCGCCGACTATCTGGACGCGCTCGAACGAATCGTGATAGTCGAGAGGCTCAGTCGATCTGGGTTCCACCCCGTATGCTCAGACCGCAGCGGGCAGCAACTCGGCGAGCAGTGCCTGGATCCGAGCCTTGATGTCATCGCGGATCGGCCGGACGGCTTCGATGCTCTGGCCGGCCGGGTCATCCAGTTCCCAGTCCTCGTAGCGCTTGCCGGGGAAGACGGGGCAGGCGTCACCACAACCCATCGTGATCACCACATCGGAGCGCTTCACCGCCTCGGTCGTCAGCACCTTGGGGATGTGGTTCGCGATATCGATGCCCTCTTCCGCCATCGCGGCGACCGCGACCGGGTTGATCTGGTCCTTCGGTTCGGAGCCGGCGCTGAGCACCTCGATGCGGTCCCCCGCGAGCGCGCGGAGGTACCCGGCCGCCATCTGCGAGCGGCCGGCATTGTGGACACAGACGAACAGGACGGTTGGCTTGTCGGACACGTTCGCGCTCTTCTCGTTGCATTGACGGTGGTCGATGGAGCTATTATCAGGATGTCCATCGATGATTGTCAATTTCCTCCGGAAAGAGTTCGCATGACGTTCACCCAACTGCTCCCGTTGACGGACATCTCGGGGTGCCGGATCCCGCTCACCCGCGAGATCATCGCCCCGGCCGACGCGGAGGAGCTGGCCCGGTCCCTGAAGGCGATCAGCGACCCCGCGCGGTTGCGGCTGATCTCGATGGTGGCCGCCCACGAGAACGCCGAGGCATGCGTCTGCGACCTGACCGAACCGCTCGGATTGTCTCAGGGCACCGTCTCGCATCACCTCAGGATCCTGGTGGACGCCGGGATCTTCAGCCGCGACAAGCGCGGCACCTGGGCTTACTACCGCCTGGTGCCCGGTGCGCTCGACTCGCTGGCGCGAGTGCTCGTGACCGTCTGATTCGGTTCACCAGTCCACCGCAGCAGGCGCTCGGCCCTCGTTGTATCGATGGATGTCAATACAGTACGACATACTGGTCCAATGCCGACCAGGAACCAGCACGCTCAAATCGGTGAGACGGCCGTGGGGACGACCTCGCTCGACTCCCGAGCACTGTTCGGTGAATTCCTCGGCAGCTTGCTGTTGACGACGATCGTGGTGGGTTCGGGCATCGCCGCGCAGCAGCTCTCGCCCGGCGACACCGGCCTGCAGCTGTTGGAGAATGCCATCGCCACAGCATTGGGTCTGGCAGTCCTGATCGTCGTGATCGCACCGATCAGCGGTGCGCACTTCAATCCCGTCGTCACTCTGGTCGACATCGCCCTCGGCCGCCGCCCCTGGCGGGACGCCCTCGGCTACCCTCCCGTCCAGGTGCTCGGCTGCATCGCGGGAGCAATCCTCGCCAACCTGATGTTCGCCGCGCCTGCCGTGACCATCAGCACCTCCGACCGGCTGAGCGCAGCGCACCTGCTGGCCGAGGTCGTCGCGACCGCAGGACTGGTGCTGGTGATCTTCACCCTGGCAACAACCGGTCGCAGCAGGTACGCCCCGGCGGCGGTCGGGGCCTACATCGGTGCCGCCTACTTCTTCACCAGTTCGACCAGTTTCGCCAACCCGGCGATCACGATCGGCCGGATGTTCACAGACAGCTTCGCGGGGATCGCCCCCGGCTCCGGGTTCGCCTTCATCGGTGCCCAGCTGCTGGGCGGGGTGATCGGCCTGCTGCTGGTGCAGGTGCTGAGGTTGCCGCCCGCCGGGGCCGAGTCAGCGCTCCCGTAGCTCGTCGAGAACGGCCGCCAGCTGGTCGACGGCCCAGTCGACATCCTCCGCAGTGACGCAGAGCGGCGGAGCCAGTCGGATCGTGGAGCCGTGGGTGTCCTTGGCCAGCACACCGCGTCCGAGCAAAGCCTCGCAGACTGCCCGGCCACTCGCCAGCGCCGGATCGATGTCGATGCCGGCCCAGAGTCCGCGGCTGCGCACCGCGACGACGCCGCGCCCGAGCAAGCCGTTCAGGCGCGCCGTCAGCTGCGCGCCCCGCTCTCGCGCACGCCGCTGCCATGTTCCGTCGGCGAGCATGCCGACGACCGCCCTGCCGATCGCGGCGGCCAGCGGATTGCCGCCGAAGGTCGAGCCGTGCTCACCGGGCTGCAGCACGCCCAGCACATCGGCATTGCCGACGACGGCGGAAACCGGCACGATGCCGCCGCCGAGCGCCTTGCCGAGCAGGTACAGATCGGGCACCATGCCGGCGTTCTGACACTCGAAGGTCGCTCCGGTGCGGCCGAGGCCCGTCTGGATCTCGTCGGCGATCAGCAGGATCCGGTGCTCGTCGCAGAGGACGCGTACGGCGGCCAGGTAGCCGTCGGGCGGCAGCAGGACTCCGGCTTCACCCTGGATCGGCTCGACCAGCACGGCGACCGTGTTCTCATCGATCGCCTCGGCCAATTCCGCGGCATCACCGTAGCGGACGGTCCGGAATCCGGGCGTGTACGGCCCGAAGTCGTCGCGGGCTCCGGCATCGTCGGAGAACGAAACGATCGAGATCGTGCGGCCATGGAAGTTGCCGCTCATCACGATGATGTTCGCCAGACCTGCGGGCACGCCCTTGACGCGGTACCCCCATGCCCGGGCCACCTTGAGCGCGGATTCCACCGCCTCCGCACCGGTGTTCATCGGCAGCACCATGTCCTTGCCGGCCAGCGCCGCGAGCGCTGAGACGAAGGGGCCGAGCTGGTCATTGTGGAAGGCGCGGCTGGTCAGCGTGATCCGATCCAGCTGGTCTTTGGCTGCCTGAACCAGCACCGGGTTCGAGTGCCCGAAGTTGACCGCCGAGTACGCGGCGAGGCAGTCCAGATAGCGTTTGCCGTCGACGTCGGTCAGCCACGCCCCCTCGCCGGTGGCCACCACGACGTCCAGCGGCTGGTAATTCCGTGCGGAGTGCGCCGCCTCCATCGCCAGAAAGGCGGCGGCGGCGGACGCGGCGACCGGGCCCGTCATGTCCGCAGCTCGAGTGTGCAGCACTTGACGCCGCCGCCGCCGCGCAGCAACTCGGACAGATCCACGCCGATGGGCTGGTAGCCGCGCTCGCGCAGCTGTGCCGCGAAACCCGTCGCCCGTTTCGCGATGACCACGTTGCAGCCGTCGCTGATCGAGTTCAGACCCAGAACTTCGGCGTCGGTTTCGCTGACGAGGATCGCATCCGGGAATCGGGCCTCAAGCACGGCCCGGCTCCGGTCGTCGAAGGCGCCCGGCAGGTAGGCGATGTTGGCGTTCGGGTCGTCGGTGCGCGGATCGAGCACCGCGATCGCGGTATCCAGATGGTAGAAGCGCGGGTCCACCAGACGCAGCGTGAGTACCTCACGGCCGAAGAGTTCGGCGACCTCGTGATGCGCGGCCACCGAGGTGCGAAATCCGGTGCCGGCCAGAATGGTGCCGCCAACGAGCATGAGGTCGCCCTCGCCTTCGTTGATGCTCTGCGCATGCACGGCGCGGAAGCCGTTGGCCGCGAACCAGTCGAGGTAGGCGGGGCCCTCCGCTGCGCGCTCATGGTGGGCGAAGCGGGCGCCGTATGCGACGCCGTCAAGCGTGAAGCCGCCGTTGGCAGCGAAGACCATGTCGGGGAGCCCGAGAACGGGCTCGATCAATTCGACCTGATGGCCGAGCCCCCGGTAGATCTCTACCAGACCCTCCCACTGCTCGACGGCCAGGGCAGTGTCCGTGGCGTTCTCGGGGAACATCCACGGGTTGATCCGATAGCTGACCGTGAAGTAATCCGGACGACACATCAGGAAGCGTCGGCTAGTGCCGACTCGCGAGCTGACCGGCAGCTGTTCGGTGGGCAAGGTCATGCCTCCAGTGTCACACAAGCGCCTCGCGCTATCGTGCACCGCGGCGCATTCTTTGTGCACGAAAACTAGACCAAACGCACGATTCGCGCATAGTATGCGGGAATGGACGCACTGGATCACCGAATCATCGACCTGCTGCGCCAGAACGCCCGCGCTGCCTATGGCGAGATCGGTGCCGTGATCGGACTCAGTCCGTCTGCGGTCAAGCGCCGGGTAGATCGCCTGGTCGCCGACCAGGTGATCCGCGGTTTCACGATCCAGGTCGATCCCGCCGTCGAGGGCTACGGGACCGAAGCCTACGTTGAGGTCTTCTGCCGCGGCACCGTCTCGCCGGATGAGTTGCGCCGTATCCTCTCGGCCGTGCCCGAGGTCGTCGATGCCGGCACCGTGACAGGCAACGCCGACGCGATTCTGCACATGCGTTCGCGCGACATCCGCAGTCTGGAGGACGCCCTCGAGCGGGTGCGGATCGCACCCAACGTCGACCGCACCAACAGTGCGATTGTGCTCTCCCGGCTGATCAACCGGACGCCCGCCTGAGCCGCTGATGGGCTTCGCATTCGCAATCGATCACGACTCGGCGGTGCCACCGTTCGAACAACTGCGTGCACAGGTGGCGATGGCGGCGGCGAGCGGGGCGCTGGCGGCCGGCAGTCGACTTCCCACTGTCCGAGCACTGTCCCGGGAGCTGGGCCTGGCCACCAACACGGTCGCCCGCAGCTACCGCGAGCTCGAGGCGCAGGGCGTGATCGAGACCCGCGGCCGTGCCGGCTCGTTCATCGCCGCCGGCCACTTACCGCGACAGCGCGCTGAATCGGCGGCCGCAGAATATGCGGCGACGGTCTCGGCGCTGGGCCTTGACGCCGCCACGGCCCTCCAGATCGCCAAGCGGGCCCTCGCCGCCGTACCCGGCCCGCACTCGTAAGCCGTGGCCGACGAGTGCCCTGGGTAGGTCGGCAATCACGCCGAGACCGGGGTCGCCGCCACATCTGAACGTCAACGCGATCGCCCGGCCGCTGTTGAGTCCTGCCAGCAGTCAGTGCCGAATCGGCCGTGGCCCGAGGGTCGACGGAACGACTCATCGCGGGCAAAGCCGCCAGCGGCACGCTGGCCGCAGCGCCGATCCCCCCCTTGCTGTTGAATCCGACCACGCCGATTTCGACACCCTGATCGAAGCGAACGTCAGCGATCACGGCTGAGCGGGTGCCCCCCTCGACCATGCCGACGGGGAAGCCGTCGACGGTGAGACCCCACCGGTGGACACTCGGATCTGCCGACGTCCAGTTCACCGTGACCGAGCCGTCGCTGCCGGAGGATGTGCGACGCACCGTGACTGCAGTCGGTGCCGTCGGGAAGCTGCTGTCGAGGCTCGTCCCGATATGCAGGCGAGTCGACGCATAGGAAGCGGCCCCAGACGAATCCGTGACCCTCAACTCCACCACCCCGTCGACAGCTTGCGCGTAAGTGTGGGTGGTGATGGGGCCCGCCGTAGCCTCCTCGAACACGCCATCACCGTTGTAATCCCATTCGTAGATGGTGGCCCGGGCGTCGGGAGCATACGACGCGGACGCGTCGAAAGTCACCTGCTGGCCCGGCTGGGCGTAGTAATAGGGCTGGCGGATGACCGCTGCCGGGCGACTCTGCTCGCTCGCCGGTGCGGTCTGGATACCGGGGCGGTCACCGCTGGCGTCGACCCATTCGCCCGCCGGGAAGGCCGCCGTCAATCGGCCCGTGATCTCAGCCACAGCGGCGTCAATGTCGTTGCCCGGATCCGCGTAAGTGTTGTGGCCATTGCCGTCCCAGAAGAACGGCGATGATCCGCAGACGAAGTCGGCGTTGTGGCAGAAGGTGCCCGTTCTGGATTCGAATCCGGCGGGCAGGTAGGGCTTCCGGGCTCCGAGCGCGCCCTCGGCCACCCTGCAGCTCTGAACACCGGAACGCCAGGCCGAGTACCCCTCACCGCGGCACGCCAGCGGACTGCTGCCCTCCCCCTCAGGAAGGTGCAGCTTGGGATCCCCGAAGAGCGCCTGGTAGGCGATGCGCTGGCGAAGCACGTCCGGCAGCGCTTCGCTGTAGGTCTCTCCGATGACCTGGGCGCCCTGCGAGAACCCACCGAGGACGAACACCGCCGCCGGACACAGCGCCGCGCGCTCAGTCAAATAGGTGCTGAGTTCGGCGACCCCCGAGTCGACACTGCCGCCGTACGCGAAAGCTCCGCCGGCGGACATGGCGGCGCCGATACTGTGCCAGAAGTTGTTCCAGCTGTCGCCGCCGACGTCGACGGCCTGGTACAGCTCGCCGCCGATGCTCTCGCTCCCGAGTTCGTAGTGGTGACGACTCACGGCAGGGTCAACCCGCGACCGCAGCTGATCATTGAAACGATCGGCTTCAACGTCATTGAGCGCTTCCCCGGAACCTCTCACGAACACGGACTCTACGTCGCCGCAGGGCGCGGCCAAGGCACCCACCACATCGACCGCCTGGGGCGCGACGACTGCGAGAGCGGGAAAACCGCCGACCGGCACGGCAATGAGTGCAACCACGATGCCGGCGGTGACCCGGAACAGGTATTTCTGACGCATAACATTCCCTTGAGAAGCTGCGGAAATCAGAACACCGCCCCACCACGCCATAGGAGCGAACGGTTGCAGGGATAGCTCCCCCCAACCCTGAACCTAGTAGTTCTGCGAAATCAATTCAAGAGTCACGATGAAGTTCTCGAGAAGCTGCCAGCACCAGCAGCACAATGATCGCGCTGGTCACCAACTCGGCGTGACGCGGAACAGCTACCGCGAGGTACCGACTAGACGACCAGTCCGGCGAAATCGAGGTCGGGATTGCCGAAACGGTGGACCGTGATGCTGACCGTCTGTTCGCGCAGGAACGGCAGCATCTCGATGCGTCCCGAGGCGGTGACCGGTCCCGAGTAAACGGTCGGCTCTGTCGCACCGTCAACTGCACGCGCGAATGCATCCGCATCGCCGCCGATCAGGCGGAGGCGACCGTCGCGGAGTCCTCCCGCTCGCGCCCGGGCAAGGAAGTGCTCGTCGCTCTCGACCAGTACCTCACCGCTGTGCCCGGGCATCACACTCGTGAGGGCGTCGGCCAGATCCCCGGGGATGGGCACGCCGCTGGTCACGGACACTGTCGACCCGGCGCGACGGCTGGCCAGCACGCAGCGGATGAGGTCGACGATGCTGCCGCTCTCGGCCAGCCGGATCACCGCTGGCACGGGCCGGTAACGGAACACATTGCGCTCGAGGCCCAGCCCGCTGATGTCGCGGGCCAGACCGAACTCGCCGAGCCATGCCTCCTGATCACTGAGTGCCGAGGTTCGCAGAATGCTGTATGACTCGAGAGTGAGGTGCGGGGCGGAAACGCTGATCACGCCGGCGACATCATCGCCGATGCCCGCGAGTGAGAGCACCCGGGCGGGCCCCTGCGGAATCGGCGACCACTCGCCGAGTGCCGCCAGGTAGTTGGGACCGCCCGTTTTGGCGCCGGGTCCGACGGCGGAGCGCTTCCAGCCGCCGAAGGGCTGACGCTGCACGATAGCCCCGGTGATACCGCGGTTGACGTAGAGGTTGCCGGCTTCCACCGTCGCCAGCCAGCGGCTGATCTCATCGGGGTCAAGGCTCTGCAGGCCGGCGGTCAGACCATAAGCGGTCGCATTCTGCAGAGCGATCGCGCCGTCAAGGGTGCGAGCGGTCATGATTCCCAGCACCGGGCCGAAGTACTCGGTCGTGTGAAATGCACTGCCGGGCAGGACGCCGACTCGGATACCCGGCGACCAGAGCCTGCCCGAGTCGTCCACTCGGCGCGGCTCGATCAGCCAGCTCTCGCCGGGGTCAAGCGTCGTCAGTCCGTCGCGAAGCTTGCCACTCGGTGCCTCGATCAGCGGCGGCACCGCAATGCTCGGATCATCCGGGTAACCGACCCGCAGCGAGGTCACCGCGTCGATAAGCTTGGTGCGGAAGCGCTTCGACCTGGCGACCGAGCCGACCAGAATCACCAGACTGGCGGCCGAGCATTTCTGACCCGCGTGCCCGAAAGCGCTGCGCACGATGTCGGCGACTGCTTGGTCGTAGTCCGCGCTGGGGGTGACGACGATCGCGTTCTTGCCGCTGGTCTCGGCCAGCAGCGCCAACTCGGGGCGCCAGGAACGGAACAATCGGGCCGTCTGCCAGGCTCCGGTCAGAATCACCCGGTCGACCGAGGGGTGCGAAACCAAGGCCTGAGAGAGGGGACCCTCCTGCACGTCGACGAGGGCGAGGGCCTCGCGCGGAACGCCCGAGGCCCAGAGCGCCTCGCAGAGCACCGCAGCACAGCGGACAGCCTGCGGCGCCGGCTTCAACACGACGGTGCTGCCGGTGGCCAGCGCCGCCAGTACCGAGCCCGCCGGAATCGCCACCGGGAAATTCCATGGCGGTGCGACCAGCGTGATGGCCGCGCCGGTGAAACGCGCCTCGGGCACGGACCACAGTTCCAGTGACTGCACCGCGTAGTAACGCGCGAAGTCGATCGCTTCGCTGACCTCGGTGTCAGCCTCGGAAATGGTCTTGGCCGTCTCGGACACCATCACCTCGATCAACTCGGCACGGCGGCTGGCGAGCCCTTCGGCCGCCCGGCCGAGGACGGCAGCACGATGCTCGGCGCTCTGCCCAGCCCAGCCCGAATGCTGCACGCCAAGGTACTGATAGAGCGCCTCGACCTCGGCAACCGAGTTGATCCGACTAGCCCGGATCGTGTCGACACCCAGCTGCGAGTCGGCCGCGCGCTTGAGAACCGCGCGGCCCCATGCTCGGTTCACTGCAAGCGCGGAGTCGGTGTCCGGCTCGTTGCTGAAGCGGCGCGGCAGTGCGCTCTCCGGCTGGGCCAGCAGGCGATTCTGATTTCGGCGCGGCTGCACGTCACGCCCTGCCGACAGTTCGGTGACAGCGGCTCGGAACCGCGCCTCCTCGCGGGCGAACAGTTCCTCGTCAGCGGCACGATCGAAGATCGCGGACAGGAAATTGGACTCGGCGGCGGTCTCCTCGAGTCGGCGCACCAGATAACTGATCGCCGAATCGAACTCGATCCGGGGAACCACGGGCGTGTATAGGCGAATCCCGCCCACCTGTGCGCTGACCACCCGGGCCTGAGCGGTGGCCATGCCCAGCAGCATCTCGAACTCGATGCTCCCGGTCACCCCGCGGTGCTCTGCGAGCAGCCAGGCGAAGGCGATGTCGAACAGATTGTGACCGGCTACGCCGATGCGCACGGCCGAGGTGCGCTCGGGCGTGAGCGCGCGCGTCAGCAGTCGCTTGTAGTTGGCATCGGTGAGCACCTTGGTCGGCCACGGCGCCTGCGGCCAGCCGTGCAGGGCGGCGTCGACCCGCTCCATTGCGAGGTTGGCACCCTTGACGATGCGGATCCTGATGCCGGCTCCGCCTGCGGCTTTACGCTGGCGTGCCAGCTCCGTCAGGGTCTCGAGTGCGGCGACCGAGTCAGGAAGGTATGCCTGCAGAACGATGCCGATCTCGAGATCCGCCAGCTCCGCCTCCTTCATCAGCCGTTCGAAGACCGCGACGGTCAGGTCGAGGTCGCGATACTCCTCCATGTCGAGGTTGACGAAAGTGTGATCGCTGGCACGCGCTGCGGCGTACAGCGGCATCAGTTCGGCGACGATGCGCTGCACCGTATCATCGAAGGCCCACATCGAGATCTGGCTGGCAATTGCCGACACTTTGACCGAGACGTAGTCGACGTCCTCGCGCTCGACCAGCGCGATCGTGCCATCGAGGCGCCGCCGGGCTTCCGCGTGGCCGAGAACGGCCTCGCCGAGCAGATTGATGTTCAGGGTGCTCCCCGACGCGCGCAGTTCGCCGAGCCGCTCGCCGAGCCCCGCCGGCTCCGCGTCGAGGATCAGGTGCGAGACCAGCCGCCGCATCACCCGCCGGGCGATCGGCACGACGATCCACGGCAGTCCGAGCGCGAAGAAACCGCCGACGCGCAGGGCCAGACGGTATCGCGGCGGCAGTGCCCTCGGCACGGTACGCGAGAGTCGATGCAGGTTCAGCCCGGCCACGATCAGATCCTCGGGTCGCACCACGCGGTCCACGAAGCCGAGGATGAACCCCAGGCCACCGGGTTCTGCGAGTATCGCCGAGAGCAACCGAGCCGTCGGGTGCTCTTCGGCTCCCTTCGCCTGGTCGAACCAGTCTCGCGCGAGGCGCACTGCCTCATCGGCGATCTCCGCGACGGTGGAACGCTCAGAAAGGGTCACGACGGGTCCTCTGGACAGATGATCGGGTCTGGAAGTCAGGGATTCCGAACGCGGGTCACCGGGGGTCGGTCGAAAGCCGAGGAACTCGGCACCGGCATCCGCAAAGGCCAGATCATTGCATAAGGCTACCCCGCGATATCCACCGAACCGTCCTGCCACGGCGGCCGGCGGCAAGCGGTCGAGGAACATCCCCGCCCATTGGATAAACTTCGGAAATGGCTGGAGGCGACACCCGCAGCAAGGAGGAGTGGCAGCAGTGGCACACCTTCTTCACGATGCGAAGGCAGCTCGATCGGGCACTGGAGAGATCACTGAGCGGCACCGAGCTCTCCGGATCGGAGTACGAGGTGCTGCTGGCGCTCTTCAGCAGCCCTGAGCACTCCGTCCGGCTTGGGGATCTCGGCCGTCTGATCAACTGGGAGAAGAGCCGCCTCTCCCACCTCGCCTCACGAATGGAACGTCGCGGACTGGTGGCAAGGGTGCACTGCGCGACCGACGCCCGCGGCACCAATCTGGAATTGACGCGGGCCGGCCGCCGCGCCGTGCTCGCAGCCACCCGGCTCTACAGCGGCGCCATCGAGCAGTACTTTTTCGACACCCTTAGCTTCGAGAACCGGCAGCGGCTGACGGACATATCCGAACAGATCCTGCACTCGCTTGGGCTCAGCGGCGCTGTGCCGCCGGGCGAGCTGCTGCCCAGGGATACCCCATGAGCGCCGGCTGGGACACCGTCATCGTGGGCGGTGGCCACAACGGGCTGACCGCCGCCGCCTATCTGGCCGCGGCGGGGCAGCGGGTACTGGTCCTTGAGCGTTCCGGCCAAGTCGGCGGTGCGGCGATCTCCTCATATGCATTTGCAGGCATGGATGCGCGGTTGTCACGGTACTCGTACCTGGTCAGCCTGATGCCGCAACGGATCATCGATGATCTGCAACTGCCGATCGAACTGAGACGCAGGCGGTATTCCTCCTACACGCCCGATCCGTTCTCCGCAGCAGGCCGGGGGCTGCTGGTCGACAACGGCAACGAGGCGGCAACCGCCAAGAGCTTCCGCGCCTTGACCGGCCGTGACTCCGAGTACGAGCGGTTCCGCGCGTTCTACCGGCGCACCGGGAGGATGGCTGCGCGGGTGTTCCCGACGATGACCGAGCCACTGCTGAGGCGCTCGGAGTTGCGGCGACTGGTCGACGCGGAGGCTGACTGGGCCGCCATGATCGAGCGACCGATCGGCGAGGTCATCGAGGAGAGAATCCAGCATGATCTGGTTCGCGGGGTCGTGCTGACCGATGCTCTGATCGGTACATTCTCCCGCGCGCATGACTCATCGCTGCAGCAGAACATCTGCTTTCTGTACCACCTGATCGGCGGCGGCACCGGCGACTGGAACGTACCGGTCGGCGGCATGGGTGCGGTGTCGGGAGCGCTGAATCAGGCCGCGCGAGCCGCCGGGGCTTCGATTGTGACGGACGCCGAGGTGACGATGATCAGCCCGGATGGCGAGATCGGCTACCGGCACGGCGACGCCGAGCACCGCGTCGGCGCGCAGCGCGTGCTGGCCGCGGTCACTCCCGAGGTGCTGGATCGCCTCATGGTGGCCGGCGGGGCGGCCTCGGCCGCCCCGCCCAGAGCCGAAGGCGCGCAGTTGAAGGTCAACCTGCTGCTGCGGCGACTTCCGCGACTGCGCGACGGAAGCGTCAGCCCGACTGCCGCCTTCAGCGGAACCCTGCACGTCAACGAGGGCTACCAGCAGTTGGACGATGCCTGGCTGGCGGCGAACTCCGGCGAGGCGCCTGCGCCGCTGCCCTGCGAGATCTACTGCCACAGTCTGACCGATCCGTCGATTCTGGGTGCCGAACTGGGCGACTCCGGCGCACAGACCCTGACCCTGTTCGGACTGCACGTTCCGGATCGCCTGCTGAGCGCAGAGAACAACTCCGCTATGCGCCAGCGGCTCCAGCATGCGGCACTCGCGTCGGTGAACTCGGTGCTCGCCGAACCGATCGAGGACCTGCTGCTGACCGATGCTGACGGCGCGCCCTGCATCGAGACCCGGACGACCCGGGACTTGGAGGCCTCCCTTGGCATGAGCGGCGGCAACATCTTCCACGGCCCGCTGGCGTGGCCATTCGTCGAGGACGATGCCGACCTCGCCACCGCCGCCCAGCGCTGGGGAGTCGAGACGACCCACGAGCGCGTACTGCTGGCGGGGGCCGGCGCCCGGCGCGGCGGCGGGATCAGCGGGCTCGGCGGCTTCGCCGCGGCGATGGCCGTGCTCGAGCGCTGACGCCCTCAACCCAGATGGCGCTCGTCGGGCCCGTTGTAGAGCGACAGCGGTCGAATCAGTGCATTGGACGCGAGCTGCTCAGCGATATGCGCCGTCCAGCCCGCAACTCGGGCGGCGACGAACAACGGCGTGAAGGTCGGGGTGTCGAAGCCCATCAGGTGATAAGCCGGCCCGGACGGGTAGTCGAGGTTGGGGTGAATACGCTTCCGAGCCACGAAATCATCCCGCAGCGCCCGGTAGAGCTCGGCCATGTCCGGCCGATCGTAGTAATCGGTGAGACTGAGGAACGCGCTCTCCATGGTCGGCACCCTGGAGTCGCCGTTCTTGTAGACCCTGTGCCCGAACCCCATGATCGTTCGTTTCTCCGCCAGTGCTCTGTCGAGCCAGGCGGATACCCGCTCGGGAGCGCCCGGCCCAACGCCGATCTCATCGAAGATGTGCATCACGGCTTCGTTCGCACCGCCGTGCAGCGGCCCCTTGAGGGCACCGATGGCCGCCGTGACCGCGGAGTAGAGGTCGGAGAGCGTCGAGGTGACGACTCTGGCGGTGAAGGTGGAGGCGTTGAATGAGTGCTCGGCATACAGGATCATCGAGATGTCGAACGCGCTGACCACGGGCAGTTCCGGCAGATCGCCGAACGTCATCCAGAGGAAGTTGGCCGAGTAGCCGAGGTCGTCCCGCGGCTCCACCAGTTCGAGGCCGTGCCGACGCCGCTGGTCATAGGCGACGATCGCCGGCAACTGGGCGAGCAGACGCATCGACTTGGCGAGGTTGGCCACCGGGCTGGCGTCAGCGGTCTGCGGATCCAGTGCACCGATCACGCTCACCGCGGTCCGCACGACGTCCATGGGATGCGCCGTCTCGGGCAAGTCGTCGACGATGCGCTTGACGGCATGGTCGAGGTGCCGAAGGGATCGCTCGAGGCTCTCGAACTCGGCGAGTTGCCGCTCATCGGGCAACTCACCGTGCCATAGCAGATAGACGACCTCCTCGAAGGTGCAGCTCGCCGCGAGCTCCTGCACCGGATAGCCCCGGTACAGCAGTGAGTTGGTCTCGGGATTGACCTTGGAGATCGCGGTAGTGTCAGCCACCACCCCGACGAGTCCCTTGAATACCTGCGGGTTGTTGTCGCTCATTGCGCTCCTCTGCGTGCGGTTCGTGATCTGCCGGTTTCGCGGGTCCGGTCAGCGCTCGGAAATGCTGAAATTGAAGATCCCCGAGTCGAAGGTGTTGTACGCCTCGTAGTCGAGGAGCGTGTAGAGCTCCGATCGGTGCTGCATCTCCGGAAGCAGCGAGGTCAGCGAGCCCTCTCGACTGATCGTGTCGAGACCACGCTCGGCGGCACCCATCGCCAGCCGCAGCAGTGATACCGGGAAGATCACGATATTGATGCCGACGTCCTCGAGCTGCTGCGTCGTGAACAGCTCGCTCTTGCCGAACTCGGTCATGTTCGCCAGGATCGGCACCTCGACCGCTGCGCGGACCGCCTCGAATTCCGACAGATCGGCCATTGCCTCCGGGAATACCGCATCCGCGCCGGCATCGACGAGGGCTTTGATCCGGTCGATCGCGGCGGGCAGACCCTCCACTCCGCGCACATCCGTGCGAGCCATGATCAGGAGGTTGGGGTCCCGACGTGCGTCGACGGCGGCACGGATCCGCTGCAACGCGGTCGCGGTGTCGACAACCTGCTTGCCGTCGAGGTGACCGCAGCGCTTGGGGTTGACCTGGTCCTCGATGTGCAGCCCGGCGACACCCGCATCTTCGAGGGTCTGCACCGTGCGGGCAACGTTCATCGGCTCCCCGAAGCCGGTGTCGGCGTCGACGATCGCCGGCACGTCGATCATCCTGGCGATCTGCTGGGCGCGGGCGGCCACCTCGGTCAGCGTGGTGAGGCCGATGTCCGGCAGGCCCAGATCGGCCGAGATCACCGCACCGGATATGTAAACACCCTCGAAGCCCTTCTGCTCGATCAATCGAGCCGACAGCGGGTTGAAGGCTCCGGGAAACCGGTGCAGGATCCCACTGGCGAGCGAAGCGCGCAACTCGGCTCGCTTCTCGGCGGCACTGGTCTGGGCGTACAGCATCAGAAGATTCCTCGGGTCGGGGCAACCGAGGCCAGCAGACCGGGCCGCGCAGTGATCGTCAGACCGGCGATCTCGTGTGGAGCCAGGTCCGGCAGCCGCTCGGCCAGCTCGAGGAAGCGGGCGATCTCCTCGGGCTCAAGAACCCCCTCTGCGAGTTGGCGGAACTTGTGCACGTAGTCGGCTCGGGCGAAGGGTCTGGCACCGAGCGGGTGCGCGTCGGCGACCGCGATCTCGCGGACGATGCGCCCGCCGTCGGCCAAGTCGATCTCCACCCGACCGCCGAAAGCCTTCTCGGCCGGATCGATCGAATGATAGCGCCGGGTCCACTCGGCGTCCTCCTCGGTGGTCACCTTGTTCCACAGCGCTACGGTGTCCGGCCTGCTGGCGCGGGCGGGCGAGTACGAATCGACGTGATGCCAGGCGCCGTCCTGCAGGGCAACCGTGAAGATGTAGGGAATCGAGTGGTCGAGGGTCTCCCGCGAGGCGGTCGGGTCGTACTTCTGCGGGTCGTTCGCCCCGGATCCGATCACAAAATGCGTGTGGTGCGAGGTGTGCAGCACGATGCGGGAGACCCGATCGGCGCCCTCGGGGCCGACGAGTTCCGGGTGGTCGTGATGCAGTGCTCGGGCAAGGTCGATCCACGCCTGCGCCTGGTATTCGGCCGAGTGCTCCTTGGTGTAGCTGTCCAGGATCGCCCGTTTGGCCTCGCCTGCCTCGGGCAGCGGCACCTCGTAGCGGGCTTCGGGACCGCCGAGCAGCCAGGCGATAACGCCGTCCTCGCCCTCGTAGATGGGGGTCGGGCTGGTCTCACCGCGCATCGCCCGATCGACGGCTTCGACCGCCATCTTCCCGGCGAAGGCGGGGGCGTGCGCCTTCCATGACGAGATCTCGCCCTTGCGCGACTGCCGGGTGGCCGTGGTGGTGTGCAGTGCCTGGCCGATCGCCTGATAGATGGTCGCGGTATCAAGGCCGAGCAGGGTGCCGATTCCGGCCGCGGCACTGGGGCCGAGGTGTGCGACATGGTCGATTTTGTGTTCGTGCAGGCTGATCGCCTTCACCAGATCGATCTGCACCTCGTATCCGGTGGCGATGCCCCGGATCAGCTCGCGGCCGGTCAGTCCGCGCTCGGCGGCGAGGTGCTGGGCGACGGCGGTGATGGGCGGAATGTTGTCACCGGGGTGGGAGTACTCCGCGGCGAGGAAGGTGTCGTGGTAATCGAGTTCGCGCACCGCGACACCGTTCGCCCAGGCCGCCCATTCCGGCGAACTGCGACGAGCGGCATCGGCACCGAGAATCGTGGCTCCGGACCCGTGCGTTGTCACGGGGTGGGCGAGGGCCTGGTCACGCGCGGCGCTGACCGGCTTGCGGGTCAGGCTCGCCGCGGCGACCGCGGCATTGTCGATGATCCGGTTGATCACCATATCCGTGACTTCCTGCGTCACCTCGACAGGGTCCGCGGCAACCTCGGCGAGCTTCCACGCCAGTTGCTGCTCGCGAGGCAGGTTTTCCTGGCTCCGGTAAACCCGAACGGGATGAACGTACATTGCTGCCTTTCGATTATGCGGCGGATTCCGCGGTGGGGGTCAGGGCGGCCTGAGTCGCCGCGCGGGCGCTGATCAGACTCTGGTGCAGGTGCAGGTGGGTGGCATGGGCGGCTCGGGAGGCGTCGCCGTCGATGATCGCGTCGATGATCAGCGCATGCTCGCCGGCGGCAGCGAGCAGCCGCTCCGGGTTACTGCTTGCCAAACGGCGGGCCCGCGCCAGATGAGTGCGAACGGCGCCGAGGGCGGCGACCAGATAGGAATTGCCTGCCGCAAGATCGACGGCCGCATCGAAGCGGGCGATCAGCTCGTAGTAGGCGTCGACGCCACCGTCTCCGCGCTCAAGAAGCTGCGGGGCGAGCGCGAACTCCGCCGCGAGTGCAACGAACACCTGGGGGTCGCGACGGCTTGCCGCCAGCCTGGCCGCCTGCTGCTCAAGCGCTTGGCGAACCTCATAGAGTTCGGTGATGTTGGCGAGCGAAACCGGGCTGACCACCATCCCCCGGCCGGACTGGGAAGTGACGAGTCCGTCGCCGTTCAGGCGGGAGAGCGCTTCGCGCAGCGGGGTGCGGGACACCCCGAGGCGGGTGGCCTGTTCCACCTCCAGCAGCACGGCTCCGGGAGCGAGAGCTCCCTCGACGATCTCGGTGCGCAGAGTCTGGTATGCCCGGTCACCGGCCCGCAGGGGAGCAGCCACGCCGACCTCCATGATCCGGGAATGTATACAAAACAAGCACCATCTTGCGCCGAATCCCAAGAATCCGCAATCTCTTTCCGCGTCCTGTATACACACTCCCACCATCGACGCGGGCCGTGCCCAGGAGACAGGAGGGCACCGGAGGGACGGTGACCACCGTCAGGTGCTCTCGGCGGTCGCCATCAGGATCGCTCGACCCAGCGTGTGGCGGTGCAGGGCGGACCCCAGAACTGCCGGAGTGCAGCCTGCCGGCAGGTCGAGACTCGGCACGTCAACCGCGTGCACCACAAAGTAATATCGGTGCGTTCCGCTGCCCCGAGGCGGCGCGGCGCCCAAGTACTCGGCTCGGCGCAGCTCATTGGGCAGGGTGATCGCCCCCTCGGGCAGCAGAGCCGAATCGGCGGTCCCGGCACCGGCGGGCAACTGCGTCACCGCCGCGGGGATGTTGTACACGGCCCAGTGCCAGAAGCCAGAGGCGGTCGGCGCATCGGGGTCGAACACGGTTACGGCGTAGCTCCGAGTGCCGGTGGGCGCCCCCGACCAACTGAGCTGCGGGGAGCGATCCCGACCGCCCAAGCCAGCGCTGAGCTGTTCGATCGGCAGCGGTTCCTCGTCGATGATGTCCGCGCTGCGGACCGTGAAGGTCGCCACCGGATCCAGCCGGGCATACGGGTCGTAATCGAACATCGCTGCTCCACTCCTCGAGTGCGCCCAGCCTAGCCACGCAAGCGCATCCGTGCGACGGTAACATCGGCTGGTGGCCATTCCCAAGATCCTGCTGTTCTACGCCTTCACGCCGCTCGCCGACCCCGTGGCGATCCAGGTGTGGCAGCGCGATCTGGCCGAGTCGCTAGGCCTGCGCGGCCGGATCCTGCTCTCGCGGGACGGCATCAACGGCACTCTCGGTGGGGAGATCCGCCAGGTCAAGCGGTATCTGCGCAGAACCCGCGATCACCCCGCTTTCACGAATCTGGACGTGAAGTGGAGTGATGGCACCGGTCTCGACGCCAGCGGTCGGAGCGTCGACTTCCCGAGACTCTCCGTCAGGGTCCGGGACGAGATCGTCTCGTTCGGCGCGCCCAGCGAACTGCGGGTGGGTGACGGCGGCGTGATCGGAGGGGGTACCCGGTTGAGCCCGACGGCTCTGCATGAACTGGTGACTGAACGCGGCGACGACGTGGTGTTCTTCGACGGCCGCAACGCCATCGAAGCGGAGATCGGTCGGTTCCGCGGCGCACTGGTGCCCGATGTCGCCAACACCCGCGATTTCGTCGCCGAACTCGACAGCGGCAAGTACGACTCCCTGAAGGGGCGAGCAGTCGTGACCTACTGCACGGGCGGGATCCGCTGCGAGGTGCTGAGTTCGCTGATGATCAACCGCGGCTTCAGCGAGGTGTACCAGCTCGATGGCGGCATCATTCGCTACGGCGAGACCTTCGGTGATCGCGGACTGTGGGAAGGCTCCTTGTACGTCTTCGACCGACGCGGCGCAATCGAATTCAGCCCGGAGGCGACGATGATCGGCCGCTGTGTGAGCTGCGGCATACCCAGCAGTTCCGTGCACAATTGTGTCGACCCGTCGTGCCGTGCCCTCTTCGTCAGCTGCTCAGAGCACGCCGGGAGTGTTCGCTGCACCGAACATGCCCTTGCCGCCGGGCAAGTCGCGCACTGAATCGGCGTTCTGGCGCCGTACCAAGAATGCTCGTGCTCGAACTGTTCGTTCCGATTCGAGCGTGAAAGACCTCTTCAGTCGGTGGAAGCCGGGGACATAGGCTCGGGCTATGACTTTCCGCGCCATCGTCGTCCGCGAAACCCATGACGGCCCCGTCACCGCCCTCGAGCAGGTCGACGACGATCTGCTCGGCGAGGGCGAGGTCACGATCGCCGTCGAGTACTCGAGCCTCAACTACAAGGATGCTCTGGCGCTGACCGGAAGGCCCGGCGTGATCCGTTCCCATCCGCTGATCGCGGGGATCGATCTTGCCGGCACGGTCACCGGCTCCGGCTCCCCGCTCTGGCGGACCGGTGACCGGGTCACGGTCAACGGCTGGGGCATCGGCGAAACGCACAGCGGGGGCCTCTCCGAGCGGGCGCGGGTCGACGCCGATTGGCCTGTCCGCCTGCCGGACTCGATCAGCACCCGGCAGGCCGCGATGATCGGCACTGCCGGCTTCACGGCTGCGCTCGCGGTCTGCGCCCTCGAGCGCGGTGGGGTGACACCCCGCTCCGGGGACATCCTCGTCACCGGGGCGGCAGGCGGTCTCGGCAGCATCGCCATCGCCCTGCTGGCCGCGCGCGGTTTCCGGGTGGTCGCCTCGACCGGCCGCAGCTCAGAACGTGACTACCTGCACCGAATCGGTGCCACCGAGATCATCGATCGGGCGGAGCTGAATCAAAGCGGCCGGCCCCTGCAGCCGCAACGATTCGCGGGGGTGATCGACACTGTCGGCAGTACCACTCTGGCCACCGCGATCGCCCAGACCAACTACGGCGGGGTGGTCGCGGCGTGCGGCCTCGCTCAGGGCGCGGAGCTGCCGACGACGGTGATGCCGTTCATCCTGCGGGCTGTCAGCCTGATCGGCATCAACTCGGTGTACGCGCCGGCGAGCCTGCGCGCCCAGGCCTGGGATCTGCTCGCGACGGACCTGGACCGCGAGCTGCTGGCGAGCCTGTCACGGGAGATCACCCTCGATCAGGCGATCCCCGCCGCCGAACAGCTCCTCGCCGGCCAGATCCGCGGCCGCCTCATCGTCACCCCCACCTGAGTTGCGGACTTTCGTCCCAAAACGTGCGTTTGGAGGCTGCCTAGACCACCAAAGTCCGCAACTCAGGTAGCACGGGCGGCGGCGCGCGCGGCGGCGGGGGCCGCCGCGGCGATGCGGGCGAGGGTGTCGTCGTCGTGGGCGGCGCTGACGAACCAGGCCTCGAAGACACTGGGCGGCAGGTAGACACCGGCGGCCAGGAATGCGTGGAAGAAGGGCGGGTACCGAAGCGCCTGCTGCTGCCTGACCTCGGCGTAGTTGCGCGGTGCCTCCGCCCCGAAAGCGAAGGAGAACAGTGTGCCCGCGTGCTGGACGGTGTGTTCGACACCCTCAGCGCCGAGCGCCGTCGAGACGATGTCGATGACCGCGTCGGCGGTGCCGGTCAGGCTCCGATACACGGCGGCATCGGCCAGGCGCAGTGTTGCCATCCCGGCGGCGACCGCGACCGGGTTCCCGCTCAGCGTGCCCGCCTGGTAAACGGGGCCCAGCGGTGCCAGCTGATCCATCAGCTCAGCCCGACCGCCGAGTGCGGCGATCGGCAGGCCGCCGCCGATCACCTTGCCGAACGTGATCAGGTCGGGGACGTACGCCGATTGGGTCAGCTGCTCGATCCCCCAGTAGCCGGCCGCGCCCGCCCTGAATCCGGTCAGCACCTCATCGACGATCAGCAGACTGCCCTCGGCCCGGGTCATCTCCGAGAGCCCCCGGTTGAAGCCGGGGTCCGGCACCACGACACCCATGTTCGCCGCCGCCGACTCGACGATGACGGCGGCGATCCGACCAGGGTGCGCCGCGAAAGCCGCCCGCACCGCGGCCAGGTCGTTGTAGGGCAGCACCAGAGTCTGCGCGGCGGTTGCCGCGGTCACCCCGGCCGAGCCCGGCAGACCCTGGGTCGCAAGCCCCGATCCGGCCTCGGCCAGCAGGGAGTCGGAGTGGCCGTGGTAGTGCCCGGCGAACTTGATCAGCAGGTCCCGGCCGGTTGCGCCGCGCGCCAGTCGAATCGCCGTCATCGTGGCCTCGGTGCCAGTGGAAACCAGACGGAGGCGCTCGATCGGCCGCACCCCGCCCACCGAGAATCGCTCTTGAATCAGCTCGGCCAGTTCGACTTCACCGGGCGTGGCGGCGCCGAAGGACAGTCCCCGCTGCGCTGCCCTGATCACCGCGTCCACAACCTCCGGATGGGCGTGTCCGAGGATCGCCGGACCCCAGGACCCGACCAGATCGACGTACTCCACGCCGTCGACGTCGGTCAGGTATGCGCCGCGCGCCGACTGGATGAAGCGGGGCGTGCCGCCCACAGAGCCGAAGGCGCGCACGGGCGAGTTGACCCCGCCGGGGATGACCGCCCGGGCTCTGGCGAAGAGGGATTCGGATTCGCTCATCGGCTTGTCTCGCCGCGCTCTCGCCCCGCTGCCCGCGCGGGAGCGGAGAGCCAGCCGGCCAGTTCGCTCGCCCAGTAGCTCAGGACAACGTCGGCACCCGCCCGGCGAATCCCGATCACGCTCTCCTCGATCGCCCGACGTCGATCGATCCAACCGTGCGCGGCGGCCGCTTCGATCATGGCGTACTCGCCGGAGACCTGATATGCCCAAACTGGTATGGGACTGGTTGCGGCAATGTCGGCCAGCACGTCCAGGTAGCCGGCTGCCGGTTTGACCATCACGATGTCCGCACCTTCGGCGATGTCGAGACTCGCCTCGCGTCGACCCTCGCGGCGGTTCGCAGGATCGAGCTGGTAGCTGCGTCGATCCCCTGCGAGTTGGGAATCCACGGCTTCGCGGAACGGACCGTAGAACGCCGAAGCGTACTTGGCGGCATAGGCCAGCAGGGCGGTGTCGAGGTAGCCGGCACCATCCAGCGCACTGCGGACTGCGGCAACCTGCCCGTCCATCATGCCGCTGAGGCCCAGTATCGCCGCTCCCGCCTCGGCCTGAGCCAGCGCCATCCGCTGATAGATCTCCAGCGTGGCATCGTTGTCGACGGTTCCGCTCTCAGTCAGCACCCCGCAATGCCCGTGGTCGGTGAACTCGTCCAGGCACAGGTCGGCTTGCACGACCAGGGCATCGCCGGCCTCTGCCACGGCGTCGCGGATCGCAAGATTGAGGATGCCGTCGGGATCGAGAGCACCGGAGCCGCGGGCATCGCGCACGGACGGGACACCGAAGATCATCACCCCGCCGAGACCCTGCGCGGCGGCATCGGCGACCGCGCGCCGGAAAGACTCGCGGCTGTGCTGGACGACACCGGGCATCGACTGCACCGGCAGCGGCTCGCTCAGACCCTCCCGTACGAACATCGGCAGCACCAGCTGCGCCGGCTGCAGGTGCACCTCGCTGACCAGGCGTCGCAGTGCCGGCGTGGAACGCAGGCGCCGCGGGCGCTCATTCGGGAAGGGGCTCATTGGTTCTCCCTGGCTGCTTCGACCAGCGTCTCGACCAGAGACATCGAAGAACGCTCCCGGGCGATCAGGTCCACGGGCAATCCCAGCGCAAGGGCGTCGTGCGCGGTGCGCGGACCGATCGCGACGATCAGGGTCTGCTCGGGGATGTTCCTGAATTGCTCCTCCACCTGCTGAGCAACGCTGCCCGAGGTGACCAGAATCGCCCGGAATACCCCAGCGGCGACCGCTTCGACCACTGAGTCCGGCGCCGCGACCCCTATTGTGCGGTAGGCGGTGACCTGTTCGGCATTGTGCCCCGCCGCCTGGAAATCGCGGGCCAGGCTCGAGTCCGCGATTTCCGACTGCGGCAGCAGAATGCGCTGGCCGCCTGACTCACCGAGAGGCAGTTCCGTGAGCAATCCGATCGCCGAGGACTCGTTGGTCGGCACGAAATCGCAACGGTAGCCCGCCGCCTGCAGCGCTGCCGCGGTGGTCTCTCCGACCGCTGCGACGTTGGTGTCGGGATGGATCACGGCGCGCATGGCGAGGAACACATCAACGGTCGTCGCGCTGGTGACGATCACCCAGTCGTAGGCACCCTGCGCGAGGCGTTCGAGCGCCTGGGTCAGAGCCTCGGTATCTGCGGCCGGGGCGAAGTTGATCAGTGGCGCGATGGTCGGGATTGCGCCGTGGGCTCGCAGATCGGCGGCGACCCGTTCGCCCCACTCGCCTCCGCGGGGAACGATGACGCGCCATCCGGCGAGCGGTCTGGTCACCGTACTGCCTCCGTGGCCACGAGTTCGGAGGCTCCGTCCGAGTACAGTTCGTCAGCGATCCGTTCACCGAGCAGACGCGCGGCCTCCCGCGCGGAACCGCCGGCTGCGGCAGTTCCCGTGCGGGTGATCACGCGAGAACCGTCAGGTGCGATGACCGACGCGCGCAGCGTGATCTGGCCGTCCGCCACGGTCGCCGCGGCGCCGATCGGAGCGGAGCAGCCGGCCTCGAGACGCGCGAGCACGGCCCGTTCGGCGACCACGGCGACATGGACATCCGGATCATCGATCGAGGCGACCGCGGCGGCCAGCGCTGTCGCCTCCTCGAGCTCGGAACTGAGCAGCTCGATCGCGAGCGCACCCTGCCCGGGTGCCGACGGCATGGTGTCGAAGTCGAAATACTCGGTCACGGCGTCGAGCCGGTCGAGCCGGTCGAGACCGGCGGCAGCAAGGACGACGGCGTGCAGATCCCCCTGCTTGACCCGGGCCAGGCGGGTGTCGACGTTTCCGCGAATGGCTAGGATCTCAAGGTCGGGTCGGCGGGCAAGCAGAGCGGCGGCGCGACGCGGCGAGCCAGTACCGACCCGTGCGCCGTGCGGCAGCGTCGCCAGAGTGAACCCGCGTCTAGCGCACAGTGCGTCCCGCGAATCCGCGCGCAACGGCACGGCGCCGAGCGAAAGACCCGGATAGTCGGCAACGGGCAGATCCTTCAGGGAATGCACCACGATGTCACAGCGCCCGGCCAGCAGGGACATCCGCAGGCTGGCGGCGAATACCCCCGTACCGCCGAGCTGGGCAAGGGGAGTGCTGATCAGGTCACCCTCGCTGTGCTGGCTGACGATCGCGACGTCCTCGCCGCTGGTCTGGCCGATCCGATCCGCCACCCAGCCGCTTTGCGCAAGGGCGAGCGCGCTGCCCCGGGTACCGAGTCGAATCGTCACGGCACCACACCGGCCACGGCCGGCCGGAACCCGAGGCGCGCGTTCTCACAGCAGCCCGGTCGGCACACGTCGTACCAGGGCCCGAGATCGGTCAGGGCCGGGCGCTCGGACACTGGCACGCCGTCCCGACGTTCGAGAACCAGATCGACGAGTCCCGACACGAAAGCCGGGTGAACGCCGGGGGTCGGCACCCGCACCGCGTGGAGGCCCGCCGCCGCCGCCGACTCGATCGCCTCGTTGTCGAGGTCCCAGAGCACCTCCATGTGATCACTGACGAAACCGATCGGCACGATCAGCACCGCGCGGTAGCCGAGGCCGGGGAGCTCCGCGATGCGGTCGTTGATATCGGGTTCCAGCCACGGCATGCTCGGCGGGCCCGAGCGGGACTGGTAGACGAGATCCCACGAGAGGGCGTGCAGCTCCAAGGCGCGTGCGGCCTCGGTGGCGACAACCTCGGAGACCGCAAGGTGCTGCGCGGCGTAGGCGCCGCCGTCACCGAAGCCTCGCTCCGGGGGTCCCGACCTGGCGGCGTCCGCATCGGGGATCGAATGCGTGCTGAAGAGCACTCGCACCTCGGTCTCACAGTCGATGCCGGGCATCGCCTCGATGATCTGGCCGAGTCCTCTGGTCACGCCCTCGATGAACGGCGTGACGAAACCGGGGTGGTCGAAGAACTGTCGCACCTTGTCTATCCGGATATCGTCGCCGAGCCCGGTCTCCGCCAAGGCCGTCGCGAAGTCTTCACGGTACTGGCGGCAGCTCGAATAGGAACTGTAGGCGCTGGTCGCGATCGCGATCAGGCGTCGATGCCCGGCATCGGCGGCGGCGCGCACCGCCTCGCCCAGGTACGGCTCCCAGTTGCGGTTTCCCCAGATCACCGGAAGATCCACACCCCGACGGTCCAGCTCCGCCTCGAGCGCGGCTTTGAGTTCGCGGTTGTGGTCGTTGATCGGGCTGACTCCCCCGAAATGGCGATAGTGGCGCGCGACCTCCTCCAGGCGTTCCTCGGGGATGCCACGGCCCCCCGTCACATTGCGCAGGAACGGGATGACGTCAGCCTGGCCCTCGGGGCCCCCGAAGCCCGCGAGCAGGATCGCGTCGTAGGCGACGGGCTCCTCGACGAACGGAGCACCGTCGGCGGCGGCATCGCTCGCGCCCAGCACCCGGCCAAGATTCGTCGCAGGGCTCATGAGAGCACCTCGGGCACCTCGTCTGCACCGATCCGCCGACCGGTGTAGAACGGGACCTCCTCGCGGACGTGGCGCCGGGCGCCGGTCGCCCTCAACTCGCGCATCATGTCGACCAGATCGGTCAGTTCCTCGGCTTCCAGCGGAAGCAGCCACTCCCAATCACCCAGAGCGAAGGAGGAGACCGTGTTGGCGGTCACCCCGGTGAATGCGCTGCCGGCCCGACCGTGTTCGGCGAGCAGAGCACCGCGCTCCTCGGCGGGCAGCAGATACCACTCGTAACTGCGCACAAAGGGGTAAATCGTCATCCAGCGCTTGGGGGCGATACCGCGCATGAAACCAGGCACGTGCTGCTTGTTGAACTCCGCGTCCCGGTGAACTCCCAGCGCACTCCATGCGGGCTCGAGGTCGGCGATCAGCGCTGACCGGCGGAGGGTGCGCAGCGATGACTGCAGCAGCTCCGCGCTGGCGCCATGCAGCCAGAACATCAGGTCGGCGTCGCTGCGCAGCCCTGAGACATCGTAGATGCCGCGGACGTGCGCACCTGCCGCTTCAACCGCGGCCACCGCTTCCTGCAGGGTCGGTCCTGCACCGGGGCGCACCTGCCGATCGGCGGCGGGTCGACGGAAGACCGCCCACAGCGTGTAGGGACCGAGCGGGGAACCTTCAGGTGTCATACGACCATTCTCAATCCATCGACGGCTGAGGCGAAATCGTCACCCTCCCCGCGGTGGCTCGATCAGTCCTTGTTCAGCCGGAGGACCGCTATAGCCGCGCTCGTGAGCGCGACCATCGCGACCCCGGCCCCGACAATCCAGGGCACAGGATCCTTGGCCATGCTCGCCCGGGCGCTGGCGACGCCTCGCCGCAGTTGCACCGGCACGTTGAACTTCTCCTCGATCGCATCCAGCGTCCGGCCCAGTTCCGCCCGGGTCTGCGCGGTCAGCGCTTCCCAATCCTTGACCCTCATTTCCCGGTCCCCTTCGCTGTTCCGGTGATGACATCCGCGTCGGACCTGAGGCTGTCCAGACTGCGCTCGGGAACGAGGGTCTCCACGGTCCTGATCCGGGTCACCCCGATCCAGACGAGCACGACGATGATCACGACGAGGGAAACACTCATGATCAACCCGGCTGCCCAGAGCGGCAGTACCGCGGCCAGACCGAGGAAGGCCCAGGTCAGCAGCACGCCGAGCAGCAGCAGGGTGATCACCGCTGCGATCGCGATCAGCCCGGCACCCACTCCGAGCACCTTGAGCTTGGCGATCAGCTCGGCCTTGATCAGCTCGATTTCCTGTTTGACGAGCGTTCGGATCAGGGTCGGCAGCGAGTTCAGCAGGGCGAACAGGCTCTGCTTCTTCGGCGCATCGCCGACGCTCGGCCCAGTCATCGTTCAGAGTCCTCAGCGGTCGGCTCAGCGGCGGGCTTTGCGGCGGGCTTGGCAGCCGGCTTGGCAGTCGGCTTGGCGGCCGGCTTGGCAGTCGGCTCTGCGGCTGTGGGCGAAGCAGTCTCAGTCGGAGCCTCGGTGCCGACTAAACGGTTCACGAACGTCCCGGCTCTCGTGCCGAAGAGGTGCGCGGCCTGAGTTCCCGCCTGTCCGGCCAGATCCTGCAGCCGATGGATGCGGCTTTGCACGGGTTTGCTGCCCCACACTGCCCGAGTTGCCGCCTTGATCTGGTTGTACCGTCGACGACCAGCGCGGGCACCGAGCACATAGCCGAGCACGAAACCGATGACCAGGTAGAACTTCTTGGCCATGTACTCTCCTTCGCCTCTGCGGTCCCCACCAGCGTAGTCCCGAGGATCGCCGCCGCCGAAGCCAATTCGCCGGCGGCAGGCGGGCGCTGAGTCTCAGACGGCCTGGTCAGTGGCGGCGACGGACTCAAGCAGCTCGGACACCGTGCGGCGGGCATGGGCGACGACCCCCGCGATGCCGGACCCGGCGACCCACGCACCGGTGAAGACCACCATTGCGCCCACGCCTCGGGGAACCTCGACCTGCTGCGCCACGGCGCTCGAGTACCGACCACGATGCATCGCCAGCACCTCCCGGGTGTCGAGCGGGACCCCGAGCAGGATCGCCGCATCAGCGACCGCCTGCCTGCCGAGTTTCTCGTCGCTGAAGCCGTCGACCCCGGAGTCACCATCACCCCGGTAGCTCAGCCGGAGCACATGGCGTCCCGGTGGCAGTGACTCGGCGAGCCACGGCCACTTCGCGCTCGAATGCGTCAGCGCCTTGGCCGCGACGGCCGGGTCGACGCTCAGCACTCCGGTGCCGCGGGGGTGAGCATCGAGCTCCGGCTTGTCGACCACGAGGCTGACGATGCTGGTCCGGCGCGCGGCTTCGGGCACCCTGCCGAGACCGTCGATGCCCGGCACGGTGACCACGATCGCGTCAACCTGATCACGCAGCTCGGTCAGGGAGGCGACGGCGTGCTCGGTGAGCACGCTCACCCCGCGACGCCCGAGGTCTTCGGCGAGAATACTCACCAACCCGGCGACTCCGCCGCGGAAACCGCGCACGTTGGACCCGGGCTTCGCGTCACCCCGCAACTGGGCGATGGCGCCCGAAAGCGTGCCGGCGCGGGTCATCGCCTGATAGATACCGGGCAGGGCGACTTTGGGATCGAGGTCGTCGGGGTGCACGGAAAGCACCCCGGAGACAACCGGCACGACCAGATCATCGAGCACTCGCTGTCCCATCCGCTTTCGGACGAGCTCGCCGAGGCTGGTGGGGCGGCGTCCGGTCACGGGCAGGATTCGATCAACCCATGCGCGCAGCGCTGCCCGCCAGCCGATGATCGCGGCAACCTCGGCGCTGAGCGGCTCTGCGGGGATGCCGAGCAGGGAATTTCCCGGCAGTGGCCAGGTGCCGTTTCTCGTGCGCAGCCACGCCCCGGTCGGGTTCGGTTCGACCACCTCGGAGGACCAGCCCAGTTCGGCGATCAGCCTCTCGACACTGCCGCCGCGGGTCGCGAACGACTCTGCCCCGACATCGAGGCGGTGACCATCGAGGGTTTCCGTGGCAAGCGTCCCGCCCAGTCTCCGGCTGGCTTCGTAGACCGTGACGCTCCAGCCTGCGCGGGCCAGGTCACGCGCCGCGGTCAGACCGGCGATGCCGCCGCCGATCACGGCGGCGCGCCGCAGCTCGGGCTCGGCCGCGACGCTCGCCTCGGTCTGCTCGATGGGCGAATCGGATGAAGCGGTTGTCACAGCGAGTGCACCAGCTCGACGACGCGGGTCAGCACCTCGGCATCAGTGTCGGGAGGGACGCCGTGGCCGAGGTTGACCACATGGGCTCGGGCCGCGCGACCACGGTCGACGACATCGCGCACGTGCGCCTCAAGCACCGGCCAGGGCGCCGCGAGCAGCGCAGGATCGATGTTGCCCTGCACCGTGACATGGGCACCGAGGCGAGCCACCGCGGTATCCAGCGGGATTCGGTAGTCGACCCCGACGGCGTCGACACCAACGTCGCGCATCGCTGCCAGCAGTTCCCCAGTGCCCAGCCCGAAGTGCACGAGCGGTACCTCGAGGTCCCGAACCACGTCCAGCGCCGCCGCACTTGCGGGCGCGACGTGGCGCTGGTAGTCGGCCAGCGACAGCGCCCCCGCCCAGGAGTCGAAGAGTTGAGCGGCGCTCGCACCGGCCATCAGTTGCGCGCGCAGGAAAGCGCCGGTGACGCCGGCGGTCCATCGCATCAGGCCGGCCCATGCCTCCGGGTCGGCGTGCATCATGCCACGGGCGGCCAGATGGTCCCGACTCGGGCCGCCCTCAACCATGTACGCAGCGAGCGTGAAGGGCGCGCCGGCGAAGCCGATCAGGGGGACGGTGCCTAGCTGCTCGACAGTTGCCGCGACGCCGGCCGCCACTGGTGCGAGCGCAGCCGGGTCGAGGTCCGGAAGGGCACGAACGTCGGCGGCCGAGCGGACCACGCTGCCGAAGACAGGACCCCGCCCGGGCACGATCTGAACATCGAGCCCGGCGAGCTTCAGCGGCACGACGATGTCACTGAAGAAGATTCCGGCGTCCACACCATGGCGCCGCACCGGTTGCAGGGTGATCTCACTCGCGAGTTCCGGGGTCAGACACGTCTCGAGCATCGAGTTGCCGACCCGCAGTTCACGGTACTCGGGCAGCGAGCGCCCCGCCTGACGCATGAACCAGACAGGCAGCCGGTCACCGCGGATACCGCGATATGTCGTGATCAGGGCAGAGCCGGCGGTGCGGCCATCGATCAACGGGTGGTTGGCGGGAAGCTTCTCAAGGGACACCCCTCCAGTGTCCCATCGTCCCGGCTCAGGGTGAAACGGACGAGGCATGGAACGGCGGACCGGCGCCGTTGCGCACGTCTCACCGTCCACGAATAGCTCTGGAGTGGTTTTAGACTGTGTTAGTGCTCATCAGCGTCAGCGCCAGTCATCGAACGGCCAGTTTCGATCTCTTGGAGCGCCTGTCCCTCAGCACGGATGACCTCGCCGGAGATCTGGTCGCCGGCCATGCCGCTGTCAGCGGTGCCGTGGTGCTGGCCACCTGCAACCGCTTCGAGGCGTACCTTGAACTCGCCTCCGAGCAGGCCGAGGCATCTGCCGCAGCCGTCGATGCGACCGTGCGCGCGGCGGCGGCGGGCGCGGGCATCGATACCGAGACGCTGCGCGAGCAGATCGATGTGCGCACCGGAACGGCGGTCGCCGAGCACCTCTTCGCCGTCTCCGCCGGCCTCGACTCCGTCGTCGTGGGGGAAGGCGAGATCGCCGGGCAGGTGCGCCGCGCCCTGAGCAGTGCCCGGGAACGCGGGACGACCTCCTCCGAGTTGGAGCGTCTGTTCCAGCGCGCATCCCAGACCTCCCGCAGTATCAAGAACAAGACCGAACTCGGTCGCGC
Organism: uncultured Actinomycetota bacterium; assembly: GCA_963703545.1. Classification (GTDB taxonomy): domain Bacteria; phylum Actinomycetota; class Actinomycetes; order Actinomycetales; family Microbacteriaceae; genus CAVPES01. The sequence continues at coordinate 49,387 of CAVPES010000066.1, forward strand.
AGGTCGTTCGCTGGTGCGCCTCGCGCTTGACCTCGCGGAATCGCGCATCACTGACTGGTCTGCCACGGGCGTCCTGCTGATCGGCACGGGATCCTATGCTCGAGCCAGTCTCGCGGCGCTGCGTGAGCGCGGTGCGCTCGATGTCGCCGTGTATTCGCCGACCGGCCGTGGGCGTCGCTTCGCCTCGGAGCGGGGCCTCGCTCTGATCGAGACGGAGGCGCTCATCGGCACCATCGCCGCACGCCAGGTGATCATCACCTGCACCAATGCGGAGCAGGTGATCTCCGCCGCCCATTTCAGGGACTCGGACGCGGACCATCAACTGGTCATCGATCTGGGTCTGCCCCGCAATGTCAACCCCGACGTGCAGAGCGTCCCGGGGGTCGACCTGCTGGATCTGGAGACGATTCGCATCCATGCCCCGCTCGAGGAGTTGAACGCTCATGACGACGCGCGTGCCCTCGTGGATCGCGCGACACGCAAGTTCGCCGCGGTCAGTGCCGAGCAGGAACTGACGCCCGCCATCGTCGCGCTGCGCCAGTACATGTTCGGACTGCTGGAGAGCGAGATCGCACGAGCGCGAGCCCGGGGCGACTCGTCCGAGCAGAGTGAGCAGGCGCTGAGGCACATGGTCGGAGTCCTGTTGCACACGCCCGCGGTGCAGGCGAGGTCTCTGGCCGGTGCGGGTGAGGCGCAGAGATTCATCGATGGCCTCGACGCGGTGTTCGGGCTCACCCCGGGGTCCGCCGCGCTCGATCAGCGCAGAGACGACATCGCCACTGCGTGAGCCCCCGGCACCGTCTGGGTCGCCGAGCCGGGCGAAGCTAATGCACGTAGTCCAGCAGGTCGTAGCCGACAGTGCGCATCGCCTCGAGCGCCGTCAACCGCTCGCCGAGGCCGGAATCATCGAAAGCCAGTGTCACCGCATAGGCGACACTCGTCCGCGGACCGCGGAGGATGCCCACCTCTGATCGCACATCGGCACTGGAACCGGTCTTGTTCACGATCGACAGCTGGTGGTCGGTCTTGCCGTGCGCGAGCGGGTCGAGGCCGAAGGCGCTGGCCACCATCGAGAGGTCAGTGTTCAGTGACAGCCAACCGAGGACCCGATGACTTGCTGCATAGTCCACCACCTCCCCGCGGGCCAGCGCGCCGAACAACTGCGCGAGCTCTGCCGTCGAGCCAACCGACAACTGCGGGGCATCATCCGGCCCTCGGTGATCACGCACGATGTCCAGCAGTGCAATGTGGTGAAACCCCAGAGCCTCGGTGCGCGTGCGCACTCCGTCCAGTCCGAAGCGGGCAAGCAGCACATTGGTGGCGACATTATCGCTGACCGCGCCGATGAGCGCGGCGAGATCCTCCACCGGCAGCACAGCGGCCCGCAGGTTCCGCCATAGTCCCGCGCCGCCGACGAGTGAATCCGCTGATCTGTCGGCCAGGCCCTGCGTGCGCGGATCGCCGCCGCCCATCGCCGCGGCCAGCTCGATCAGCAGCAGCACCGTACCGACACCCGCGGTCGGCAGCACGACGTTCTCATCGATCTGCAGGACTTCACGGCCGCTCGCGACATCCAGAACGCTCGCCGAAACCCTGACACCGCGGTAGGCGAGCCCGCCCAGCGCCGAAAAGCTCTTCGTGAACGATTCCGTCGGCCCCGGAGCAAGATGACGCGCTGGGCGGACATCTCGGCGGCTGACTCGGATCGGTGCGTCCACGACAAGCAAGTCTAGGTTCTCGGCGCCGCCACCGGCGTCACGACTACCAGATGGTGACCCGCTTCTCGGCGGGCAGCCACAGTGCGTCCGACGGCACGACACCGAAAGCCTCGTAGAAGGCGTCGATGTTGCGCACGATCTGGTTGGTGCGGAACTCGTTGGGCGAGTGCGGATCAGTCGCGAGCAGGCGAATGACCTCCTCGTCACGGGTCTTCTGCTGCCACGACTGCGCCCAGGACAGGAAGAACCTCTGGGCGCCACTCAGCCCGTCGACGACCGGAGGCTCCGCGCCGGCCAGGGAGATCAGGTACGCCTTCCACGCGATGCTCAGGCCGCCGAGGTCGCCGATGTTCTCGCCGATCGTGAGCGCGCCATTGACGTGATGGTCGGGCACCTGCGCGGGGGCGAGCGCGTTGTACTGCTCGATCAGACTGGCTGTGCGCCGCTCGAAAGCCGCGCGGTCCGCATGCGTCCACCAGTCGAGAAGCCGGCCGTCACCATCGAACTTCGACCCCTGGTCATCAAAGCCGTGGCCGATCTCGTGGCCGATCACCGCACCGATCGCGCCGTAGTTGGACGCGGCGTCACGGTCGGCATCGAAGAACGGATACTGCAGGATCGCGGCGGGAAAGACGATCTCGTTGAACCCCGGGTTGTAATAGGCGTTGATCGTCTGCGGGGTCATGAACCACTCGTCGCGGTCGATGGCTTTGCCGACCTTGCCGTACTCGCGGTCGAAGCTGAACGCACTGAGCGCGCGCACGTTGCCGATCAGGTCGGCAGGGTCGATGTCAAGGCTCGAGTAGTCGCGCCATTTCACCGGGTAGCCGATCTTCGGGGTGAACTTGCTGAGCTTGTCGAGCGCGCGCTGGCGGGTTTCGAGCCCCATCCAGTCGAGGACCTCGATGCTCTGGCGGTAGGCCTCGATCAGGTTGGCGACCAGGACATCCATCGACTCCTTGGCCTCATGCGGAAAGTGCCGATCGACGTAGATGCGTCCGACCGCTTCGCCCATGCCCCCCTCGACCAGCGAAACACCGCGCTTCCACCGGGCACGCTGCTCCGGGGTGCCGCTCAATGCCGTGCCATAGAACTCGAAATTCGCCCTCGAAATCTCGCTGGAGAGATAGCCGGCCGCGCCGCGCACGGTGTGCCACCGCAACCAGTCGAGCCAGTCGAGCAGTCGAGTCTCGACAAGCAGTGCCCCGAGGCCTGCTACGAAATCGGGTTCACGGACGATGACGTGATCGAGAGCGACGCCGGGCGCGCCCAGTGCAGCCCGCCAGAGGTCCAGGTCCGCCCGGGATCCGCCGAAGAGCTTCGCGAGATCAGCCCAAGGCATCAGGTTGTAGGTCAGATGGTCGTCCCGGGTCCTGACGTTGTCCCAGTGCTCGGCCGCGATCGCCGTTTCCAGCCCTAGCACGCGGGCCGCGCGACCGGCAGCGTCGTCGATGCCGACGAGCGCGAACATCCGCTCGATGTGCGCGAGGTATCGGGCGCGCAAGGGAGCGAACTTCTCTTCCCGGTAGTAGCTCTCGTCCGGCAGGCCGAGCCCGGCCTGCTCGATGAAGACCAGGTAGCGTTCCGGATCACCGGGGTCGTTGTCAACCCAGCCGCTGAAGAGGCCGGGACCGCCGGCGCGCTCATTGGCACCGAGAGCCGTCAGCAGCGCGGGGATCGACTCGATCGCCCCGATCGCGGCGAGGTCCGCCGCGATCGGGGTCGCACCCAGGGCCTCTATTCGCTCCTCGTCCATGAAACTCGCATAGAGATCGCCGACTTTGCGCTGCTCGGTACCGGGTTCGGCACTTCGCGACTCCAGGATGATTTCCTGGATGGCCTTCTCGGCCTCCTCGGCCAGAATGTGGAATGAACCGTATCGGGCCTTGTCAGCGGGGATCTCGGTGCGGGCGATCCAGTTGCCGTTCACGTGCAGATAGAGGTCGTCCTGGGGTCGGACGGAGGGGTCCAATTCGTCGAGGTCGAGTCCTGCTTCGTTCCTGGGCGAGGTGTCTGCACTCATCCAGCCAGCTTATTGGGCCGATACCTCCGCAAGGGTTCGCGGCCGGGACGGAAACCGGCGCGCTGCTCGCCGAACGCAGGACGAGCGGGGGGTCGACCTGATCCGGTAGCAGCCGGGCACATGAAAGACTGAGGGTCCGTCACCCAATTTCTGAGGATCCTCTCGTGCCTGAAACCTCCGCGATCGCCGCCCGGGGCCGCACGCAAGCGGGTCGACGGGTGACCGAGGTCCGCTGACATGCGCGTCGTGATCGCCCGCTGCTCCGTCGACTACGCCGGCCGACTCAGCGCGCACCTCCCGCTCGCCACCCGACTGCTGATCGTGAAAGCGGACGGCAGTGTTCTGGTGCACTCGGACGGCGGTTCCTACAAACCGCTGAACTGGATGAGCCCGCCGTGCACCCTGACGGTCGACTCCCCCGATGCCGAGCTGGCAGAGACCGGGGTGATCGAGCTGTGGCGGGTCAGCCACGCCAAGACCGCCGATCTGCTGCTGATCTCCGTGCACGAGATCCTGCACGACTCCGCCCACGAGCTGGGGCTGGACCCCGGACTGGTCAAGGACGGCGTCGAGGCCGAACTGCAGCGCCTGCTCGCCGAGCAGATCGAGTTGCTGGGAGAAGGCTTCCGGCTGCTCAGGCGGGAATACCCGACGGCGATCGGCCCGGTCGACATCCTGGCCAGGGATGCCCGCGGCCGCACGGTCGCCGTCGAACTCAAACGACGCGGCGACATCGACGGTGTCGAGCAGCTGACCCGCTACCTCGAACTGCTGAACCGCGATCCGCATCTGGCACCGGTTACCGGCGTCTTCGCGGCCCAGGAGATCAGACCCCAGGCGCGAACGCTGGCCGCGGACCGCGGCATCCGAACTCTCACCCTCGACTACGACGCGATGCGCGGACTGGATGACTCAGCTCGGAGACTGTTCTGAGCAAGCCCGTGCCCGACAGCCTCACCCCGGTGATCAGCCGACCGCTCTTCGACACTGCCCTGTCAGAAATCCCGGGGTGAAAACCGCAGGAATCACGGCCGGGACACTGAACCGATTGGTTCAAGTAGTTCACCCGGACAGGCGCTGAGCGGTTAGAAATTCGGGTAGTATGGGCGGGGTGAGCATCGACCCGAATCCGACCCAGTACGCGGCGTGGACCGATGGCATCCTGCCCGCCGTTGAAGAGGTGCAGGAGGGCGTTTGGGCGGTGCCACTGCCCATGGAAGAGGGCGGCTACGTTCGGTACACCCTCACGTATCTGGTCTCGGACACCGAGGGTGGCGTCCACGTGATCGATCCCGGCTGGGGTCTTGCGGACAATGTTGAGCTCCTGGAACGCGGATTCCAAATAGCAGGGTTCAGCTTCGACCAGGTGCGTTCCATCATCTCCAGCCACTTGCATCCCGACCACACCGGGCTCGCCGGAATGATCCGGACTCGCAGCGGAGCGCCGCTTCTGGTGCACAGCATCGAGCGGGAAGCGATGGAGAGCGGAATCGCCTCGTCGCTGATGGTAGACATGATCAAGAACCTGAGGACCTGGGGAATGCCCCGACGGGAGCGAAGGCGCCTCTTCCGCGACCTGTGGAAGCAGCGGGCCAACCGCGCGCTGCTCAACGTCGAAGCGGATGGGGTGCTGGAGGACGGCGATCTGCTCAACATTCCCGGCCGCACCATTCGCGTCATCCACACGCCCGGACACACCGAAGGCAGCATCTGCCTCCACGATGAGGGCGCGCGAACCGTGTTCACGGGGGATACCCTGCTGCCGATGATCTTCCCCGGCATCGGTCTGGGGGTAGCCGCATCGGGCGGCGGCCCCGATGTCAACCCGCTGGCGAGGTACTTCGCATCGCTGGACCGCCTCGCAGTGCTCGACGTCGATCGGGTGCACCCGGGTCACGGATACTCCTTCGGTGGACTCGCCGTCCGGTGCGCGGAGACCGTCGCTCATCATGAGAAGCGTTCCGACGAGGTGCGGATCATCATCGGCAGGAACCCGCGGGCAAGTGTCTGGCAGGTTGCCGAGCAGATCAACTGGACCGCCGGCTGGGCTGCTCTGAAGGGCTATATGCGAATCTCCGCCCTCTCCCAGACCGCGATGCACCTGGGATACCTCGAAGAGCGCGCTGCCTGATACCGCTCGCCGGCCCGGCCTGAACGGTTACAGGGACAGCCCGCCGTCCACCGGCAGCACCGCGCCGGTGATGAACCGCGCCGAGGGCGATGCCAGCCAACTGACCGCCATCGCCACGTCCTCGACTTCGCCGGGCCGAGCCAGCGGGGTGGCATCGATATTTGCTGAGAGCACGTCGGGGTCGAGCATCAGCGTCATGTCCGTCAGCACGAAACCCGGCGCCACGGCGTTGACCGTGATCGAATCCGAGGCCAGTTCTCGAGCAAGGGACCGAGTCAGCGCCATCAGGCCGCCCTTGGCTGCGGCGTAGTTCGCCTGTCCGATGTTGCCATTGATTCCCACGATCGATGCAACGTTCACGATGGCAGCACGCGGCGAGAGCGTCAACGGGGCCAGGGCGGCGCGCGAGCAGCTGAAGGCGCCGGAGAGGTCGACCCCGATCACGCTGTTCCAGTCGTCGTCGCTCAGCCGCTTGATGCGGTGGTCCCTCGCAATACCGGCATTGTTGACCAGCACATCCAGGCGCCCGAATTCCGACAGCGTCGCTTCGACGTAGTCCCTGCCGGTGGCAAGATCGCTGAGGTCACCAGCCACGGTCAGTGCGCGAGAGCCCTCGGCGCGCACCATTGCCGCGGTGGTTTCGGCCTCATCCGCCGCACGGTGATATCCGATCGCGACGTCAAAACCGTCCTGGGCCAGCGCGATCGCGATGGCCCGGCCGATTCCTCGGGACGCACCGGTGACCAGTGCGACCGGCGCATCGATTCGGTCGGTGTTCTCAGCCATGGGAACAGCCTATCGGGCGGCGGAGTTCACCCCTCCGCCGCCCGGGCGGTCTTCAGGAGGCAGGCGAGAAGCTGTACAGCACCATCTCCTTGTCCGCATCGCTGCTGACAACCGAATACTCCAGCACCATCTTCTGGCCGATCTCCCACTTCTTGGGGTCACCATTCAGGGTGGTCTGGATCCGCACACCCTCGGGCAGGTCCACCTGGCCGACGCCGTAACCTTCGGCGTCGAGCTGGGACTGACCGAACGTCGGAATGTGGATGAAGGAGTATGAGTACAGCACGCCGGACTGGGACAACTCGACGTCCTCGACCGGGCCGAGGCAGATGGGGCAGCTCCACCGCGTCGGGAAGAACGACTCCTTGTCGACGGGGCAGCGGCTGCCCAGCAGCACGGGCCGTTCGCCGTCCGCTCTGAACAACTCCGGATCGACTGATGTGCGCTCAGGCATGATCATGACCTTTCTCTCGTACAAGTACCGCGTGGATTCCATGCAATTGTTTCCGGCTCCCCAACGGCAGCCGACTGGTTGAGTGCTCTGATCGCGACATCAGGCGTCGCGACGAGCGAGAATGTGGATGCTGCAGACGCTGCCGGCACCGACCATGTGGGTCAATCCGATGCGCGCACCTTCCACCTGGCGCGCCCCGGCCTCGCCGCGCAACTGCAGCGTGGTCTCCCAGATCTGTGCCAGCCCGGTGGGGCCACCGGGGTGCCCCCGACCGATCAGTCCGCCGTCCGTGGAGAACGGAATCCGGCCGCCCAGCCTCGTGGCACCTTCGGCGATGAGCTTGTCCCCTTCGCCGTCGCCCACGATCCCGAGCAGCTCGTAGTAGACGAGCTCCTCGACCGGGAAGGCATCATGCACCTGAACGAGGTCGAGATCCGCCGGGCCGATGCCCGCCTTCTCATAAGCCTCGTTCGCGGTGTCCTGGGTCATCTTCGACGGGCCGATCACCGGGCCGAGGAACACATGTCCGGGCGTGTACTGCTCGGACTGCAGGGTCGAGGCCTCAACGGTGATCACCGGACGACCCGGCTGGAGCCGCCGGGCGTTCTCGACGGTCGTAAGGATTGCGGCGGCTGCACCCGAACCCACCGCTGCACACATCATCGAGGTGTGCGGGTCGGCGATCATGCGCGACTTGAGCACTTCTTCAGCGGTGACGAGGTGGTCGGAGCGGCGCTGCGCCATCGGGTTGAGAGCGGCATGGTTCCAGTTCTTCGCGGCGATCTCGGCGAACGTTTCCACGGTGGTTCCATAATCGTGCATGCGACGCCGCGCCCACATGGCGAAGAAGCCCGCCGGCAGGATGGCCCCTTCCACGGAGAACTTGGACATCCCGGGGACAGCCATGTCCTCCAGGGTGTCGAAGGCGATCGCCATGGCGACGTCAGAGTGTCCGCCGGCGACGTTCAGGTAAGCCTCGCGAAATGTCGTCTGCCCCGTTGCTGACGCGTTCTCGACATGCTCCACCGGGACGCCGGTCAAACCGAACTCCTTCACGAAGCGCGCACCGGTCATGATGCCGGAGTTGATGTAGCCCGTGTAGACCGCGCCCACGTCGGCGAAGGTCAGTCCGGCATCCTTCATAGCGCTTGTTCCGGCGTCGTAGACCATGCGCCGTAGGGACGTAGACGACCGCCCGAACGGGTGCATCCCGACCCCGACTATTGCGACTTCACGCATGTGTGATTCCTTTCCGATCGAACAAAGACCGGGGCATCAATCGTGAGTGCGACCCTTGAACTGAGAACTCAGATCCGCTTGGCCTCTTGAACTACCCGGTTAGTTTGTATACTAGGGGCGGACATTCTTGCCGGCAAGATCTCGGACGCCGATGTGATCGCGGGTTTCCTCGCGCGCGCGAGGAGGCATCGGCAGACACCGGCAACGGATAAGATGTTCTGGGCGGGGCCCGGGGATTGGATCACGAGAGAATCACGCTCGCCGGCCCTGGTGCCCGAGTGGGCAAGAGCTCGATGGACTTTGCGATCATGGGTCGCGCGGATGTAATAGCTTGTGCTGATAAGGAGAGAACACAGTGAAAATTGTTGTACTTGTCAAAGAGGTTCCTGACACCTGGGGAAGTCGGCGACTGAACCTCGAGACCGGGATCCTCGATCGCGCTGCCAGTGAATCGGTCGTTGATGAGATCACCGAGTATGCCCTGGAGGTGGCACTCCGCTACCAGGATTCCAATGACGCGGAGGTCATCGCGCTCGCGATGGGTCCCTCCTCGGCAACGAGCGCGCTTCGCAAGTCGCTGTCGATGGGAGCGGACTCGGCAGTGCTGATCCAGGATGACGCCCTCCGCGGCTCGGACCTGATCCGGACCTCCTCTGCAATCGCAGCCGCCGCCACCAAGCTCGGCGCCGACCTGGTGATCGCCGGCAATATCTCCACGGACGGACGTGGCGGCGTGATTCCAGCAATGGTCGCCGAGCGACTGGGCGTCCCGCACCTGACCTACCTCAACTCGGTCACCATCGCGGCCCAGTCTGTGGCCGGCGTGCGCGAAGCCGAATACGGAACGGTGGCCGTGCACGCCGCCCTCCCCGCCGTCATCTCGGTGACCGAACGCGCAGCCGAACCTCGGTTCCCCAACTTCAAGAGCATCATGCGCGCCAAGAAGAAGCCGCTGACGGTGATGTCGCTCAGCGACCTCGGCGTCGACCCCGCGGCCACCCTTGCTGGAGCCAGTCGCTCGGTCGTGCTCGACACGACGGAGCGACCGCCGCGTAGCGCCGGCGTGAAGATCGTCGATGAAGGCAACGCGGGAATCGAGCTCGCCGAATTCCTGGCCGCTGGCCGCCTGATCTAGAGGAGATTCAATGTCGAACATACTTGTCCTTGCGGAGGTTTCGGCCACCGGCGAACTCCGCAATACCTATCCGATGCTGATCGCTGCAGCTGCTCGTCTCGGCACCCCGATCGCGGTGGCAGTCACCGCTCCGGGAGGCGGCACTGCACTGGCTGAGGCACTCGGCGCCGCAGGTGCGCCGCAGGTGGTCATTGCGGAAACCGATGGCGGAACCGGCGTGCTGCTCTCCGCGCAGATCGAGGCGTTGGCCGCAGCAGCCCAGTCGTCGAACCCGGCGGGTATCCTGCTGTCGAACTCGGTCGATGGGCGCGAAATCGCTGCCCGGCTGGCGGTGCGCGTGAATGCGGGCTTGCAGATCGACGTGATCGATGTCCGTGACGAGAGCGGCAGGATCATCACGACGCACTCTGCGTTCGGCGGCGCATTCACGGTCGGCGCGGCAGTGGAGCAGGGCATCGCCGTTGTCACCATGCGCCAAGGCGCCATCGATGACACGTGCGAGCCGGTTCCCGCTCCCGCGGTGACCACGATCCAGATCGCCGTCGACGCGACCACCGCGGCCGTCGTCGACAGCGTCGAGCTTGCTCCCGTCGCCTCCGACCGTCCTGAGCTTCGCGGCGCTGGCAAGGTCGTCTCGGGGGGTCGCGGCTTGGGCACGAAGGAGAACTTCGTGCTGGTCGAACAACTCGCCGATGCCCTCGGTGCGGCCGTCGGCGCTTCCCGCGCCGCCGTCGAAGCCGGATTCATCCCGCAGACCTCCCAGGTCGGCCAGACCGGCGTGACCGTTTCCCCGCAGCTCTACATCGCTCTGGGCATCTCGGGAGCAATCCAGCACCGAGCCGGCATGCAGACGTCGAAGACCATCGTCGCGATCAACAAGGATGCCGACGCACCGATCTTCGACATCGCCGACTTCGGCATCGTCGGTGATGTGTTCAACGTCGTCCCGCAGCTGATCACCGCGATCGGGGAGCGCAAGCGATGATGGCGGAGACGACATCCCGCTGGGCGACCTTCCGCGCGAGCCGCTGGTTCAGGCTGGTCTGGATCATTCCGGCTCTCCTTGTCCTCGCCGCGCTGGCGGTACTGGCAGCCAGGGGGATCCGGGCACTGCCGGCCGGGCAGGACTTCATCGAGCAGTTCCCCGGCGAGTCAGAACTGCCCGCGGGCGCACCCGTCGGAATTCCGGCATGGCTGGCCTGGCAGCACGGTCTGAATCTGTTCTTCATGGCGATGATCCTGCGTTTCGGCTGGATCCAGCGCACGACAGTGCGGCACGAAGCCTACTGGACCCGGAACAACAACGGATTGATCAAGACCAAGGGCTCGCCGACGCGGATCAGCCTGCCCTTGTTCGCCCACCTGAGCTTCGACGCCCTGTGGGTCATCAACGGGATCGTCTTCTATGTGCTGCTGTTCGTGACCGGCCAATGGATGCGCCTCGTGCCGACCAATTGGGACATCATCCCGAACGCGATCTCCACGGCCATCCAGTACGCATCACTGGATTGGCCTACCGAGCACGGGTGGCTGAACTACAACGCACTCCAGGTCCTGCTCTACTTCGTCGTGGTGTTCATTGCCGCCCCGCTGGCGCTGCTGACCGGGCTCCGCTTGGCTCCCGGCCTGCAGGCCAAATGGGCATGGGCGGAGAAGAGCTTCCCGCTGCCGATCGCGCGAGTAATCCACTTCTCGGTGATGATCTTCTTCGTGGCGTTCTTCATCGTGCACGTGTCACTGGTGTTCCTGACGGGCGCGCTCAAGAACCTGAACGTGATGTTCGCAGCACGCGATGACACCGGCTGGCTCGGCTTCTGGATTCTCGCGGCAGTCATCGTGGTGATCGCGGGAATCTGGGTCGCCCTGCGACCAATGGTGATTCGGACCGTCGCGGGCTTCTTCGGAAACCTCAGCCGCTGAGCGAATCCCAGCCAAGAGCGCATCTGGGCGCCGCACGGAGAGAACTCCGTGCGGCGCCCTCTCTTTCGGGTACCGGCACGCAAGCCGGGTGATCACCGGTTGCTAGGCTGGCTTGCACAGCCCGGGTCTCAGCGGATTCCGGGTCGGCGGGAAGGGCAGTCACCATGGCGGGAACCGTGTCACAGTCCAATCTGATCGGAATCTCAACGGCAGAAGCCGAACGCCGCATGGCCGAGGACGGCCCCAATGAACTGCCGTCGGCGAAGCCGAGAAACTTGCTGCAGCAGACATGGGCGGTGATCCGCCAGCCGATGCTGCTGCTGCTGCTCATCGCGGGGGCAATCAATTTCCTGCTCGCCGAGCTCGTCGACGGCCTGATTCTGATGTCGTTCGTCGTGGTAGTCATCGCGATCTCGGTGATTCAGGAACACCGGACCGAGAACGCCCTCGCCGCGCTGCGAGACCTCTCGTCACCTCGTGCGCTCGTCATCCGCGATGGCCGGCGGGTTCGGATCCCCGGGCGGGAAGTCGTTCGTGGCGACACGGTGATCCTCACAGAAGGTGATCGGGTTCCGGCCGATTGCGTGCTCGTGGAAAGCGTCAATCTCTCGGTCGATGAATCGGCTCTCACCGGTGAGTCCGTGCCCGTACGAAAGTCCCCGGTTGCAGCCGGGCGCCTTGACGAGGCGATGGGGAATCCCGGCGGCGATGCGACCCCGTGGGTGTTCTCGGGGACGCTCGTCGTCAAGGGAACGGGTACCGCACTGGTGAAGGGCACTGGCAGCGCTACACAGCTGGGCGGAATCGGTGCGGTGCTGAGGACCATCGAAACCGAGCCGACCCCGCTTCAGCACGAGATCGACCGCCTTGTCCGAGTGATCGCCGTCGTCGGGATCGCTGCTGCCGCAGCGGTGGTCCTGATCTACGGCCTGACCCGAGGCAACTGGCTCGAAGGAGCGCTGGCGGGCATCGCGACCGCCATGGCGATGCTGCCGGAGGAGTTCCCCGTCGTCCTGACTGTTTTCCTCGCCCTCGGTGCCTGGCGGATGTCGCAGAGACACGTGCTCACGCGCCGCTCGCCCGTGATAGAGGCCCTCGGTTCGGCGACGGTGATATGTGTGGACAAGACCGGCACCCTCACGATGAACAGCATGACCGTTCGCGAACTCACGGTCGGCGGCATGGTGCACGTACTCGACCAGCAGGCGCTGCCCGAGCGATTCCACCGGCTCGCGGAATTCGCGGTCCTGGCCTCACCGATCGACGTCTTCGACCCGATGGACACGGCCTTCCGCCACCTCGGCGATTCATCCGAGACGCAGCGCGGACACCAGCACCGCGACCGGGAGTTGCTGAGGGAGTACCCGCTCTCGGATGAACTGCTCGCCGTGTCATACGTGTGGCGTTCGCCGGACGCTCAGCAGGTGCTCGTTGCGGCGAAGGGCGCGCCGGAGGCGATCGCGGAGTTGTGCCGCCTCAGTGCCGAGCAGCGCACCGAGTTGACCCGGCAAGTCGAGTCCGCAACGGCCAACGGCCAGCGGGTGCTTGCCGTGGCGGGTGCCGAACTGCTGCCGGAGCAGGAGCTGCCCGGCGACCAGCGCGGCTTCGATCTTGAGTTCCTGGGTTTGGCCGCTCTCCACGACCCCGTCCGCCCCGGAGTTGCCGATGCCATCGCCGAGTGCGCGCGAGCCGGGGTTCGCACCGTGATGATCACAGGTGATTATCCCGGAACGGCACTGGCCATCGCCCGGGAGATCGGCCTCGACGGTGCGGGCGGCTGCATCACCGGCCCGGAACTTCAGAGCATGAGTGACGAGGAATTGGCGAATCGCATCCGAACGGTCAACGTGTTCGCCCGGATGGTCCCCCAGCAGAAGCTGCGGCTCATCCGAGCCCTCAAAGTCAACGGCGAGATCGTCGGCATGACCGGCGACGGTGTCAACGATGCGCCCGCGCTGCGTGCCGCCGACATCGGCATCGCCATGGGCGCCCGCGGCACCGACGTCGCCCGCGAGGCGGCGGCGCTCGTCATCACTGATGACGACTTCGCGTCGATCGTCGGCGGTATCCGCCAGGGGCGCGGCATCTTCGACAACCTGCGCAAGGCGATGTCGTACATCATCGCCGTCCACATCCCGATTTTCGGGATGGCGCTCATCCCGGTGTTCGTCGCCGACTGGCCTCTGGTGCTGCTGCCGGTTCTGATCGCCTTCCTCGAGCTCATCATCGACCCGGCCTGCTCGATCGTCTTCGAATCCGAGCAGATCGACCCGAGAATCATGGATCAGCCGCCGCGGGGCCGCGGCGAGCCGATGTTCGGTGTCCGCGTTCTGACCATTGCCGTGCTGCAGGGCGTGTCCGTGCTGGCCACGGTGCTCGGCGTCTACCTGTGGACGGTGTTGGGCGGGCGAGGGGATGAGGTCGTGCGCTCGGCGACTTTCGTGACACTCGTCATCGGAAACCTCGCGCTGATCCTGGTCAACCGCTCGTGGCGGCTGCCGGTCTGGCGCACCTTCCGGGAACGCCGGAACCGGGCACTCAAATGGATCCTGGCGGGTGCCGGCGTGATGCTCGTGATGCTCGTCAATGTGCCGTGGCTGAGGGAGGCATTCAACCTCGGGCACCTCGGCCTGGTCGACTGGGCCGTCGCACTGCTTGCGGGCTGCGTTGGCGTGGCCTGGTTCGAGCTCTACAAGCTGATCTCGGTTCGCATGAGAGCGCGGCGGCCTCAGCCCTGAACCGAGTGTCGATCAGCTCGCGCGGACAAGCCCCTCCTGAGCCGTGGAGACCACCCGTTCGCCGGCGGCCGTGTAGATGGTCCCCAGTGCAAGGCCGCGGCCACCCGAAGCAACCGGGGACAGCTGGTCATACAGCAGCCAGTCATCGACCCTGAACGGCCGGTGGAACCAGATCGCGTGATCGAGCGAGGCCACCTTCAGGCCGGGCGTCCACATGAAGGCGCCATGCGGGAGGAGCACCGGCGTCAGGAAAGTCAGATCCGAGGTGTATCCGAGAATCGCCGCATGCAGCACCGGGTCATCCGGTAGCGTCTCCTTCGTGCGGAACCAGATCTGGTTATGGCCGGGGTGACCGCTGGGCACTTCGCCCTCGGGGGGCCAGGGCCCTCCCCAGCGTACGTCGAGATCGCCCCACTCGCCTTCCATGCCGAACGATCTGGTGAACATCTCCATCAGGCTGGGCAGTGTCTCCGGGTCGACGCTCGTTGGCATCGGGTCAGCGCGTTCGAAGCCGCTGATGCGGTCGTGGAAGGAGGTGTCCGCTACCCAGATGACCCGTCCGGACTGTGATGCCACCACCCGGCGCGCCGAGAAGGAGCCGCCGTCGCGCACTCGCTCGACCTCGAAGGTCAGCGGCTGGTTTGCATCCCCGGGGTGCAGGAAGTATCCGTGCAGGGAATGAATGGGCCGACCACCCTCGATAGTTCTGGATGCCGCCACGATCGTCTGCCCGATGACATGCCCACCGAAGAGCGGTTGCATCGCGGACTTCGGCTGCGGTCCCAGGAATCTGTTCTCGTCAAGTCTCTCCAGATCGAAAATCGACAGTATCGCACTCACCGCAAACCTCACATCTCTACTCTTTGCTCATCTTCGGAATCGGCCGAACGAACACGCCCCCCGGACTCCCCCTCTAGACGCCGCTGGGCCGCCGACCAGGCCCGCGCGTCACGCGTGACTCGCGGGCCTGGTCGACGACCCTGAAGCGGATGTCTTGGAAGTGCGGTGTGGAACCGCCCGCTCCCGCGTAATCTATGCGGCTATCAGATCCCCACGCGATCGGCCAGCGCCATCCATGCTTCGGACGCGGAGCCCAGCAGCAGTTCGTCAGCCTTGCCGCGCCGGTAGTACAACTGAGCGTCGTGATCCCAGGTGAATCCGATGCCACCGTGGACCTGGACGTTCCACGACACGGTGAATCCCAGACCGGTTGACGCGGTTGCCCTGGCGATCAGCGCCGCGGGTGGGGGCAGGTACTCAGCCAGGGTGAGATAAAGCGAGCGGTAAGTCTCATGGTCGCGCAGGTTCATGCTGCCCTGTACAAAAAGGTTTTGCTCGAACACTTCGGCGTCTTCATAAATGCTGCGGTCCTGGACGACCGACCGTTGACCCGCACCAGGCTCTTGATGGATGCGCAGGCGGTGAGTGAGAAAAAAGATTCGTGATTGAAAACACCAGGCGCGCATATCCCGGTAAAAATCAGCCAGGTAGGGGTTCTCGGCCACGGGTTCGTAAAGGGCATGCATCGAATTGCTTGAGATTATTTCCACCAGGGTGGATTTTCCAACACCAATGTTGCCCGCAACTGCAATAGTATTCTTCACTGCTGCCCTCGGGAGTTGACGTGCAGAGAGGATGAGTGCTGCTTAAAGTATAGCATCCAGGCGTGCCTGAAAGGTTTAAAAAAGGCTGGGGAGCCTTAAAATTTCGTGGGGGTAAAAAAAAGACAGCCTGTAAAGGCTGCCTGGGTGAGAAAAAAGTTGAACCTTAAGCGGGGTTGGCGGCGCCGGTGGGGCAGACGTCAGCGCAGGAACCGCAGTCTTTGCACAGCGCGGCATCGATCACGTACAGGCTATCGCCTTCAGAGATGGCGTGTACGGGACGCCGCTTCTGCTCGTCCGCTCGAAGCTAGACGTCATCCTTTCGGTCCTCGGAGATCGGGTCCAGTGGCCCACCGCCAAGGAGGCCATCCCGGTTCCGTCGCCCAGGGCGAACGTCGGCGCCGCCCCTGGCATCGCGCTGATTCCGGTATACGGCACGCTGGTGCGCCGGTTCCTCGGCCTCGACGCTGCGTCGGGCCTCACGTCGTACGGCCAAGTGGCGGCCATGCTGGATGCGGCGCTGGTCGACGCTTCGATCACCGGCATCTTGCTGGACATTGACTCGCCCGGTGGCGAGGCCGGTGGCGTCTTCGAACTCGCGCAGCGGGTCCGCGCTGCCAATGCGGTCAAGCCCGTGTGGGCTGTGGCCAGCGACTCCGCCTTCTCGGCCGCCTACGCGATCGCCAGCGCGGCCTCGCGCATCTACGTGAGCCAGACCGGCGGCGTCGGATCGATTGGCGTGATCGCGATGCACGTCGATCAGACCGCTCGCGACGCCCAGGACGGCTACCGCTTCACGGCGGTGACGGCGGGTGCG
>CAVPES010000067.1:0-30931 GCA_963703545.1 uncultured Actinomycetota bacterium
CGACGCCGATCACGGCGACGGCCATCCAGGCGGCGCTGACTGTCGTCATGCTCAGCCCCTTCCTTGCCGCGACCGGGGTGACCTGGTCGATGTCGGCGGAGGCGGCGTGGGGTCTGGTCTTCATCGTCGTGTTCCCGACGGTGGCGGCATTCGTGCTCTGGAATACGGCGGTCAAGGACGTGGGCGCGGCCCGGTCCGGGGTCTTCCTCAACCTGCTGCCCGTCTTCACCGCGGCGATAGGACTCGCACTGGGAGCCACCCTTGACCAGGTCCAGGTTCTCGGCGGCGCCCTCGTGATCACGGGGGTGTGGCTGACCAACCGAGCGCCCCGCACCTGCCGGCACGCAATATTCAATCGACACCACTGCCCGCCATAGGTGGCGCGCGTGCCTGTGGTGAAGCTCGCGCCCCTTCCTCAATTCTGAGCGTCGTCAGCTATAAGCGCGCCATCTTTCATCTCGACGATCCGATCACACATTGCGGCGAGTTCTCGGTTGTGCGTTGCCATGATTACCGTCTTGCCGGCCCTTGACAGCGAGCGAAGCAAGTCGAACACGGCAAGGGAGTTGGCAGAGTCCAACGCTCCGGTTGGCTCGTCAGCGAGCACAACATCGGCATAGCTCGCGAGAGCTCGCGCAATCGCCACTCGTTGTCGTTCGCCACCCGACAACACTTTGACCGGTTTCGCCTCGAATCCCGCGAGCCCGACGTTCTCAAGGGCGTCTCGTACGATCGTCCTGCGACGGCTCCTCCCGATCCGCTTCTTGCCATAAACCAAGGGGAGTATGACGTTCGCTAGGACCGTTTCAGATTCGATGAGGGCAAAGTCTTGGACGACGTAGCTGAAGAGCGCGCTCCGCTCGCGCGAATCCCGCCCGAGCTTCGAGCGAACGACATCAACTCCATTTACAGCCACCCGACCTTGATCAAAGGTAGTCAGGAGACCAATCACATTCAGGAGCGTCGACTTCCCGCATCCCGAGGGTCCCACCACTGCGGTAATCTGCGATCCCTCAAATTTGATACTCACATTCTGGAGCGCATGCGCGACAGAATCGCCAGCCACGTAGCTCTTTGAGACACCTTGAAGTGAAATTGTCACCACAGTTACTCCCGCCTGTTCAGCAGCTCGGAAATTGAGCTTCGTCTGATGATTGATAGTGCGTTGAAACTCAGGCAAGCGTCAGCAAGAACGATCAACACGGCCGCAAGAGGTAAAACCTGTGCCAGCATCGGCACCACGGCGCCCGCCACCCCAAAGGCGAAGAGCGAAGGGAAGACAAAGACAATCAGCAAGTACCACTGAAGCCGCAAGCCGATGTCCTGAAGCCGTGCCCCACTCAGTCGCATGATCGCGTAGTTTTTGAGGTTGCGCCGCGTCATGGCCGCCAGACTCGAGCCAATCCCGAAGAGAATGAAAGCCAACCCAAAACTGAATAGAAGACTGTACGCAATAGCGTTTCGCAGGTGACTCGTGTAAACACTGGCCGTTCTGTCCAAGAGCAACTCGGGGATCACCGTCAGGCCGCTTGTCGTTTGAACTGTCGCCACGTATCGTTCGATCGACTGGTCTGAGGGGTCGACGAGAATTGTGCGCCCGACGAGTTCCTCGAAAGCATGTTCGGAACCCGGCGACGAAACGATCGTGTTGACGGGCAACAGCAACACAGTCATCTGATCGAGCACTTTTGTGCCGCTCCACGGATCTAGGTAATTGGCTCCGAAAGGCAACCGCCCAACAACCTCGTAACTACTCCCTGCCGCCGGGATGCGGTCACCAACTTGGTGCGCCGTAACCTTGCTGCCGACCAGTGCCACTCCTTGACCAATGTCACCATCGAAGAATCCGTAAAAGCGAGCAAAGCCGGGGGTTGCCGCAATGACCAAGCCTCCAGCCGAGCTAGCGCCTGCGTCAAAGTTATTGACCACCAGCGAGTAGTCGGTATCGGAATCATCAAGTTGGTCGGCGAGGAATGAGATCAGTGCCTCGGAGTTAGCCGGCGGACTGTCCCCGTCGTAGTAGAGATTGAAGTAGGAGACTTGACGCTCACTTAGTCGGGAAGACACCGATAGATCGGCAAGACTACTCAGGAGGAACCCAAGCGTAACGGCGAGCGTCAGGCTGGCGACAACAATCTGCCCGATGAAGACTAGCGAGCGCAAGATGGTCGAACGAAGGTCCTTAAGCGCGGAATGGAGCTGATACAGGATCACTTGACGAGGCTCGTTGATCTGCTAGCAAGAAAATGGAGTGGTGCAGACAGCAATCCGGCCAACACGGCGCACGTGATCACAAGTGAGCCAATGATTTCTGGCGGAGCTGCGAGCATAGGCATCCATAACGCCGCGGCGACACTGGTCAAGCTCGCGCCGATCGCCAATCCCAAACCGACGCCGAGTGTTGAACGCAAGCCCTCCTCCCAGCCGATTCGCATAGGCGTGGCCCCGAAGAGCTTGGACACTCTCCAGCGATTTCTTTGTGCGCTAGCGGCGTCGAAAAACAGTAGCGCCAGGCTGACGACTAGGAGTCCCGCCATCACCTCGATTTCAACTGCGCCACGTGTCGACTGAACGTAGTCGGCAGGCCCGAGAATGGGACTCGGTGTGACCGTTAGCCCCGCAGATCTCAACATCTGCACGATATTGTCCGCCGTACCCGCCTCGTCGGCCTTGATGTAGAAGCTGCCTTCGAAGCTTGGCGTGGAAAACAGGTTGTAGACGTAGTCGACATCAAAAGGGGCGCTCGAGGCAGCGAACGTGCCGGTGACAACAGTCGAGTCCGGCAGGATCCCCGAGTCCCCACTCTCGCGAATCTGCTTCGCGATATACGAATCCGATCGCACCATGATGCGCAGGTCCTGGCTGAGGTAATCCGCACGAGTGAGTACGCTTCCGCTCGTTGATTCGATCGAACTGAATTCGCCCGCGCCATCGAAAATCCCGAGTCGAGGTCCGTCGTTTCCGTGTGCGTCAAAAACGACCGTAACGTTGCTCCCAATTAGCGACTCATACAGCTGGTCGCCAAGAGCTGCCTGCTCCTCAGCTGACACCGAGGCGGAACTCACGTCGACGCGTACAACCGAGCTACCCAAGTCAAAGACCGACCGTTGTTGATCGGATAGCAGGCCGGTGACCTCTCCTGCCGACAGAGCAAGGATCGAGCCAAGCATCACGGCGAGTGAAGCAACCACCAGATGTGTCGATCGAACGCGCCTGACCGGCCACCGCTGAACTCCTCGCGCGCTCAAGTAGATCTATATCCGGGAACAGCTCCCCGTGTGCAGGGATCGATAATCACCAAATGTTGCTCGCGACCACCGTGAACCCGTAGTAGAACTGCGTTTGCGGTGCGTTGGGGTCCAGCGTGTCAGCAAATGTATGGGTGGTCTGGTGCTTTGCGCAGTCACTCGGACCTGTCACGGTCGGCGTGTAAAACCGACCGCTGTCGGCGTAGCCGGAGATAACCCAGCGCATGTAGCCCACTAGGTCGTGC
Organism: uncultured Actinomycetota bacterium; assembly: GCA_963703545.1. Taxonomy (GTDB): domain Bacteria; phylum Actinomycetota; class Actinomycetes; order Actinomycetales; family Microbacteriaceae; genus CAVPES01. Next base: position 3,494 of record CAVPES010000067.1, read on the forward strand.
TTGCCGCTGTATACGTAGCAAGGGGAAATCCACACTGCTCCGTCGTACCAAAGAAATGCGCGTTCGTGACTGTATACACCGTTATACGAGTTTCCCACGTTGGTATCCGCCAATGCCACTGTGCTCCCGCCGATGGCGAGGGAGACGCTTACCAGCGCGACGCTGATGGCTCGGGTTAGTTTTTTCACTGATTCGTCCTTGCGCATTGGGTTCGGGGTAGCTGAAAGCTTCGTCGCGGAGATCGAGAGATTTGCACAACGTGGGCTGCATTTGCGATTAGAACTCTGGTTTTTCAATTAGGTTAAGGGTTCGGCGCTCACGGCCGCAGTCCTCCTTTTGGAGGACAGGCCTCCGACGGAGCAGCCGTGCCTGGCTACAGGACCCACCGAGTCAACTGAACTCGGGGCAGTCCCGATCGGGCGGCGCCCTCGTGATCACGGGGGTGTGGCTGACCAACCGAGCGCCCCGCACCTCGATCGCCACCGTAGACTAGTCCCCCGTGGCTCTCACTATCGCGATCGTCGGCCTGCCCAACGTCGGCAAGTCCACTCTGTTCAACGCCCTGACCCGCAACCAGGTGCTCGCCGCGAACTACCCCTTCGCCACGATCGAGCCGAACGTCGGCGTCGTCAGTCTGCCGGACCCCCGCCTGGCGGTGTTGGCCAGCATCTTCGGCAGCGAGCGGATCCTGCCCGCCCCGGTCAGCTTCGTCGACATCGCCGGCATCGTCGCCGGCGCGAGCGAGGGGGAGGGCCTGGGCAACAAGTTCCTGGCCAACATCCGCGAGGCCGACGCGATCGCCCAGGTCGTCCGCGGCTTCAGCGACGCCGACGTTGTGCACGTGGAGGGACAGGTCAACCCGGCCAGTGACCTCGCTACCATCAACACGGAACTGATCCTCGCCGACCTGCAGACCCTGGAGAAGGCAGAGGCCCGCTACGAGAAGGAGCTCAAGGGCCGGAGAATCGAGCCTGTCGTGCTGGAGACCGCCAAGAAAGCGCACGCGATCCTCGACGAGGGGACGCTGCTGTCGGCGACCGACCTCGACCTCGAGCCGATCAGGGAACTCGGCCTGCTGACGGCCAAGCCTTTCATCTTCGTCTTCAACGTCGACGAGGCGGTGCTGGGCGACGCCGCCCGGCTGGCCGAACTGGCGGCGCTGGTCGCCCCCGCGAGAGCGATCTTCCTGGATGCCAAGCTGGAGAGCGAACTGATCGACCTCGACGAGGAGGACGCTGCCGAACTGCTGGCCTCGACCGGCCAGACCGAGAGCGGCCTGAACCAGCTGGCGCGGATCGGCTTCGACACCCTCGGCCTGCAGACCTACCTGACCGCCGGCCCCAAGGAGACGCGGGCCTGGACCATCGGCAAGGGCTGGACCGCCCCGCAGGCCGCCGGCGTGATCCACACCGACTTCCAGAAGGGTTTCATCAAGGCCGAGGTGATCTCGTTCCAGGACCTCGTCGACGCCGGCTCGGTGGCGGAGGCCAGAGCCCGCGGCAAGGCGCGCATCGAGGGTAAGGACTACGTCATGCAGGACGGCGACGTCGTCGAGTTCCGATTCAACGTATGAGCGAGAGCGCAGCGCTCGCCCCTTCTCGCGGCTCGTCAGTCAAGAATTGCCCCGCTTGACGGATCGAGAGGCGTTGCCGCCCTCATCGTCCTGATCCACCACAGTGCCCTGGCAATCCCGTGGCCGTAGGCTCGTGCCGGGGTCTACGACCTTCGGCGCGGCTCACGGACCTCCTGCCGACTGGTGCTGCTGTGCGTCTGGAGGCTGCTGTCCCCGGTGCGCCAGGATGTCATCTTCAGCGGGGCCTCATTCAAGTACGTCGGTATCGAGGATGCCACTGCCGGACGAGGAACCAGCCAATCCGGATCCTGCCCTATCCCCGTCGCCGCCCGAGTGGTTATATGGGGGCATGGCTGCAGGAATCGAGGCATCCCCCCGCTGGCCCACGATTCCGAAGGACCCGGGCGCTTTCTCGGTGACGCCGAACCTCATCGATTACGACCGGACCTGCGCGACGTTCAGCTGGGACGCGGCTCGGCGGGAGTTGTCGGGTCTGCCCGGCGGCCGGGGCGTGAACATCGCTTACGAGGCCGTCGACCGGCACGCAGCGGGCCCGCGTGCTGACCGGGAGGCCCTGCGCTTCATCAGGGCTGACGGCACGACCCGGTCGCTGACCTACGCGGCATTGTCCGAGCAGACCAGCCGCTTCGCCAGCGTGCTGCGCGAACTGGGAGTCGGGCGCGAGGAACGCGTGTTCTCCCTGCTCGGTCGCATGCCCGAGCTCTACGTCGCGCTGCTCGGCACCCTCAAGAACGCCAGCGTGTTCTGCCCGCTGTTCTCCGCCTTCGGCCCCGAGCCGGTGCGACAGCGCCTGCAGCTCGGCAGCGGCAGGGTGCTGGTGACCACCCGGGCGCTCTACCGCAAGAAGGTTGCGCCGATCCGCGCCGAGCTGCCGGAGCTTCGCCACGTGCTGCTGGTCGACGCCGACGGCGCGCCCGAGCCGGACACGCTCGACCTGGCGGCGCTGATGCGCGAGGCGCCGCCGTACGGGGAGATCGCGGCGACGCAGCCCGAGGATATGGCGCTGCTGCACTTCACGAGCGGCACGACCGGAACGCCGAAGGGTGCGATCCACGTGCACGACGCCGTCACCGCGCACTACGCGACCGGGCTGTTCGCCCTCGACCTGCACCCGGACGACGTCTACTGGTGCACCGCCGACCCCGGCTGGGTGACCGGCACCTCCTACGGCGTGATCGCGCCACTCGTGCACGGCGTGACGACCATCGTCGACGAGGAGGAGATGGACGCGGACCGCTGGTACCGGATCCTCGCCGAGCAGCGGGTCACCATCTGGTACACGGCGCCGACCGCGCTGCGGATGCTGATGAAGGCGGGTGCCGAGCGGGCCGCCGGCCACGACCTCTCCGCCCTGCGTTTCGTCGCGAGCGTCGGCGAGCCGCTCAACCCCGAGGTGGTGGTGTGGGGCCAGGAGGCGTTCGGCCGGCCCGTGCACGACAACTGGTGGCAGACGGAGACCGGCGGGATCATGATCTCGAACTTCGCCGCGACCGAGATCCGGCCGGGCTCGATGGGCCGGCCGCTTCCCGGTGTCGAAGCCGCGATCATCGCCCGCGACGATCAGGGCGAGCCGGTGCTGCGCGACGGTGAGGTGGTGCTGGTCACCGAACCGGGCGCGATGGGGGAGTTGGCGCTGCGCCCGGGCTGGCCGTCCATGTTCCGCGGTTATCTGAATGAGGAAGAGCGCTACCGGAAGTGCTTCGTCGGCGGCTGGTACCTCACCGGGGACCTCGCCAAACGGGACGCTGACGGGTATTACTGGTTCGTGGGCCGGGGCAACGACGTGATCAAGTCCTCGGGCCACCTGATCGGGCCCTTCGAAGTGGAGAGCACCCTGATGGAGCACGAGGCGGTGGCGGAGGCCGGGGTGATCGGCGTACCCGACCCGGTCGCCGGCGAGGTGGTCAAGGCCTTCGTCGAACTGAAGCCCGGCTGGGCGGCGAGCGAGCAGCTGCGCCTGGACATCATCGGCTTCGCCCGTAAACGGCTCGGTCCCGCCGTCGCCCCGCGTCTGGTGGAGTTCACCGATGCGCTGCCCAAGACCCGCAGTGGCAAGATCCTGCGCCGCCTGCTGAAGGCCCGTGAACTCGGCCTGCCCGAGGGGGACACGTCGACCCTGGAGGTGCCGCGGTGACCGGTGAGTTCAAGGAACAGCGGGTGATCGAGGACGCGGAGCACGCCCGCCGACTGCTGCAGCAGATGCTCCGGGTCCGGCGGCTGGAGGAGAAGTGCGTCGAGCTCTACAGCGCCGCCAGGATCCGCGGATTCCTGCACGTCTACATCGGCGAGGAGGCCGTCGCGACCGGCGTCATGGCGACACTCGAGCCGGAGGACGCCGTGGTCGCGACCTACCGTGAGCACGGCCACGCCCTGCTGAGAGGGATCGCGGCCGGACCGATCCTCGCGGAGATGTACGGCAACGCGGAGGGAGTCTGCGGCGGTCGGGGCGGATCGATGCACCTCTTCGACGCGGCCACCCGCTTCTACGGCGGCAACGCCATCGTCGCCGGCGGTCTGCCGCTGGCCGTCGGGCTGGCCCTCGCCGACAAGATGGCGGGCCGCTCCCGCGTCACCGTGTGCTTCTTCGGAGAGGGCGCCGCCGCCGAAGGGGAGTTCCACGAAAGCCTCAATCTGGCCGCGCTCTGGGAACTCCCGATCCTGTTCTGCTGCGAGAACAACCAGTACGCCATGGGCACGGCGCTGGACCGCTCGCAGGCCCAGACGGACATGGCCCTCAAGGCGGCCGGTTACGAGATCGCGGCGTGGGCCGTCGACGGCATGGACGTGCTCGCCGTCGAGGAGGCCGCGCGCCGGGCCGTGGACGCGGTGCGCTCCGGCGGCGGGCCGCACTTCCTCGAGCTTCGCACCTACCGGTTCCGGGCGCACTCGATGTACGACCCGGACCGCTACCGCGACAAGGCGGAGGTGGCCCGCTGGATGGAGCGCGATCCGATCGACCTGCTGCGCGCAGCGCTGGAGGCCGCCGACCAGCTTTCCGAGCAGCAGTGGGGAGCGATCCAGAGCGAGGTCGACGCCGAGATCCAGGCGGCCGTCGACTTCGCCGAGGCCGGAACCCTCGCGCCGGTCGAGGAACTCACCCGATTCGTCCACAGCGAGCGGGGGACGGAGTGAAGACCACCTACCGCGAGGCGATGCGCGCGGCGATCCGCGAGGCCCTGCAACGCGATGACCGGGTCTTCCTGATGGGCGAGGATGTCGGGCGGTACGGCGGAAGCTACGCGGTGAGCCTCGGACTGCTCGAGGAGTTCGGCCCGGAGCGGATCCGGGACACCCCGCTTTCGGAGGCCGGATTCGTCGGTGCTGGGATCGGCGCGGCCCTCGGCGGGATGCGCCCGATCGTGGAGATCATGACGGTCAACTTCAGTCTGCTCGCGCTGGACCAGATCATGAACAACGCGGCGACCCTGCTGCACATGTCCAATGGCCAGTTCAACGTGCCGATCGTGATCCGGATGACCACCGGCGGCGGCCGCCAGCTCGGCGCCCAGCACTCGCACAGCCTTGAGGGCTGGTTCGCGCATATCCCGGGGCTGCGCATTCTCACCCCGGCAACCCTCGCGGATGCCCGGGGAATGCTGTGGACGGCGCTCGAGGACCCCGATCCGGTGCTGATCTTCGAGCACGGCACGCTGTACAACGTGGCGGGGGAGCTCGACGACACCGCCGGCGCGGTCGACATCGACAGCGCCGCCGTGCGCCGACCCGGCACCGATGTCTCACTCATCACCTATGGCGGCACCCTGCAGCTGGTCCTCGATGCCGCCGAGCAGCTCGCGGGGGAGGGCATCGACGCGGAGGTTCTGGACCTGCGCACCCTGCGACCGCTCGATGACGCCGCGATCCTCGCGACCGTGGCCAGGACGCACCGCGCCGTGATCGTCGACGAGGGCTGGCGCAGCGGCAGCATCTCGGCCGAGATCAGCGCGCGGATCACCGAGGCGGCTTTCTACGACCTGGATGCCCCCGTGGGCCGGGTGTGCAGTGTCGAGGTCCCGGTGCCGTACGCCAAGCATCTTGAGCTGGCCACGCTGCCGTCGGTGGAGCGCGTCGTCGCCGCGGCCCGGGAGGCGGTGGCAGGGCGTGGGTGACTTCCGGATGCCGTCGCTCGGCGCCGACATGGAGCAGGGCAAGGTCGTCGAGTGGCTGATCAAGCCCGGCGACTACGTGCACCGAGGGGACATCGTCGCCGCCGTCGACACCGACAAGACGGTGATGGAGGTCGAGACGTTCGAGGAGGGTGTGGTCGCCGAACTCCTCGTCGGACTCGGCGAGACGGTTCCCGTCGGCACCGTGCTGGCCCGCATCACCGGGACCCCGGCTGCCGGCGCGGCACCCGCCGAGCCCCGCGCCGCCGAGGCGGCGCCGGCACCGGGGCGGCCGCAGCCTGAACCTGAATCGCAGTCAAAGCCAGAACCAGAACCAGAACCAGAGCCTGCGCCCGCACCGGCGCCCCCGGTCGAGGGGCCGGCCATCCTCTCCCCACCGATCCGCCACCTGGCGCGCCAGCTCGGCGTGGACGCCGCCCGACTACGCGGCACGGGCGAGGGCGGGGCGGTGACCCGCGCAGACGTCGAGCACGCCGCTGATCACGCGACCGCGGAAGCTCCCTCCGCCGCGGACCGGGTGCGCTCCTCGCCCCGCGCGCGACGGGTGGCGGTCGACCTCGGCGTCGACCTCGGCGCCGTCACGGGCACCGGCCCGGGAGGCGCGATCACCGAGGCCGACGTGCGCAGCGCCGCTCTCGCCGAAGCCGAGCCGCCCGCCGCCGAGTCGGCTGCCGCTCCGGTGACGGCGGCCGAGTCCGCGACCCAGGCACCGAGGGACGCCGCGGAACGCACGGCGAGCCTGCGCCGCGCCATCGGCTCGCTGATGTCCCGCTCGAAGCAGACCATCCCCCACTACTACCTCAGCACCACGATCGACCTGCGCGCCGCGCTCGCGTGGATGCAGCTGGCCAATTCCCAGCGGCCGATCGCCGACCGGCTGGTTCCGGCTGCCCTGCTGTTGAAGGCGTCGGCGCTCGCTGCCCGTGACGTCCCCGAGGTCAACGGCTTCTACGTCGACGACGAGTTCCGCCCGAGCACCGCGGTGCACCTCGGAGTGGCGGTCGCACTGCGTCAGGGCGGCCTGGTCGCACCGGCGATCCATGACGCGGACACCCTGTCGCTGGACGTGCTGATGGGGCGATTGCGCGACCTCGTCGGCCGCGCTCGCGCCGGGCGCCTGCAGCGCGCGGAGATGGCCGATCCGACGATCACGGTGACCAACCTCGGCGATCTGGGGGTCGAGAGCGTCTTCGGCGTGATCTATCCGCCGCAGGTCGCGCTCGTCGGTTTCGGCCGGATCGTGGAGCAGCCGTGGGCGCACGAGGGCCTGCTGGGGGTGCGATCGGTGATCACCGCCACGCTGTCGGCCGACCACCGTGTCAGCGACGGACTGCGCGGAAGTCGCTACCTGGCGCGAGTGGATGAACTGCTGCAGAAACCGGAGGAACTATGAATGAACAGGATGCTCGCGCGGCCGTGCTCGCGGCCATCGGCCAGATCGCACCGGACGTCGAGACGGACGGCCTCGACGAGAACTCCCGGCTCCGCCAGGATCTCGAGCTCGACTCACTGGACTTCCTGCGGCTGATCGAGACGATCGCCACCTCCACCGGCGTGAATACCCCGGAGAGCGACTACGACCAAGTGCAGACGGTCGGCGGGCTCATCGGGTACGTCGCCGCCCGCGGCTGACTCATCTCGCGCCGGATGGTTGCAGGCAGCGCTCGCCCGCATAGCATGGGTGCATGGAAACTCTCTTCAGTGTGCTGCACGTGGCCGGCGCCATCTTCATCGTCGGGCCGATGGCCATCATTCCGATGAGTGCGATGCGCGCGATGCGCGCCGACGAGGCGGGGGCAGTGAAATCCTTCGCTACGTCGACCTACGTCTTCTCGCTCGCCTCGCTGCTGGTCGCCGTCTTCGGGTTCGGCCTGGTGCCATTGGTCGAAGGCGAGGACTTCTCGGTGACCACGTCGTGGATTCTCACGTCGATCATCCTGTATGTCGCCGCGCTCGCGCTCAGCCTCTTCCTGGTGGTGCCTGCGCTGCGCGCCGCTGCCGCCGGGCTCGGGACGGAGGGCTACTCCGTCGACTCGGCGTACCGAAGAGTGGCGATCGGCTCCGGCATCACCGCGGTATTTCTGCTCGCCGTCGCCATCCTGATGATCTGGAAGCCGTAGCGCCGTTCCCAGCCAGTGCGGACCCCGAAGGTCAGTGGTGACCGTCGATGGCGCAGGAGTCGCCCTCGCAGGCAGCCGCACTCGGGTCGCCGACGATCTGCAGCGGCAGCACCGCTCGCTGCACGTCCGGCACTTCCCGCACGTCCGGCACTTCCCGCACATCCGTCACTGCACGGCCGCCTTCTCCTCGGCGACCTGGGCGAGCACCTTGGCGAAGGTCTCCGCCTCCTGCGCCCCGGACACCCCGTACCTGCCGTCGATGACGAAGAAGGGGACGCCTTGGATGCCATAGGCTTCGGCTTGGGCGACATCCGCCCTGACGGCGGCGAGATACTCGTTCGATTCGAGTGAGCGCACTACGTCGTCCCGATCGAATCCGAGTTCGGCGGCGATGTCGGCCAGATCCTCGATGCGCCCCACATGCTCGCCGTTGATGAAGTACGCCTTCAGCAGGCGCTCCTTCATCTCCAACTGGCGGCCCCGCGCCTTGGCATAGTGGATCAACTCGTGGGCCTTGACGGTGTTCGTCTGGTGCACGTGGTCGTAGTCGTAGGCGAGACCGACCGAGGCGGCGATCCCGGTGACCTGTGCCAGCATCTTCTCGACCTGTGCCGTCGGCATGCCCTTGCGTTGGCTGAGATAGTCGGTGGGGGTGCCGTCGAAGTCGACGGGGGTGTCCGGTGCGAGTTCGAACGAGTGGTACTCGATCTCGACGTCGCCGCCGAACGTTCGGGCACCGGCCTCGAATTTGCGCTTGCCGATGTAGCACCACGGGCACTGCACGTCTGACCAGATATCTACCTTGATGGGATCGCTCATAACCATGACAACTCCACTCCGGCCTCGCAGTATTCCCGATATGCTGGGCGTGCAACTGAATATCGGCCACCACGTCGACGCGGGAGAGTTCGCCAGCAACCGGGCGAACACCGAAGGAGCAAGCCTCCCCGCCAATCTCTCAGGTCCAGTACCGCGTCTGACCGGCCACTCTGAAAAGCGATTCGTGGAAACGGAAGCTGTTCGAGCAGGGGCTTCGCCTCGCGTCGAGAACTGATCCGCTCCGAAAATCCGCCCAAGGTGAAAGTCGCGTCCCTGACCATAGGCGGCGCAGCGAAGCTCTCAGGCACCATGACAGAGGGGGAGTTCCTGCCCTCGCGCCCCCGCGCTAGACATTGAGGACTCCGTGACCATCAGTTCCACCCCCCGCTTCTCGCCGCTGCACGACATCCATGTCGCACTGGGCGCCAGCTTCACCGACTTCGGCGGCTGGCAGATGCCCGTGCATTACTCGAGCGACCTTGCCGAACACCACGCGGTGCGCAGGGCCGCCGGCATCTTCGACATCTCGCACATGGCCGAGATCAGCGTGACCGGGCCCGACGCCGCCGCATTCCTCGACTATGCTCTGGCCGGCAAGATCAGCGCGGTACCGCTGTTCGGCGCCAAGTACTCGCTGATCCTGACGCCGGCCGGCGGCATTCTGGACGACCTGATCGTCTACCACACCGCCGAGGGGGAGTACCTGGTCGTCGCCAACGCGGGCAACCGGGACGCGGTCGTGGCCGCCCTCGCCGAGCGCTCGGCATCCTTCACGGTGGTCATCACGGACACCACCGACAGCACCGTGCTGATCGCGGTGCAGGGGCCCGAGGCGCTGGCCATTCTGACCGAGACGGCGGACCTGCGCACGACCGAGCGGCTCTCGCTGGGACGCACGCTGGAGTCGCTGAAGTACTACGCCTGCATGGGCATGGCCTTCCGGGACACCTCCGTGCTGGTCGCCCGCACGGGGTACACCGGCGAGGACGGTTTCGAGCTCTACGTGGACGTCGAGGATGGGGCAGCACTCTGGCAGGCTCTCAGCGAGGCCGGCGTCGCGCATTCCCTCACGCCGGCCGGTCTGGCCAGCCGGGACACCTTGAGACTTGAGGCCGGAATGCCCCTCTACGGGCACGAACTGGGTATCGACATCCTTCCCGTGCAGGCCGGCCTCGGCCGAGTCGTCGCGCTCAGCAAGGAGGGCGACTTCGTCGGCCGCGCGGCGGTTGAGGCCGGCCCCGCCGAGGGGGCTCGGGTACTGGTCGGTATCGCCGCCGAGGGCAAGCGCGCCGGCCGTGCCGACTACCTGCTCTATTCCGGCGGCGAGGAGGTGGGTGTGATCACCAGCGGCGCCCTCTCGCCGACGCTCGGCCATCCGATCGCGATGGCCTACGTCGATCCGGCGGTCGCCGTCGAGGGCACCGCCTTGGACATCGACGTCCGCGGCACGAGCATTCCGGCCCGGGTCGTTCCCCTGCCCTTCTACAAGCGCGCCCGCTAACCGAGAGAAAAGGATCACCATGGCCAGCGAAACCGAACTCCTCTATACCGCCGAACATGAGTGGGTGCGCGTCGACGGTGATATCGCCACCGTCGGCATCACCGCCTATGCGGCCGACAAGCTCGGCGACGTCGTCTTTGTCGAGCTGCCCGCCGTCGGCACCGCTGTGACCGCCGGCCGGGTCGTCGGCGAGATCGAGTCCACCAAGTCGGTCGGGGAGCTGTACGCCCCCGTCGACGGTGAGATCGTCGAGGTCAACCAGGTCGTGATCAACTCCCCGGAGTTGGTCAACAGCGACCCCTTCGGTGATGGCTGGATGATCAGCATCCGCTTCGCCGCCCTGCCGGCGCTGCTCAGCCACGCCGAGTACAGCGCGCTGACGGCCGAATAGCCTTCCGATTCGCGAGCACAACCCGACCGATCAGCACCCATCCGCCCCAGAACCGAGGAAATCGCAGCCATGACCGAACTCTTCGCCGATCGTCACATCGGAACCGACTCCGCCGCCCAGCGCGCCATGCTCGATGTGCTGGGCTACGCCAGCGTCGATCAGTTGGTCGAGGCGGCCGTGCCGGTGTCGATCCGGGCCGCCGAACTCGCCGAGAGCAGCATTCCGGCCGCGGCGACCGAGCGCCAGGCACTGCACGAACTGCGCGCCTTCGCCCGGCGCAACACCGTCGCCACCTCGATGATCGGACTGGGCTACTACGACACCGTGACCCCGGCCGTGATCAAGCGCAACGTCCTGGAGAACCCCAGCTGGTACACGGCGTACACGCCGTACCAGCCCGAGATCTCGCAGGGTCGGCTGGAGGCGCTGATCAACTTCCAGACGATGGTCACCGACCTGACGAAGTTGGACACCGCCAATGCGTCGATGCTCGACGAGGGCACCGCGGTCGTGGAGGCGATGCTGCTGGCCAGACGGGCATCGGGGAATGCCTCGAGTCGGTTCCTGGTCGACGCCGAACTGCTGCCGCAGAGCCTCGCCCTGCTGGAAAACCGCGCGGAGGCTCTCGGCATCGAACTGGTCGTTCGCGAGCTGGCGGTCGACGCCGCTGATCTGGGCGATTTCTTCGGTGTCGTCGTGCAGTATCCGGGCGCCTCCGGTCTGGTCTGGGATCCGAGTGCCGTGTTCGCCGCGGTCAGGGCGGCGGGCGGCATCGCGATCGCCGCTGCCGATCTGCTGGCACTGACCCTGATCTCCGCCCCCGGCGAGCTCGGCGCCGATGTCGCCGTCGGCACCACCCAGCGCTTCGGCGTGCCGATGGGCTTCGGCGGACCGCATGCCGGCTACATGGCGGTGCGCGCGGGGCTGGAGCGGCAGTTGCCGGGCCGTCTGGTCGGCGTCTCGATCGATGCCGCCGGCCACAGCGCCTACCGGCTCACCCTGCAGACCCGCGAGCAGCACATCCGCCGCGAGAAGGCGACCTCCAATATCTGCACCGCCCAGGTGCTGCTGGCCGTGATGGCCTCGATGTACGCGGTCTACCACGGGCCGGGCGGGTTGCGCCGGATCGCATCGCGGGTCCACGAGCAGACGACAGTGTTCGCCGCGCTGCTGATCGAGGCGGGTTTCACACTGCAGCACGACAGCTTCTTCGACACGCTCCGCGTCATCGCACCGGGCCGGGCCGAGCGCATCGTCGACGCGGCGAAGGCCGCGGGCATCAATCTGCGCCTGGTCGATGCCGACACGGTCGGCCTCAGCTTCGATGAGGTCTCCTCGACGGGAATCGAGCTCGGCCTGCTGGCAGCCTTCGGCATCGAAGCACCCGACGAGATCGCGATGCCCGCCTTCGCGCTGCCCTCGGCGCTGCTGCGCGAGAGCGACTACCTGACGCACCCGGTCTTCAATACGCACCACTCCGAGACTGCGATGATGCGCTACCTCAAGCACCTCGCCGATATGGACTACGCGCTTGACCGCGGCATGATCCCGCTGGGTTCCTGCACCATGAAGCTCAACGCCGCCAGCGAGATGGAGGCCGTGAGCTGGCCCGAGTTCGCCGGCATCCACCCCTTCGCGCCGGCCGCCGACGTCGGCGGCTATCTCGACCTGATCGAGCAGCTGCAGACCTGGCTGGCCGAAGTCACCGGTTACGACACGGTGTCGCTGCAGCCCAACGCCGGCAGCCAGGGCGAACTCGCCGGTCTGCTCGCGATCCGCGGCTACCACCGTGCCAACGGAGACGATCAGCGCACCGTCTGCCTGATTCCCTCGAGCGCGCACGGCACCAACGCGGCCAGCGCGGTGCTCGCGCACATGCGCGTGGTCGTGGTCGCCTGCGACGACCTCGGCAACGTCGATGTCGCCGATTTGCGGGCCAAGATCCAGACCCACCGCGACGAACTCGCCGCGCTGATGATCACCTACCCGTCTACGCACGGGGTCTACGAGCACGAGGTCGGCGAAATATGCCGTCTGGTGCATGAGGCCGGCGGACAAGTGTACGTCGACGGCGCCAACCTCAACGCGCTGGTCGGCTATGCCCGCCCCGGCGAGTTCGGCGGCGACGTCTCGCACCTCAATCTGCACAAGACCTTCTGCATCCCGCACGGCGGCGGCGGACCCGGCGTCGGCCCGGTGGCGGCCCGCGCGCATCTCGCGCCCTATCTGCCCGGCCACCCGATGGCGCAACGCCGGTTCCACGCCGGCCGGCCCGTCTCGGCGGCGCCCTATGGTTCGCCTTCGATCCTGCCGATCAGCTGGGCCTACGTGCGGATGATGGGCAATGAGGGCCTCAAGCAGGCGACCGGAGCGGCGGTGCTGGCCGCGAACTATGTCGCGGCGCGCCTGCGTGACCACTATCCGGTGCTGTACTCGGGCGACAACGGCCTGGTCGCGCACGAGTGCATTCTGGACCTCCGCCCGCTCAAGGAGGCGACCGGCATCGACAACAACGATGTCGCCAAGCGTTTGATCGACTACGGTTTCCATGCGCCGACCATGTCGTTCCCGGTCTCCGGAACCCTGATGATCGAGCCCACCGAGAGCGAGGATCTCGCCGAGATCGACCGCTTCATCGACGCGATGATAGCGATCAAGGCCGAGGCCGGCGCCGTCGCGGCGGGCGAATGGCCCCTGCTCGACAACCCGCTGGTCAATGCCCCGCACACCGCCGAGACGGTCGTCGACGCCGACTGGGCGCATCCCTACAGCCGTGAGCTGGCTGTCTTCCCCGCGCCAGGACAGAAGCACAGCAAGTACTGGCCGCCGGTCCGCCGGATCGATCAGGCCTACGGCGATCGCAATCTCGTCTGCAACTGCCCGCCCATCGAAGCCTTCGCCTGACCGAGGTCGCACCGTACTCTCCGGCGTGCCTGAAGCATCGCGAGCACACGCTGCTTCGGGCACGCCAAGGGGCGTGTGACGGGATGCCGCCGTTCGTGATCGACAGCGTGCATCCATCCGGGATGCTTGCACGATATGTGCGAGTACCGCAGAAGGCACGCACAATATTGACGTTTGTCGCAGGTTTCCTGCATCTAGATTACCGCTTTGTAACATTTGCGCGCTGTGCTTGGTCGGCTTGGAAGGGTCAACTTAGGGTTGCCGTATCTCTGCGGCTTTTCGCCTAAGACGGCGGACAGCCACTGGTTCACCCTTTGCACAGGAGGAAAATTGAAAATCAAACGCGTAGCAGCCATAGTCGCTGTGGTAGCGACGGGCGCTCTCATCCTGAGCGGCTGCAGCCAGCCGTATCAGTCGGCGGTGGTTGCGGGCTCAAAGATCAGCGTTGCCTACAACAGTGGCTTCTTCCACTTCAATGACGACAGCGGTGCCGGCAACAACACCGCAAACGGCAACGTCAAGTACATGACGGACGGTTCCTTCGGCTATTACGACGATGGGCCCACGTGGGTCCGCAACACCGACTTCGGCGTCTACGAGAAGACCAGCGACGACCCGCTGACCGTCAAGTACACCTTGAATGACGGGCTCGTCTGGTCGGACAGCGCTCCCATCACTCCTGCCGATCTGCTGCTGTCCTGGGCGGCGATGTCCGGCAACGTCGACACGGGTGAGACTGCGTTCGCACCGGCCTCGACCGCTGGTCTGAGCCTGGTCACCGCGATCCCCGAGATCGATGGAAACTCGATCACCCTCGTCTACGACGAGCCCTATGTGGACTGGGAGCTGGCCTTCGACATCGGAGTGTCCGCCCACGGCACCTACGCGCTGGCCTTCCCCGAGGAGTACGCAGATGTCCAGACCGCCTTCGACGCCTACAGCGACTCCGGGGAAGCGGGTGACCTGAAGACCTACCAGGACGCTGCCAAGGCGTTCGCCGAGACCGCGGACGAGAAGGTCGTCGCAGCGATAACCGATGCCGACGCCGAAGTGCTCACGCCGCTGGCGAAGTCATGGAATGAGGACTACGGCTACACCACGCTTCCGGACAGCCCCGCTGCCGCCCTGACGAGTGGCCCGTACGTGATCGAGGACATCGTCGAGGATGAATCCATCACCCTCGCGGCGAACCCCCTCTACACCTGGGGAGTCTCGCCGAAGTTCGAGAAGATCACCATCCGGACGATCGAGGATTCCACCGCGGCCCTGCAGGCTCTGGAGAACGGCGAGTTGGACATCTGGAGCGGACAGCCCACGGCTGACACCCTCGAGATCGCCAAGGGGATCTCGAACGCGTCGATCGAACAGCGGGTCCAGGCCTCATACGAGCACATCGACCTGACCTTCAACAACGGCGGTCCCTTCGACCCGGCCAGCTACGGCGGAGACGAGGCGAAGGCTCTCAAGGTTCGCCAGGCGTTCCTCAAGTTGATTCCCCGCCAGGACATCGTAGACAAGATCATCGTCCCGCTCGATCCCGGCGCCGAGGTTCGCAATTCGTTCCTCGTCATCCCGGGAGCGTCGAGCTACGACATGATCGTTGCCGACAATGGCTCTGCCGACTACACCGATGTCGACGTCGAGGGTGCCAAGGCGCTGCTTGCCGAGGCCGGTGTCAGTGGTCCGATCGACGTGAAGTTCTGGTACCCAGAAGGCAACGTGCGTCGCGCCCAGGAGTTCAAGCTGATCTCCGAGTCCGCCGCCCTCGCCGGTTTCAATCTGATTGACGACAGCGAGCCGGACTGGGTCTTCACCGACCCCTCGGTCGAACCGATCAACAGCCACGATGCGACGATCTTCGCGTGGTCCTCGGAGAGTCTGGCGATCGCCGGATCCGACCAGATCTTCGGAACCTACACCGACCCGCTGATGAAGGGGGGAAACTACAGCGGCTACTCGAACACCACGGTGGACGAGAAGCTCGCAACCCTCCAGGTCACGGTTGATCCCGATGAGCAGGCTCAGCTCCAGCTCGAGATCGAGCAGGAGCTGTGGAAGGACGCCTACGGCACGGTCGTGTTCCAGTTCCCGGGCCTGCTGGTCTGGAGCGACAAGGTCACCGGTGTCAAGGACAACCCGCTGAGCCCGAACTTCTTCTGGAACTTCTGGGAGTGGACTCCGGCCGACGCAGCGAACTAGTAGTGCTGATCGGGCGGGGATGAGTCCTCGCCCGGTCCACCGCCTGACCGCATGAAGTGATGAGGTGCCGGGGCTTCGGCCCCGGCACCTCATCACGGTGGCGAGTGCGGCCCGGCGGCGAGCCGGAACGGGGTATTCCCTCGTGGCTACGATATTCACAGTGACGGTGATACCCGTCCCGAGAGCGAAGGGAGCAGTGTGCTGACATTTGTGGCGAGGCGTCTGCTGGCAACCTTGCTCGTGCTGGTGTCCGCCTCGTTCGCGGTGTATTTCCTCAGTTCGCTCTCTGGTGACCCGTTGCGGGATCTCAAGGGCAGCGCGTCGCCGAATCGTCAGGAATTGATCGATCAGCGCATCGACCAGCTCAATCTCGATCAGCCGATCATCGTGCGCTACGGCGACTGGCTACTCGGTGCCGGCAAGTGCGTCATCGGCCAGTGCGACCTCGGCGTGTCTTTCTCCCGCGGCGATCAGCCGGTGACGGAGGCGGTCGCCACGGCGGCAACCTCGACCATCCAGCTGATCACCGGGGCGACGATACTCGCCATCGTCTTCGGACTGGCCGTGGGCATGATCACCGCACTTCGTCAGTACAGTGGTTTCGACTATGCGGTGACCCTGCTCACTTTCGTGCTGTATTCGCTGCCGATCTTCTGGGTGGCGGTGCTGCTCAAGGAGTTCGGCGCGATCCAGTTCAATCAGTTCCTCGGCAACCCGGAGGTGCCGTTGTGGATGCTGGTCCTGATCGGGCTCGTCTCCGGCCTGATCTGGTCGAGCATCATCGGCGGCAGCCGGCGAAACCGCATCATCGTCTTCTGCGCTGCCGGCGCCGCGACCTTCCTGCTGCTCGGCAGCCTGATCTGGACCGGCTGGTTCAGCACGCCGTCGATCGGTCTGATCGGAATCGCCCTGCTCGGCGTGAGTGCGACCGTGGTGGTTGCCCTGCTCTCCACCGGACTGCAGAACCGACGAGCCCTCTACGCTTCGCTCGCCACCGTCGCAGTCTGGATGGCAGCCTGGTATCCGCTGCAGTACCTATTCTTCTTCGTCCCTGAGGGGTGGACTCTGCTAGTGCTTGCCGCGGCATCGATCGGCATCGGCATCGCCTGTGGCTTCATCTTCGGCAAGGATGACAGGCGTGAGCTGGCCAGAACAGCCGCGATCGTCAGCTTCATCACCTTTCTGGTGGTGGTGGCCGATCGGGTGATGCTGGTCTACCCCGAGTACTTGCAGAGCGTCCCGCAGAAGAACGGCATCATCGCGACGATCGGCTCGAGCACCCCGGGACTGAGCGGCGATCTCTGGATCACGATGCTCGACACTTTCACCCACCTGCTGCTGCCGACGATCGCGCTGACGCTGATCTCGTTCGCGGCCTACACTCGCTACTCGCGCTCCAGCCTGCTCGAGGTGATGAATCAGGACTACGTGCGAACGGCCCGGGCCAAGGGCCTCACTGAGCGAACCGTGATCATGCGCCACGCCTTCCGCAACGCGATGATCCCGATTGCGACGATCATCGCCTTCGACATCGGAGCCCTGATCGGTGGCGCCATCATCACCGAGCAGATCTTCGCCTGGAAGGGCATGGGTTCCTTGTTCAGCCTCGGCCTCGAACATGGCGACGTCAACCTGGTGATGGGCTTCTTCGTCCTGACGGGGCTTGTTGCCGTCCTCTTCAACATCATCGCCGACATCGTCTACTCGGCTCTCGACCCCAGGATCCGGGTGAGCTGACCATGAGCAATCCGACAGAGAGCGCCGGCAACGAGCAGTCCCTCGACCAGCAGGCCACCGCGGGTCTCAGCCAGGGCACGATCGTGCGTCGGCGCTTCTTCCGGCATCGCGGAGCGGTGGTTTCCCTCGTACTGCTGGCGCTGCTGATCATCTTCGTCTTCAGCGCCGTCGGAACCGTGATCGGCGGCAGCGGCAAACTGATCGTCGGCCCCAACGGCACCTTGGTGCCGGACGGCTTCATCATCCCGGGCTGGTGGGGCAAGAACTGGTACAGCACGTACCCGATCGCAAACCCCGGCGGTGCGCCGACGCTGTCGCTGTTCCCATTCTCTGCCGGAGCACACCCCTTCGGCCAGGACACCCTCGGCAGCGACGTCTTCGCCCGGGTCATGCGCGGTGCCCAGCAGTCTCTGCTGGTGATGTTCATCGTCGGGATTCTGTCAGCGGTCATCGGAACTGTCGTCGGCGCGGTCGCCGGGTACTTCCGCGGCTGGATCGATTCGATCCTGATGCGGTTCACCGACGTCGTCATCATCATTCCGGTGATCGTGCTCGCCGCGGTGCTCGGCAAGATCTTCGGAGGCAGTGCGATCGTTCTTGGCCTGGTGCTGGGCGCAATCGCCTGGACGGGACTGGCCCGCCTGGTCCGGGGCGAGTTCCTGGGCCTGCGCGAGCGGGAGTTCGTCGATGCCGCCCGGGTTGCCGGTGCCAGCTCCGGCAGGATCATCTTCCGCCACATCCTGCCTAACGCGGTCGGCGTGATCATCGTCAACATCACCCTGCTGATGAGCGCCGCGATCCTGTTGGAGACGTCGCTGAGTTATCTCGGTTTCGGAATCCAGTACCCCGAGATCTCCTTGGGCCAGATCATCAGCGAGTACAAGGAGGCATTCCGGACCCGGCCGTGGCTGTTCTGGTGGCCCGGCCTGTTCATTGTGGTGATCGCCCTGACCGTGAACTTCATCGGCGACGGTCTGCGTGACGCCTTCGATCCGAGGCAGCGGCGTCTGCCCGGTCAGCGCGCCTTCCAGAAGGGCCAGGCCGCCCGTCTGCGCGCTGCCTCGATCATGGGGGGGCTTGCCGTCAGCACCGAACGATCGGCCGATGACGTCGTCGATGATCGCTCCGAAACTCGGGACCCGGAGCCCGAGAAGTGATCTCCCTAGAGAACCGTGGCCAGTGCGCTTGCGCCAATCAGGACTGCCGTGACGGCGATGCTCCACCAGTGGATCCGCATGCGGGGTCTGCCGCGTTCGAGCCGTCCGTCGCTGAGGTAGCCGGCATCCTGCATCGCCTGCCAGCGTTGGCGCACCAGCAGCGCGGCTTGACCCGAGTCGGTGTCCGGGTGGTCGGCAGCACGGGCCGTGCCGCCCCGATAGCTGCTTTCCGGAAGCCCTTTCAGAGCGGGATCGTCGGCAAGGTCGCGGCTGGCGACCATGCCGGGCGCGGGCGCCGCCCACACTACGAAGCGACCGTAGGACGTGTGCAGGGTCAGCGCCCATCGGGTGTCGACATCGATGATGCTCGGCCAGGGCAGCTCGATCGTGCGCAGGACGTTGCGGATCTCGACGCCCCCGTCGCTGACCGTGACGCTTGGTTGCCAGAAGATCAGCCAGGCCAGGGTCACGGCCAGTGCCAGAGCCGGCAGCAACCGAACGGCATCGGCCACACCGCCGTCGATCGCGGTCACCACGACGATCAGCACCGACAGCACTGCGGTCCCCGCGGCGAGCATCCGGCCGAATCGAGATGCCACCGTGATGCTCTCCGCCATTCGTCCATGCTCCCACGCCGAGGCCGGGTCGGAGAAGGGTGTATCCCCCGATGAACGCAACTGAGTCGTACAACGCACCGATCCTCGAAGTCAGGGATCTCAACGTCGACTTCTGGGTCGAGGGCAACTGGCTGCCGGCTGCCAAGGACGTCAATTTCCGGCTGAGCCCGGGCGAGGTGCTGGCGATCGTGGGTGAATCCGGTTCCGGCAAGTCGACGAGTGCGATGGCTCTGCTCGGGCTGCTGCCCGGTAACGGCCGAGCCTCCGGCAGTGTCTTGCTGCAGGGCAGACAGCTGCTCGGTGCTCCGATTCGAGAGTTGCGGCAAGTCCGGGGTCAGGGCATCGCGGTGATCTTCCAGGAGCCGATGACGGCGCTCAACCCCGTGTACACCATCGGCTTCCAGATCGTCGAAGCGCTCCAGGTTCATTTCCCGCACATGACGAAGGCGCAGGCCCGGACTCGGGCACTCGAGCTGCTGGCGATGGTGGAACTGCCCGACCCCAGGAAGGCCTTCGACTCGTACCCGCACCAACTCTCCGGCGGACAGCGCCAGCGCGCTCTGATCGCACAGTCGATCTCCTGTGATCCCGTCCTGCTGATCGCCGACGAGCCGACGACGGCGCTCGATGTCACGGTGCAGGCCGAGATCCTCGACCTATTGCGCAGCCTGCATCAGCGACTCAACAGTGCGATCATCCTGATCACGCACGACATGGGGGTGGTCGCCGACCTGGCAGACCGGGTGATGGTCATGAAGGACGGTGCGGTCGTCGAAACCGGCACGGCACACGACATCTTCCGGGCACCCGAGCATCCATACACCCAGGCCCTTCTCGCCGCGGTGCCGCACCTTGGCCTCGGTGCCGCGGAGGACACGGCGGTCCGGAGCATCCCCGGAATCGAGCCGGCACTGCGGGTGACGGACATGGTCATCGAGTACCCACGGCGAGGCCGGGTGCCGGCGTTCCTCGCCGTCGACCGGGCCAGCCTGGAGATCTACCCCGGCGAGGTCCTCGGCCTGGTCGGCGAGTCCGGGTCGGGCAAGACCACGATCGGCCGGGCTCTTGTCGGCCTGCTGCCGGTGAAGTCCGGCGAACTCCGGGTCGCCGGTCAGGACATGGTGGCGGTCAGCAGGAAGGATCTTCGCGCCGTCCGCCGCAGCATCGGCATCGTGTTCCAGGATCCGGGATCATCCTTGAACCCGCGCTGGCCGGTTGGTGAGTCAATCGGCGAGCCCATGCAGCTGGCAGACGGTTTCACCAGAGACTCGATCGCCACGCGCACGGAAGAACTGCTGGACATGGTCGAACTGCCGCGCTCCTTCCGCAATCGCTATCCGCACGAGCTCTCGGGTGGGCAGCGACAGCGTGTCGGCATTGCCCGTGCCCTCGCACTGAGCCCCAAGCTCCTGGTCGCCGATGAGCCTACGAGTGCCCTGGATGTGTCCGTCCAGGCCAGGGTGCTGAAGCTGCTGCAGGAGATCCAGAATGAACAGCAGTTCGCGACTCTCTTCATCAGCCATGACCTGGCGGTCGTCGACCTCCTGGCTGACCGCATTGCGGTGATGTACCAAGGTAAGATTGTCGAGCAGGGCTCCAAAGAGCAGATCCTGCGAAACCCCCAAGACCCCTACACCAAGCGGTTGATTGCCGCCGTGCCTGTTCCCGATCCGGAGGAACAGCGCGAGCGTCGCGAACTGCGTTCAGTCTCCAAGGAATAACTCATGGCTCTCGCCACCCGCTCAGACCTGCGCAACGTGGCGATCGTCGCCCACGTCGACCATGGCAAGACCACACTCGTGGACGCCATGCTGCGACAGACCAACTCCTTCGCGGCGCACGCGCACCTCGAAGAGCGCGCCATGGACTCCAACGAGCTCGAGCGGGAGAAGGGCATCACGATCCTGGCGAAGAACACGGCGATCTCCTACGCGGGGTTCACGCAACCGACGGGCCCGATCACGATCAACGTGATCGACACCCCCGGCCACGCCGATTTCGGTGGCGAGGTCGAGCGCGGCCTGTCGATGGTGGACGGCGTCGTGCTGCTGGTCGACGCGAGCGAGGGGCCGCTGCCGCAGACCCGCTTCGTGCTGCGCAAGGCGCTCGAGGCCAAACTGCCCGTCGTGCTGCTGGTCAACAAGACGGACCGGCCCGATGCCCGCATCGACGAGGTGGTCAGCGAGAGCCAGGACCTGCTGCTGGGACTTGCCTCGGACATGCAGGATGACTTCCCGGATCTTGACCTCGACGCCATCCTCGATGTCCCGATCGTCTACGCCTCCGGGCGCAACGGCGCCGCCAGCTGGAACAAGCCGGCCAATGGCGAGCTGCCGGACAACCCCGACCTCGAGCCGCTGTTCGATGCCATCATCCAGCACATCCCCGCGCCCACCTACGACGACGAAGCACCCCTGCAGGCGTGGGTCACCAACCTCGACTCCTCGCCATTCCTGGGCCGCCTCGCCCTGCTGCGGGTGTTCAACGGCACGATCAAGAAGGGGCAGACGGTCGCCTGGGTGCGCCATGACGGCTCCGTGCACAACGTCCGGGTCACCGAACTTCTCATCACGCGTGCACTCGACCGGTACCCGACCGAGAGCGCGGGACCGGGTGACATCGTCGCCGTCGCCGGCTTCGAGGACATCACGATCGGCGAGACCCTCGCTGACCCCACCGACGTGCGCCCGTTGCCGACCATCACGGTCGATGACCCGGCGATCTCGATGACGATCGGCACGAACACCAGCCCCATGATCGGCAAGGTCAAGGGGCACAAGCTCACCGCCCGGATGGTCAAGGACCGCCTCGACCGCGAACTGGTCGGCAACGTCTCGATCCGGCTGGTGGACATCGGTCGCCCGGATGCCTGGGAAGTGCAAGGGCGCGGTGAACTCGCACTGGCGATCCTGGTCGAACAGATGCGCCGGGAAGGCTTCGAGCTGACGGTCGGCAAGCCCCAGGTGGTGACCAGGAAGATCGACGGCAAAGTGCACGAGCCCTTCGAGCACCTCACCATCGATTCGCCGGACGAGTACCTCGGCGCCATCACCCAGCTGCTCGCCGCGCGCAAGGGCCGGATGGAGAGCATGTCGAACCACGGCACCGGTTGGGTGCGGATGGAGTTCATCGTGCCCTCCCGGGGGCTGATCGGCTTCCGCACCGAGTTCCTCACCGTAACCCGCGGTTCCGGCATCGCCAACGCGGTCTCGCACGGTTACGAACCCTGGGCAGGGGAGATCGTGACCCGCGTCAACGGTTCGATCGTGGCCGACCGTGCCGGTGTGGCCACCCCGTTCGCGATGGTCGCCCTGCAGGAGCGGATGTCCTTCTTCGTCGAGCCGACCCAGGAGGTCTACGAGGGCATGGTCGTGGGCGAGAACTCCCGGGCCGACGACATGGATGTGAACATCACGAAGGAGAAGCAGCTGACCAACATGCGTCAGTCGACCTCCGACACCTTCGAACGCATGACCCCCTCGCGCAAGTTGACGCTGGAAGAGGCTCTTGAGTTCGCGCGCGAGGACGAGTGCGTCGAGGTCACCCCGGAGTTCGTCCGCGTTCGCAAGGTCGAACTCGACCAGTCGTCGCGGGCACGGGCTACGGCAAGGCTCAAGAAGCAGAACGCCTGAGCGCTCGTCGCGATCGTGCTCGCCATCGCCGTCACACCCGCACTGTCCGGATGCTTCGGCAACCCGATCGAGCAGGTCATCGAGGGTGCCACGGGTGGCGACGTCGATCTCGGCGGCGCGAACGTGCCGAATGGCTTCCCCTCTGAAGTGCCATCGTCGAGAACGCGAACTAGGCGTGCTGGTCGTTGTGAGCCAGGACGGCGACAACGGCTACGTCGCCAACTACACGGTCACCGCGCTGACGCCGTAGCCCGCCTACGCGAAAAGCCCTTCGCCGATGAAGCCGCCCGGCTGTGTGCCGGGCGGGACGGCGAAGAGCGCCGAGCCGACATGGCGGATGTACTCGTTGAGCGCGTCCGCGGCGAGGGACGACTGCACGTCGATGAACTGCTTCGGCGAGCGCTGGTAACTCACGAAGAACAAGCCGGCGCCCAGCTGACCGAGGGCGTTGCTGCCGTCGACGAAGTTGTAGCCGCGTCGCAGCATCCGAGTCCCGGTCGCGGCCCGGTGCGCGAGGCGCACATGCGAATCGGTCGGGATCGCGGGTGACCCGTCCGTGCGCGCGAGGGAGAAATCCGGTTCCGTGAACTCGGTTCCGCCCGAAAGCGGCGCGCCCTCGCCCTTGTCGCGACCGATGATCTCGTTCTGCTCGCGGAGCTTGACCCGGTCCCAGCTCTCGATGGTCATGAGGATGCGGCGTGTGACGAGGTAGCTTCCGCCGCGCAGCCAGGCCTGCCCGGCCTCGTCGCCGACCCAGACGAACTCGTCGAGATCGGCGGGATGCTCGGCCTTGAGGTTGGCCGTGCCGTCCTTGTATCCGAAGAGGTTGCGCGCCGTGGCCTGCGCCGTCGACGTCGAGGAGGTGCGGCCGAAGCCCAGCTGACTCCAGCGGATGCGCGCCGTGCCGAACGCGATGCGCGTGAGGTTGCGGATGGCGTGCACCGCGACCTGGGGGTCGTCCGCGCACGCCTGGATGCACAGGTCGCCGTCGCTCGAGGCCTCCTCGAGCAGGTCGAAGGCGAACAGGGGCAGGCGCTCGAGTTCGGTCGGCCGCCGGGAGGCGAGTCCGAAGCGCGCATCGAACAACGACGGGCCGAAACCGAAGGTTATGGTCAGGCCGCTCGCGGGCAGGCCGAGCGCCTCGCCGGTGTCCTCGGGCGGCAGGAGGTCCGGCCCGTCGACCGCGCCGTGCTCGCCGACGGGGAGCCCTTGCGTCAGGCGCGCTGCGGCGGCCGTCCAGTCCTGCAGCAGCCGGATGAGGTCGTCGCGGGTCGCACGGGCGGTGAGGTCGAAGCTCGCGAAGTGCAGGCGATCCTGTGCGGGCGTGACGATGCCGGCCTGGTGGGCGCCGTGGAACGGGTACTGCGCGGACGGCCCATCCGAGCGGGTCTGGATGACGGCGGCCGTGCCGGCACCGCCGGCGAGCGCGCCAGCGGCGACGCTGGCACCCGCGATGCCGAAAAGCCCCCGACGGCTCACCCCGGCGCGGACCGGTGCGGCGTCGGCGGGGTCGGATGGGGGATCGGTCGCCATGGGCGCCTACTCGGTCGCCTCGACGCCGAGCACGGCGAACGTGAGCGTGGCCAGTGGTTCGCTCAGCGCGTTGAGCTGAGCGCCGAGCTCGTTGCGGGCGTCCTGGTCGACGGCGTCGTACGAGACGAAGCCGCTCTCGTAGTCGCCGTAGCCGGCGAGCAGATCCTTCATGGCGGCGAACTGCGCGTCGAGTTCGGCGACGAGCGTCTCGCCCGTCTCGCCCTTCGCGAGCGCGATGTCGCGCACGCTCAGGTAGGCGACCTCCGCGCCCTCGACGTTGGCGAAGAAGTCGTAGAGATCGGTGTGGGCGAACTCGTTCTCCTCGCCGGGAAGCTTGCCGTCGGGCGCGGCGACCTCGTCGAGCAGACCGATCGCCCCGTTGGTGATGTCGGCGACCGTGAGCACGAAGTCAGGGGAGCGCACGGCGTCGTGGAGGGCCCGCACGTCGGTCACGAGCCGGTCGCCGAGTCTCGGCGCGGCCGACCGGGTCGAGGGGCAGCAGCGTCTCGCCGGGGTAGTTGGCGATCGCGGCCTCCAGCCACAGGTCCATCTCGATGCGGTGGAAGCCCGTGAACTCGAGGCCCTCGGCTTCGGCTCCCGGCTTGCGGTAGTCGATTCTCGGGTCGAGGTCGCCGAAGGATCCGGCCGTCGGCTCGATGCGCTCATAGTTGATGCGCGCGATCGGGAACAGCGCTCGCGCGGTGGCGTCGTCCCCGGCCTTGTATGCGTCGACGAACTCCTGCACTCGCGGCAGCAGCTGGGCGGTCTGGTCTTCGACGTAGGCCGTGTAGCTCGCCACTGCGGCGGCGAAGGCCTCGTCCTCGTCGACGGCGACGGTGTCGCCGGTGACCGTGAACGGCGCCTTGCCGATGCCCTCGCCGATCATGCCGGGCTTGCAGACCGTGAAGTAGTCGCCCGGCTGCGCCACGACGGTGAGGGTGCGGGATGACCCGGGCGCGATGTTCTCGACCTCGGAGACGATGCTCAGTCCGTCGTCGCCCAGCAGATAGAACTCGGTCACGCTGCCGCCCGAGTTGGTCACCGTGAATGTCGCAGGACCGCTCGCGACGGTGTCGGTGTCGACGCGGCACTCGTCGTCGGTGCTCTCCACCGCGACAGCGGTCACGGGCGCGTCGACGGGCGCGTTGGGCACGCAGCCGGCCAGAAGCAGGGCGGCGATCGCCGGCAGCATGAGCAGGGCGGGCTTAGACACGGATCTCCTTGGCGGTGACGGTAACAGGGCGCGGCGCGCGATTCGCCCGCACGAAGAGCGTGAGCATGACCGAGACGTAGAGCGCCCAGGCCAGGATCTCGAGCCAGGTCATCTCGGGACTGAACCCGATCGTGCCCTTGAGCACCGCCGCGATGGCGCTGTCGGGGGCGATGATGTGGCCGACGCGGAAGGCGTAGTCCCACATCCACGCGAGGCCGCCTGGCACGCCGTCGGGAACCGGCTGGAAGGGTCCGGGCAGCACCCTGGCCTCCTGAAGGTCGTGGATCGCGTAGGCGAGGACGCCGCCGGCGACGACGATGAGCACGCCTCCGGTCCAGGTGAAGAACGTCCCGAGGTTCACTCGGATCATCCCGCGGTAGATGAGCCAGCCGATGAGCACGGCGACCAGGATGCCCAGCACCGCGCCGACGATCGCGAGCGGGAACTCGCCACTCGATCGCGCGGCGGCCCAGATGAACAGCGCGGTCTCGATGCCCTCACGGGCGACCGAGACGAAGGCGAGCGCGACGAGCGCCCACGTCCCCGTGACGAGCGCCTTCTCGACCCCGGTCTCGAGTTCTGCGCGCAGCCCGCGGGCGGCGCGCAGCATCCAGAAGATCATCCAGGTGATGAAGCCGACCGCGACGATCGAGAGCACACCGCCGATGAGTTCCTGCGCCTCGAAGCTCAGCCCGTAGGCACCGAAGGTGAGCACGGCGCCGACGACGAGCGAGAGCGCGACCGCGACACCGGCACCGACCGCGATCTGACGCACGAGCGGTCGCCTGCCGGTGCGCGTGACGTAGGCGATGAGGATGCCGATGACGAGGGAGGCTTCGAGGCCTTCGCGCAGGCCGATGAGGAAGTTCGCGAACACGGCAAGACTCAAGAAGCGGAACGTCTAGCCGCTACCTGATCTGCGGTTTCGTCGGGGGCGGGAGTCGGGGCCGGACGCTTCGGGAGTGCGACTCGCAGGAAGAAGACGGTCGTGATCGCCAGGTAGACCAGCCAGCTGATGGCCTGCAGCAGCGTCGGCTCCGCCGTGAAGTTGAATACGCCGCTCAGGATCGTGCTGAGTATCCCGGACGCGGGTATCAGGGTGCCCAGACTGAAGAGCGCCTCGGCTTCGGGAAGGACTCCCGCTTCCTGCAGCTCGCCAACGGCGTAGAGCAGCACACCCGCGGCTATCACGATCAGGAAGATCCCTGTCCAGAGGAAGAACTTGGCGAGGTTGATCCGCAGGAATCCCCGATAGATCATCCAGCCGAGTCCTATCGCCGTGCCGATCCCGAGCAGGGCGCCGACGGTGTCGAGCATCGCGTTCGTTCCGGAGCTGGTGGCCGCCCAGATGAACAGGGCCGTTTCGATCCCCTCCCTGGCCACGGCGACGAATCCGAGGATCACGACTCCCCACGCACCGCCGCGCAGCGCCGAGTCCATGTTCGACTCAAGCTCCCCGCGCAGGTGACGGGCGTTCTTCGCCATCCAGAAGATCATCCAGGTGACCAGAGCGACCGCTACCAGGGAGAGCACCCCCGCCACGGTCTCCTCGGCTCGTTCACTCAGGGTGTAAGGGCTCCAGGTCAGGAAAGCGCCGATGCCCAGCGAGAGCACGACCGCCGCCAGGATCCCGGCCCAGAGCCGGGGCAGGATATCGTCACGACCGAGTTTTCTGGTGTAGGCGATCAGGATACTTACTACGAGCGCTGCTTCGAGGCCTTCACGCAGGCCGATCAGATATGTTGCGAGCACGGTACACTTTCAGGTCAGGGTAATGGGAATGTTGGTAAGGCTACCCTTACATACTCACCCTATGGGACGGCGACTATTCTGTCTAGCGGGAGGGCGAGCTGATCGGAGCAGTGCATGCGGGATAATGACGAGAGGGTTCTCC
>CAVPES010000068.1:0-18574 GCA_963703545.1 uncultured Actinomycetota bacterium
GGGAGACTCGCCGCCGGTACTGTGCTGCCCGAACTGAAGCGTCGGGCCGCCAAAGCGGACTTCGCCGCCGAGGACTTCGAGGTCTGGACTCCCGGTGCCGTCGGTGAGCGAGGGGTCAGCGACAAGAAGCTGCGCAAGACCGCACGCAGGGCCGCCGCCGGGGCCGAACTCGCCCGTGGCGGCGAAACCGGCGCGGAGACGATCAACTAAGCTTGGCTTGGTCCGCTCCCGGGCAGGGTCACGTCCCTGCGCCAACACCGGAACAGCCTCACAGGAACAGTCGAAAAGAGGATTCGTGCGCACGTCACTCGCGCTCGTCGTCGCCACAGCCCTGGTCGCCGGCCTCGCCGGCTGCGCCGCCGGCGGGCCTTCAGCCGCATCCTGTCAGCCCGTCGCCCCGGGAGCCGCGACTGCTCTGGTCGGTGTCAGCGGTGACTTCGGCGAGAAGCCCGTGATCCGGATGCCCACTCCGGTCAAGACGGCCGAGACCCAGACCCGGACGGTCATCATGGGGGAGGGTGTTCGCCTCGTCGACGCTCAGCAGGCCGTGGTCGCCTACAACATCTTCAACGGTCGCACGGGGGACCTCGTCGGCGCCGGCGGCTGGGGAGAGTCCGCACCCCTGGACGCGGTCCTCACCGAGCAGTTGCTCCCCGGGCTCTACGCCGCCCTGATCTGCACCCCGGTGGGTTCGCGGGTGGTCACCGTGATCTCACCCGACGATGGTTTCGGACCGGCCGGTGGCAATGCCCAGGCGGGAATAGCGGCGAACGACTCGCTGGTGATCGTGGCGGATGTCCTGGCCGCCTACCTGCCCAGAGCCGACGGCACCCCCCGCCTGCCCGAGTCCGGTCTGCCACTGATCTCCCTCGCACCGAATGGCCAGCCTGGCATGACGACGCCGAACTTCCCGGCACCGTCCACCCTGCGCATCGCCACGCTCAAACAGGGTGACGGCGCAACCGTCAAGTCCGGCGACAGGGTCGTCCTGCATTACACCGGCTGGCTCTTCGATTCCGGCACGGTCTTCGACTCCAGCTGGGACCGTCAGGCCCCCCTGACCGTCGTGGCCGGCCAAGGCCAGACAATCCCCGGTTTCGAGAAGGCCATCGAGGGTGCCGAGGTCGGTTCGCAGATTCTCGCGGTCATCCCGCCGGCCGATGGCTACGGGGATGCCGGCACCTCGGGCATTCCCGGTGGCGCGACCCTGGTGTTCGTGATCGACGTGCTCGGCATAGCCGACTGACGGGGATCCGGGGCGACGTGTCTGGCACACCCGAGGAGCGGCTGTTCAACCTCGTCCTCGCCCTGATCGCCTCGTCCACCGGACTGACCAAGACGGAGATCTTCGCGACTGTCCAGGGCTACAGTGACGGCTACACGGTCGGCATGGAGCTGTCGGCACTGGACCGCATGTTCGAGCGCGACAAGAAGGCGCTCCGCGATGCCGGCGTGCCGCTCGAGACGCACGAGCGCCCGGAAGATCTGGGCGACAACCATCTGACCCGCTACCTGATTTCGGCGAGTGAATACCGGCTGCCCCAGGACGTGGAGTTCAGCTCGCAGGACTTGCAGCTGCTGGCTCTGGCTGCCTCGGTCTGGCGGGACGGATCGATGAGCGTCCAATCCCGTCGCGCGCTGTTCAAACTGCGTTCCCTGGGGGTCGACGTGGATGAACCGCTGATCGGCGTCGCTCCGAGCATTCGGGTCCGGGAAGCGGCCTTCGACGCCCTGCAGGCCGCCGTCGGCCAGTCCGAGGTGCGCTTCCCTTACCTCAAGCCGGGCGATGCCGCTCCCCGAACCCGCCATGTTCGGCCGCTCGCGCTCGTGCGCTTCGATGACAACTGGCACCTGTACTCATGGGATCTGGAGGCCAAGGCCGCCCGCAACTTCCTGCTGACCCGAATCGTCGGTGCGGTTCGAACTGCTGCGGCCTTCACCGACGACTCCGGCCGTGACCACCGCCACTTCGCCCTGGCCGAGCTGGAGAACCTCTGGGCGAGCCGCACCGCACTGCTCGAGGTGCGCGCCGGCAGCCACGCTGCCGGGCGCCTGGCCACCGTGCGCGACACCGAACGCACCCCTGAGGGTCGTTGGCGGATGCACTATCTGGATACCGAGCTCTTCGCCGACGAACTCGCCGGCTACGGTCCCGAGATCGTCGTTCTCGAGCCCGCGGACCTGCGGGCAGCCGTGATCGCCCGATTGGCGACGACCCTGGAACTCCACACGGGGGTATCGGGTGGCTGAGCTGGGCGCGAACGACCGCTTCGCGCTGTTGCTGGGACTGGTGCCCTACCTGATCGAACTCGGCACGGTGAGCGTCGCCGAGATCGCCGAGCACTTCGATGTCAGCCAGGACGTGGTCCGCGCCGCGATCTCGACCGTCGTCGTCTCGGGCGTCCCCGACGCCGGCTTCTACCTGCACGGAGGCCTCTTCGACATCGATTGGGATGACTACGAGAACGAGGGGATCGTCACGATCACCGAGATCCCGGTTGAGACGCCCAGACCCCGGCTGTCCTCACGGGAAGCGGCAACCCTGATCGCATCCCTGCAATACCTCGCCGCACTGCCGGACAACCGGGATCTCTCCTCGATCACCGAACTCATCGCGAAGCTGAGCCTCGGGGCGTCGACCGCGCCGGCGCAGATCACCGTCGCGCTGCCGCACGGCGACGCCTCCATCGCGGCACTCAGTGCGGCGATCCGGGACGATCGTCAGGTCGAGTTCGACTACCTCAACGCCCGGGGGGAACTCCAGCGCCGCCGCGTCGACCCGCTGCGGATCCTCTCGGTGGACAGTTTCTGGTACCTCAAGGGTTGGTGTCACCTGCGCCAGGGGATGCGCACCTTCCGGCTCGACCAGCTCCGGGACCTCGAAGTCCTGGCGCAGCCGCGATCGGATCATGCCACTGCCGGAGCCATCGACGACCGGCTCTTCGCCGGCTCGGATGCTCGGGCAGTCGCGACCATCGAGGTTGATCCGGCGGTCGCACCCTTCCTCGGCGAGTACCTCAGCGACAGCGGTCGCGGTCCTCGTCACGAGATCAGGGTTGCGCACTTCCACGGCCTGAAACGCCTGGCCGCGGCCCATGCGGGGCAGGTCGTCGTTCTCGCCCCGGCCGAGGCTCGGGCGGCGACCGCGGACTGGGCTCGCGAGGCACTGGCCCGGTACCAGGAGCCGAAGGGGTAAACTGCCGGTAACTGTCATCTCGACACAGAAGGAGTGGTTCTGATGTTCCAGGGATTCACCGGCTGGCACGCCCTCATCATCCTCGTGGTCGTTTTGCTGCTGTTCGGGGCATCGAAGCTACCGGCCCTTGCCAAGAGCGTCGGGCAGTCGGCCAAGATCTTCAAAGCGGAGATGAAGCCCGACGAGACCAAGGATGCACCCGCCGGCACCGTGACGAACACCACCGACAGCACCGCCGCAAGCCCCAAGTCCTAGCGTGAGCGCACCCGCGACCGAGGCCGATGGCGGCGGGCGGATGTCACTGGCACAGCATCTGCTCGAACTGCGCAGGCGCCTCTTCATCGCCGCCGGAGCCATCCTCGTCGGCGCGATCCTCGGATTCATCGCGAGCGACTTCATCCTCGGTGCCCTGATGAGTCCGATCAACAGGATCGCCGATGCGCGCAATGCGGTGCTCAACTTCGCCACCATCACGGGTTCCTTCGACCTGAAGATGCAGATAGCCCTCTACACCGGCGTGATCATCTCAAGCCCCGTCTGGCTGTGGCAGATCTGGGCATTCATCATCCCCGGTCTGACCCGGAAAGAGAAACGGTACGGTTTCGGCTTCTTCTTCGCCGCGATACCGCTGTTCTTCCTCGGCTGCGTCGCGGGCTGGTACGTGCTGCCCAACATCGTCAGCATCATGACCGGCTTCGCCCCGGAGTCGACCTCGGCGGTCACCGACGCCAAGCTCTACTTCGATTTCGTGCTCAAGCTCGTCCTCGCGGTGGGTATCGCCTTCGTCCTGCCCGTCTTCGTGGTGCTGCTCAACTTCGTCGGCGTGCTCAGTGCCTCCGCAATCATCAAGGGCTGGCGCTGGGCGATCCTGTTGATCACGCTCTTCACCGCCATCGCGACCCCCGCCGCCGACGTGCTGTCGATGTTCCTGCTCGCCGTTCCGATGGTGCTGCTCTATTTCATCGCCGCCGGTATCGCGTGGCTGCACGACCGCCGCGCTGCCCGCCGGGCGGACGCGTTGATCGCGGTCATCGAGTGACGGAACCGCTGAGCGCGGCCGAGCGATACCAGCTCTCCCGGTTGGCGAAGCCCGGCTCCCTGCTGCAGTCGTTCCGCGACTCGCTGGAGTTCGACCTCGATCCCTTCCAGTTGAGCGCCTGCGCGGCACTCGAGAAGGGCAGCAGCGTGCTGGTGGCGGCGCCGACCGGGGCCGGCAAGACGATCATTGCGGAGTTCGCCATCTACCAGGCGATGCGTCAGCCGCATGCCAAGGTCTTCTACACCGCGCCCATGAAGGCCCTCAGCAATCAGAAGTTCAGTGAACTCGTCGGCGAGTACGGAGCGGAGAGCGTCGGTCTGCTGACCGGTGACACCAACGTCAACTCCGGAGCCCGGATCGTGGTGATGACGACCGAGGTACTGCGGAACATGCTCTACGCCGACTCCGATCTGCTGCAGGATTTGGACTGCGTGGTGATGGACGAGGTGCACTTCCTCGCTGACCGGTTCCGCGGCGCGGTGTGGGAGGAGGTCATCATCCATCTCCCGGATGCCGTTCGCCTGGTCTCCCTCAGCGCCACGGTCTCCAACGCCGAGGAATTCGGTGACTGGCTGCAGGCGGTGCGCGGTGACACCCAGGTCGTCGTTTCGGAGGAACGCCCGGTTCCGCTCAACCAGCATGTGCTGGTGCGCGGCAAACTGGTCGATCTGTTCGACTCCTCGGGAGCCGCCGAAACCCACAGGGTCAATCCCGAACTGGTCCGCCAGAGTGCCGTCGGCGGCCGCAGCACGAACGGTCGACGCGACCGCGATCCGGGTCGGTACCACTCCCGGGAACCCCGGGAGCGCAGCACTCTCGACCGCGCCCAGCTGATTCGGATGCTCGATGAGCGCGATCTGCTACCCGCGATCAGCTTCATCTTCTCTCGCGCCGGCTGTGACGCCGCGGTCCGGCAACTGCTGCGCAGCGACCTCCGCCTGACCAACAAGCAGGAGCGCAACGAGATCCGGCAGACGGTGCAGGAGCTGACTCGGACACTGCCAGACGAGGACCTGGCGGTACTCGGCTACTGGGAGTGGCTCGAGGGCCTCGAGCGCGGTGTCGCCGCCCACCATGCCGGCATGCTTCCGGCGTTCAAGGAGGTCGTCGAGAACCTCTTCCAGCGCAAGCTGATCAAGATCATCTTCGCCACCGAGACCCTCGCGCTCGGCATCAACATGCCGGCGCGCACCGTCGTGCTCGAGAAACTGGAGAAGTTCAACGGTGAAGCACGGGTGCCGATCACGCCGGGGGAGTACACCCAGTTGACCGGCCGGGCCGGCAGGCGCGGCATCGATACCCAGGGGCACGCCGTGATCCAGTGGTCGGATGCACTCGACCCGCAGGCCGTCGCATCACTCGCATCCCGGCGCACGTATCCGCTGAACTCCAGTTTCCGGCCCACCTACAACATGGCGGTCAACCTGATCGACCAGTTCGGCCGGGAGAACACCCGCGAGATCCTCGAGTCCTCCTTCGCCCAGTTCCAGGCAGACCGCGCGGTACTCGACATGGCCAGGACGGTCCGTCAGCAGCAGCAGTCGCTCGCCGGCTTCGAGGCATCGATGGCCTGCCATCTCGGTGACTTCGCCGACTATGCGGCGCTGCGCCGCCAGCTGACCGATCTGGAGCGGGCGAACACCGACACCGGCTCGAAGTCGGCCGCACAGCGCCGCCAGCGCGATCTGGCGGACCTGCGGCGGCGGCTGCGGGCGCACTCCTGCCATTCCTGCGCCGATCGGGAACAGCACGCCCGCTGGGCAGAGCGCTGGTGGCGCCTGAAGCGCGAGAGAGACCGCATGACCGAGCAGATCCAGTCCCGGACGGGCGCGGTCGCCCGGGTTTTCGACCGCGTCACCGAAGTGCTGCTGAGCACCGGGTACCTCGTTCACGATGAGGCCGGTGCCGAGACCCTCACGGCGGGCGGTCGCGTGCTCAAGAGGATTTACGGCGAGCGGGACCTGCTGGTCGCGCAGTGCCTGGAACAGAATGCGTGGAAGGGACTGGATGCCCCTTCGCTGGCGGCACTCGCCTGCGCACTGGTCTTCGAGCCCCGCCGCGACGAGGGCACCAGCCCGGAGCGGTTCCTGCCGAAGGGACGATTCCGCGAGGCGCTCGATGCCACCGTTCGACTCTGGAGCGAGCTGGATGACCTCGAGCAGGCGCACCAGCTGCCCGGCAGCAACCCGCCCGCCACGGGGCTCAGCCTCGCGATGTGGAAGTGGGCGAGCGGGTCGCCTCTGGATACCGTGCTTCGCGATGCCGATCTGGCCGCGGGGGACTTCGTGCGCTGGTGCAAGCAGACCATCGACCTGCTCGACCAGCTCTCCGTTGTCGCCGACGGCGAACTCGGCCGCACCGCTCGCTCGGCGCTTGAGGCGATCAAGCGCGGAATCGTCGCCTATTCCTCGGTTGCCTAGGCTTATCCCGTGAAGTCACTGCACGCCGGAACGAACATCTGGTTCGCCCTGATTCTGGCGGTTCTCGCGGGCCCGGCCATGGACGCCGGGTTCCCCGGACTGGGATTCTGGCCACTGACCCTGCTCGGCGTTGCCGTGTTCCTCTACAGTCTGATCGGACGCGGACCGTGGACGGGCCTCCTGATCGGCGGGGTGACCGGCTTCACCTTCTATGGCCTGCACGTCTCCTGGCTGACCCTGTACCTCGGACCGGTGCCGTGGCTCGCCCTGACAGCGGTGATGTCCCTGTGGTTCGCCGTCACCGGCCTCGCCCTCGCGATTGTGCTGAACCGCGGGCCGCAGCAGCTGCCGACCCGGTTCGGCCGGCTGGTCGCTGTTCCCGTCGTCGTTGCCGGCCTCTGGATCGCCCGGGAGAGCATCTCCTCCGTCTGGCCCTATGGCGGCTTCGCCTGGGCCCGCCTGGCCGAGTCGCAGTCGCAGAGCCCGCTGGCGGATCTGGTCGGCTGGGCGGGCGTCACCGGAACCGGATTCGTAATGGCACTCTTCGCCGCATTCCTGGTGCAGCTCGTGCGGGAGACGGGGTGGTCGGTGGCCGTGCGGGCGGCGATCGCCGCCACGGCGGCGCTGGTTCTGGTGGCCATCCCCACCTGGCCGGCGCAACTGACCGGAAATACGCGGGTGGCCGCGGTGCAGGGCAACGCCAATGCCGCACTCGACAACACCGACCCGCCCGGGACCATCCTGAACAATCATGTCTCGGCGACCCTGCCGTTGGCGGGCCAGGACGTGGACATGGTGATCTGGCCCGAGAACTCCTCCGACGTCGACCCGGAGCGCAACAGCCAGGCCGCCGCGGTCCTCGACTACGTCGCAACCGTCTTCGATGCCCCCCTGCTGGTCGGCACGATCACCAAGCGGGACAACACCTACTACAACACCTCGCTGCTGTGGCAGGCCGGTCACAGCAGCGTCGACTGGTATGACAAGAAACATCCGGTGCCCTTCGCCGAATACATGCCCGATCGGGAGTTCTTCCGCGCGCTCGCCGCCGAACTGGTCGATCTGGTCACCCGGGATTACGGCTTCGGGCAACGGGATGCGATCTTCAATGTCGGCGGCACCCTCACGGGCATGCTGATCTGCTACGACGTTTCGGATGATGCTCTCGTCCGGGACCTGGTCACCGGGGGAGCGGACATGATCATCGTGCAGTCCAACAACGCCGACTTCGGCACGTCCGACCAGGGTGCTCAGCAACTGGCGATCGCACGGCTGCGAGCGGTGGAGACCGGTCGCAGTGTCGTGCACCTCTCGACGACCGGGGTCAGCGCGATCATCGCCCCGGACGGCTCGACGATAGACCAGCTCGTACCGTTCGAGGCCGGGGTGATGGTCGACGATGTCCCGCTGGCAACGGGCACGACGCCCGCCGTCCTGCTGGGGGATTCACCGGCCTGGCTGCTGAGCGCTGTGGGGATTCTGGGGCTGCTGATGGTGCTGATCCGGCGCCCGAAAACCGGAAAGGCGGGCAGCAGTTGACTGCTGCCCGCCCTCGGCCGAACCGGCGGCTACGCGCCGATCTTCTGCTGGCCGCGTCGAGTCCTCAAGTAAGTGAGCCGCTCCTCGAGCAACTCCTCGAGTTCCGCCCGGGTCCGGCGCTCCAGAAGCATGTCCCAATGCGTGCGAGGGGTCTTGACCTCGTGCACTTCGGGGACGACGGGCTTACCGGAAGCAGTGAGCAGGATGCCCCCCTGACCGGTCTTGGGGGATTCCCAGACCTCGGGAACCTCCGCTTCGGCTGAGAAGATGACGTCGAACGTCGAACCGTCGCTGGTCTGGTAGACAGCCTTGATCCGGGACGCGAATTCCACGCCCTCCTCGCTTTGCAGGCTCTGAGATCCGAGTCGCATTCCGCGCAAGCTGCGATCTGCCATGAT
The DNA here is from genome assembly GCA_963703545.1 of uncultured Actinomycetota bacterium. Taxonomy (GTDB): domain Bacteria; phylum Actinomycetota; class Actinomycetes; order Actinomycetales; family Microbacteriaceae; genus CAVPES01. The sequence continues at coordinate 8,593 of CAVPES010000068.1, forward strand.
GTGCCTCCTCTCGCTATGCAACTTACAGTTATAGACGGTTCCGCTGAGAGCAATGCCGAGTGGATCAGGTTTTAACAGTCAACTCCCAGTGTGCCGGCGCTCGTCGGCGGCCTCAGCGGGAGGCGTGTGCGGCGACCACCAGATCGACTCGATCACTGATGATCCCGTCGACTCCGAGTTCGATCATGCGCGCAATCTCGTCCGGCTCGTTGATGGTCCACAGGTGCACCTCGACCCCGGCCCGGATCAGAGCGCGGTGCACTCGCTCCGTGAGCAGGTTCAGCGGCCCGTACCGCGGCGGGATCTGCATGGCATCGACATCCCGCAGCAGGCGATTGACCAGCCGCTGCAGGCCGAACTTGGCCGCGAAGATGGCTCCCGCAGCCGGGAACCACGCCGCACTCGTGGCGATGCCAGGGAACTGCCGCACGAGCTGGCGGCGCCGGTACTCCGAGAAGGAGGCGACAAGCACGCGGTCGCGCGCGGAGGCGGAGCGAATGGCATGACCGGCCGGCCAGATGGCATCGGCGCTCTTGATGTCGATGTTGAACCGCGCCTCCGGCAGGGCATCCAGGGCCTGCGCCAGCGTGGCAATCCGCTCGCCTCCGCCGATGTCGATGCTCTGCAGCACCGTGAGCGCAGTCTCGGCGATCACGACACCGACGATTCCCAACGACTCGAGGTCGACGTCGTGCCAGAGCACCGCGACGCCGTCCTTGGTCGCGCGGACATCCGATTCCAGATCCGTTGCGCCGGCTTCGATGGCGAGTCGGAAGGCGGTGATCGTGTTCTCCGGCACCTCGTCGCGGCCATAGCCGCGGTGCGCGATGACGCGCGGCAGAGCATCCGACCAGCGCTCGCCGAGCCTGGGTCTACTTGCCGCCATCGTCACCGCGGTCGACGAATGCCCGACTGAGGCCCTTGATCGCCTCGGTCATCTCACTCGGGATGATCCAGAGCTTGCTTGCCTCCCCTTCGGCGATCTTGGGCAGTGTCTGCAGGTACTGGTAGGCGAGCAGTGCGGGGTCGGGATCGCCCTCATGGATGGCCTTGAAGACGGTCGTGATCGCCTCGGCCTCGCCCTTGGCGCGGAGCACGGCGGCCTGGGCGTCACCCTCGGCCCGGAGGATCGCCCCCTGACGTTCGCCCTCGGCCTGCAGGATCTCCGACTGCTTGGTCCCCTCGGCGGTGAGGATCACGGCACGGCGATCCCGTTCGGCCCGCATCTGCTTCTCCATCGAGTCCTGGATCGACAGCGGCGGATCGATCGCCTTGAGCTCGACCCGGCCCACCCGGATACCCCACTTTCCGGTCGCCTCGTCCAGCACGACCCGGAGCTGGCCGTTGATGTTGTCCCGGCTGGTCAGCGCCTCCTCCAGATTGAGCCCGCCGACGACGTTGCGCAGCGTCGTCGTGGTGAGCTGCTCGACCGCGCCGAGATAGTTGGCGATCTCATAAGTGGCGGCCCGTGCGTCGGTGACCTGGAAGTAGACGACGGTGTCGATCGAGACGACCAGGTTGTCCTCGGTGATCACCGGTTGCGGCGGGAAGGAGACCACCTGCTCGCGCATGTCGATCAGGGGACGCAGCCGATCGATGTAGGGGATCAGCAGGTTGAGACCGGGGTCGAGGGTCTTGTGGTATCGACCGAGTCGCTCGACGACACCGGCGCTGGCCTGCGGGATGATCCGCAGCGACCTGGCCAGCGTGACCAGCACGAAGGCGACGACGATCACCAACACGAATGCCCCGATGATCTGACCGGTTTGCATGGGCGCTCCTCAGCTCGGACGGGGCGCGACCACCGCGGTCGCCCCGTCGATGGCGGTGACGATCACGGCACCGGATTCGGGGATGGTTTCGCTGACCGCGGGATCCAGGCGCGCAGTCCAGATGTCGCCGTTGCTGAGCTTGACCTGCCCGCCGATGGCGGTCACCGGCAGAACGGCGAGGCCGGAAAGGCCCAGCAGGGCAGCGATGTTCGATTTTGCGGGATCCGCATCCCTGCGCAGTGCGCGCAGCAGAGTCGGTCTCACCACGAACAGGAGCACTACCGATAGCGCCGCGGCGACCACGATCTGCGCCCACAGCGGCAGGCCGAGCAGACCGGCGACCAGACCACCAACGCCGCCGAGCGCCAGCATCAGGAAGGTGAACTCCAGATTGAGCATCTCGATGATGACGAAGAGCAGGACCAGTCCGAGCCAGATCATCCAGGCGAACGATTCCACGTTCACGGTCTGCTCCATCCCTGTCGACACACGCCTCAGGTCGAAACTAGCACCGATGCGTGCGACAGCGGCCACTTGCCTTGCTAATGTCGTCGAGGGCTTTGACCAAGTATTTCAAGCTAGGAGAACTTCGTGAGCAACCCCCTCGTCGCCGGATCCCTCGCCGGCAAGCGCGTCCTGGTCACCGGATCCTCGCGCGGCATCGGAGCGGACACCGTGCGCTACTTCTCCGAGGCCGGTGCGCGGGTCGCGATCAACTTCCGCAACAAGGAGGCGCGCGCGGTCAAACTCGCCGAGAGCCTGCGCGCGGCCGGGGGAGAGGCGATCACGGTCGGAGCCGACCTGACCGACCCCGCATCGGTCGAGGCGATGATGCGCCGGATCGAGTCGGCGTTCGGCGGACTGGACATTCTGGTGCTGAATGCCTCGGGAGGCATGGAGAGCGGCATGGCGGCCGATTATGCGCTGAAACTCAACAGGGATGCCCAGCTGGACGTGCTCCGGCAGGCCCTGCCGCTGCTGGACAGGGGCGCCAGGGTCGTCTTCGTCACCAGCCATCAGGCGCATTTCATCCGCACCGTGCCGACCATGCCGGAATACGAGCCCGTCGCGCTCAGCAAGCGTGCCGGCGAAGACGCCCTGCGCGAACTGATCCCGAGTCTCGCCGAGCGCGGAATCGGCTTCGTCGTCGTCTCCGGCGACATGATCGAGGGCACCATCACGGCAACCCTGCTCGAGCGCGCGAACCCCGGTGCGATCGCCGAACGCAAGCAGTCGGCGGGCATGCTCTACAACGTCAGCGAGTTCGCGGCCCAGATCGCCCTCGCGGCGGTTGAGCCGGTGCCCGCCGACAACACCCGACTCACCGGCGACACGAGCTACTTCACGAACCGCTGAGGCCGTCGCGCTCCGCCGACCACCCCATCACCCAGCGGCATCCCTTTAGCCGATAATGTGCATTATGTCAGTTTGAATAGACCTGCCCAGGCCCGCAGCATCCGCGCAGCCCAGTCCCCCATCGGGTCGGCACGGCCCCGCCGATCGGGTCGTGCCGTAGCCTTGCCCTATGGCCCGGCACAGCTATCTGCTCGTCATCGACTACAAACTCGACTACCTCGGCGGCGCACAAACCGCGTTCCTTCAGCAGGCCCTCGCTCTGGCTGCCGCCGGCAACCGGGTGACTGTGCTCGCACCGGGAGCGACGAAGCTGGAGTCGATTCTCGCTCCGGCCGGGGTGCAGATCATCGATATCGCAGCGCGCATCGTGCTTCCCGGACTGGAACTGCCGTTGCTCCGGAACACGGAGGCGCTGCGCCGACGAATCGGGATGCGCATTCGCCAACTGCAGGTCGATGCCGTGATCGTGCATTCCGATTTCGGCCTGGCCGCCGCCGCCCTGGCTGCTGCCCGCGTCGAGGGGGCAGTCGGCCTGCACACGGTGCACTCGTTCTTCTGGCGCGGCTCGCGGGCCGCCGCCCTGGCGACCCCGGTCATCGCACCGATACATGGGTTCATCACCCGATTGCCGTCCCCGGGCGTCAAGCTCGCGCAGCGACCCATCGACAGTGCCCTCCGCAACATGACCCTCGCGGTTGCACGCACCGCGGACGCCGTGATTTCGCCGTCAGGGCATCAGGCAGTGGCGTTGCGGGCCGCCGGGCTCCCCTATGTGCACGTGGTGTCGAACACCACCGCGCGGGCATCCGCCTTCTCGCCGCTCGATTCCGGACCACTGCAACTGGTGTGGGCCGGTCGATTCGCACCGGAGAAGCGTCTCGAAGTCGCCATCGCGGCAATGCGCCTGGTCGGGAGAAGGCTCGGCCAGGAAGCCGCCACCCTGCACGTCCTCGGCGGCACACCCAGCCCGTCCGCGCTCCGGCAGGCCGCCGACAACGTGCGCTACCACGGTCGGATCACCAATGCCGAAGTGTCGGCGATGTTCGGTCGCTCCCATGCCGGCCTGATCACGTCCCTCGGCTTCGACAACCAGCCGATGGTCGCGATCGAAGCGTTCATAACGGGACGACCCGTCATCGTTTGCGACCCGATCCTGGCCGACGAATTCGGAGCTGCCGCCATCGCCACGGACGACCCATCGGCGGAAGGACTCGCGGCGACCATCGTCGATCTGGCCCATGATCGCCCTCGGCTCGCGAGGGCCGCCGCCGCGGCAGAGCGCCTCAGCCGAGCATCTCTGTACGAGGGACACGCCGAGATGATCGCCGAGGTCGTCGGCGTGGTCAAGACACAGCGTCCCTCGCCGCCCACCCACCGGGTAGCCGAACGCCCGGTCGAATAACACCCCGGGGCACCACCTCCGCCGTCCTCCGCTGCACTCCCCCACCGAGCGTGCACAAAGTCGACCAAAGGTCGCATTTGTGGTCGGTCTTCTGCACTGTCGAGTGCGTGGGAGCGCTCGGCGACACCTGCTAGATTCGTCGCGAGACAACGCCGCTGTCGAAGGGTGCGCAATGGGGTACACCGACCACTACTCGATCGCCATCGCGCCCGGTCTTCGCGGTTCGCGGCGCTCAGCACGCGACGTGGCAATAGGTTCCGCCGGTACGATGCCGTGAGCGAGCACATCCTCGCGATCGATCAGGGTACGACCAGTACCCGCGCGGTCGTGGTCGACCGGGCCGGCGCCATTGCCGGGCTCGGCCAGCTCGAGCACCACCAGTACCTGCCCCATGCCGGTTGGGTCGAACATGACGCGCTCGAGATCTGGCGCAACACCCGTGCGGTGATCGGCCGGGCGCTCAGCGCCGCCGGCACGACGCGGCACGACATCCGCGCGGTCGGCATCGCTAACCAGCGCGAGACCACGGTGCTGTGGGATCGCCGAACCGGGCTGCCGATCAGCAGGGCGATCGTCTGGCAGGACACCAGGGGGCAGTCGATCATCGATCGCGTCGCCGGTGCTGCGGGCACGGATCGCTTCCGGGAGAAGACGGGGCTGCCGCTGGCGACCTACTCCTCGGGGGCCAAGATCGCCTGGCTGCTCGAGAACATTCCGGGGGCGAGGAATCGGGCCGAGGCGGGTGAGCTGCTGTTCGGCACGATCGACACCTGGCTGCTCTGGAACCTGACCGGCGGCGCGGACGGCGGCGTCCATGCCACGGATGTGACCAACGCCAGCCGAACTCTGCTGATGAACCTCAGCAGCCTCGACTGGGACGACGAGCTGCTGGCCGCCTTCGACGTTCCGCGGAGCCTTCTGCCGGAGATCCGAAGCTCCTCCGAGATCTACGGCACCGTGCGCGGTGAGGACCTGCTGCGCGGCGTCCCGGTCGCGGGCATCCTCGGTGACCAGCAGGCCGCCGCATTCGGCCAGGCCGCCTTCGATGCCGGCGAAGCCAAGAACACCTACGGCACGGGCAACTTCCTGATCGTCAACACCGGCGAGACGCCGGTGTACTCCCGCAACGGCCTGATCACCACGCTCGCCTATCAGTTGGGCGATGCTCCGCCACGGTTCGCCCTGGAAGGCTCCATCGCGGTGACCGGATCACTGATCCAATGGCTGCGCGACAATCTCGGCTTGATCAGCGACGCCAGCGAGATCGAGCCCCTCGCGGCCTCGGTCGATGACAACGGCGGTGTCTACTTCGTCCCGGCGTTCTCCGGACTCTTCGCGCCGCACTGGCGGCCCGACGCGCGCGGCGCGATCGAGGGGCTGACCCGCTTCGTGACGAGAGCGCACCTGGCCCGGGCGGCATTGGAGGCGACGGCCTTCCAATGCGCCGAGGTGCTCAAAGCGGTCAATGCCGACTTCGACGTTCCCCTGACCGAACTCAGGGTCGACGGCGGCATGACCGACAACCGGCTGCTGATGCAGTTCCAGGCGGATCTGCTCGGAGTGCCTGTCATCCGCCCGGTCGTTCGCGAGACGACGGCGCTGGGTGCGGCATTCGCGGCGGGCCTCGCGGTCGGATTCTGGGGAAGCCTCACCGAGGTCCGCGCGAACTGGCGCGAAGACATCCGCTGGCTGCCGTCGATGGCACCCGCCGAGCGGGACCGGCACCTCCGGTTGTGGGCCAAGGCCGTCAGTCGCACCCTGAACTGGGTTGACGAGGACGTACTCTGACCGACACTGATCGGGTCGGGATCACCGGCTCGTGGTTGCCTCAGCCCAGGCTGCGAGCTTGGCTTCAGCAAGCCCCGCGTCCACCGTCTCGGCGGCAATCACCAGCTTTCTTTCCAACCGCTCCCGAAGCGGAGTCTCCACCTCGCGCGGGTTCATCATCAGATCGAAACTGACCATGCCCGCTGCGGCATTCAGCAGCACGATGTCCCGAACCGCCCCGCTGTCACCGGCGAAGACCCGACGTGCGACCTCAGCGTTGTGCCGGGCGTCACCGCCAACAAGATCGTCGATCGTCGCCCGCGGAATGCCGAGCTCCAGCGGGTCGAGTTCGTGCTCGACCACCTCCCCTCGGCTGATCTCCCAGATCCGGCTGCGGCCGGTCGTGGTCAGCTCGTCCAGGCCATCCTCGCCGCGGAAGACCAGGGCGGTCGCGCGCCGGCGCTGAAAGACTCCCACCACCAGCGGCACCTTGTCGGCGATGGCGACACCCACCGCCGATGCCTCGGGACGCGCCGGATTCGACAGCGGACCGAGGAAGTTGAAGACGGTGGGGATGCCCAGTTCGCGACGAACCGCAGCGGCGTGGCGGAAACCGGGGAGGAACTTGGCCGCGAAGACGAACGTGATGCCGACACTCTCGAAAACCTCCGCCACCTGCGCGGGCTCCAGGTCGAGGTTGATCCCCAGTGCGCCCAGCACGTCCGATGACCCGGATAGCGAGGAGGCAGCCCGGTTCCCGTGCTTGACAACGGGAATCCCCGAGGCCGCGGCGACGACCGAGGCCATCGTGGAGACGTTGACCGTCCCGTAGCGATCTCCCCCCGTTCCCACGATGTCGAGCGCGACGGGACTGATGTCGATTCCCACCGCGGTGTCCAGTATCGAGTCTCGGAATCCGACGATCTCGTCAACGGTCTCGCCCTTCAACCGAAGCGCGATGAGGAAGCCCGCGAGTTGGGCGTCCGTCGCTGCCCCGGCGAGCACCTGCTCCATCGCCCATGCCGCCTCCGCGACGCTCAGATCCACGCCGTCGAGGATTTGTGTGATCAGGCCAGGCCAGCTCCGTTCGTAGCTCATAGCTGCGATCCTAGCGACACCGCGGATCTGCGCAGGATCAGTGCGGGAAGTAAGGCGCGCCTTACCCGCATGACAGGAAAACTGACCGAGCCGAATGCGAAAAACGTGCGCCGATTTCCGACATAATGAGTTCGTGACTACCGCATCCCTCTCCCCCACAACCTCCGGGCCGGTGATTAATAGACCGAACTCCGTCTCCGTCGGCACCATCGTGTGGCTCGGCAGCGAGGTGATGTTCTTCGCCGGTCTGTTCGCGATCTACTTCAGCCTGCGCTCGATGTCCCCGGACCTCTGGGCAGCGCAGTCCTCCCTCCTGAATGTGCCGTTCTCGCTGGTCAACACGATCATCCTGGTTTCCTCCTCGATCACCTGCCAGGCGGGCGTATTCGCCGCCGAGAAGTACCGCCCGCGCCGCACCGGGACGCTGTTGCAGTTCGGTCAGTGGGGCATGGTCGAGTGGTTCTACCTGACCTTCGCGCTCGGTGCGATCTTCGTATCGGTGCAGGTCTTCGAGTATGCGACGCTGGTCTCGGAGGGCATCGCCATCAACTCCGATTCATTCGGCTCGGTCTTCTACTACACCACAGGCTTCCACGGAATTCACGTGACCGCCGGACTGTTCGCCTTCCTGCTCACCATCGGGCGCGCATACAGCGTCAAGAACTTCGGCCATAAGGAGGCGACGACCGCAATCGTGGTCTCGTACTACTGGCACTTCGTCGATGTGGTCTGGATCGGCCTTTTCCTGGTCATCTACGTCCTCAAATAGACATAGGAGAACTACGATTCAGATGGCTGTTCAGCGCACACACAAGCCGACAGGTCGTCGGCGACCCGTAGCAACCGTCGCCCTGATTGCGGTTGGCCTGCTCTTCACCGGCGGGGCCTATGCCGCCTTCACGACGAGCGCCGTCGCCGAAGACACCACCGCGAGTTCGCAGCAGATCGAGCAGGGGCAGAAGCTCTTCGCCGCCAACTGCGCGACCTGCCACGGCGTCAACGCGGAGGGGAGCCCGAACGGTCCGAGTCTGATCGGGGTCGGCGCGGCCAGCGTCGACTTCCAGGTCGGCTCCGGCCGGATGCCCGCCGCGATCAACGGTCCGCAAGCCCGAGTCAAGACACCGCAATTCGGGGCTGAGGACACTCAGGCTCTCGCGGATTACGTCGCCTCGCTTGCCCCCGGCCCCGGCATCCCGGCCGAGAAGTATCTCGATGCTGCTGGTGACGCCACCAACGGCGCTGAGCTCTTCCGGATCAACTGTGCGATGTGCCACAACGTCGCCGGTGCCGGTGGCGCGCTGACGCAGGGAAAGTTCGCCCCGGCGCTCGGCGCTGCGTCCGAGAAGGCGATCTACGAGGCCATGATCACCGGCCCGCAGAACATGCCCGTTTAACGTTACGATTTGGATCGTACTCAACTGCCTTAATCACACCTTCAATATCACGTTCTTGGCGTTTAAAATCTACCATACGATATTTTTGGTAGGCACCGCCACCACGATGACGTACGGTAATACGGCCGTAAGCATTACGACCACCATGTTTTCTGAGACCAAATACTAATGATCTTTCAGGCTTAGTTTTGGTAATATCGCTATTATCCAAATAAGTTTGGAACCGTAAAGATGAATTGCGAGGTCTTTTTGTAATCATTGCCATGTTTAATAACCCTCTTATCCTTTAGGCGCATTTTCTGATTGAACAACATGGGTGCCGCCTTGATCAAGGAAATCAAGAGAGTATCCATCTGCCAATGTTATAACTGCTTTTTTGATAAGCTTGCCCGTGATAGCTCTACCACGCGCTTTCTTGTTTTTACCTTTGCGAACAATAATGCTCACTTTATCAACTTTTACACTGAAAAGTTTTTCAATAGCTTCTTTGATCATAGGTTTATTTGCCGCTGGGTGCACTTTCAAGGCAATCACGAGCGCGCCTCGGTGGCGCAGGCGCCGGCGGTCGGGCACCCGGCCGCCAGCGTCGCGGCGGCGGGCAGGGCGACGTAGACCTCGCCGCCGCGCACGTCGACGGGGAAGGTCTCGACCCGGTACTGCGGGTCGGCGAGCCCGTCGCCGGAGAGCAGCGAGAACGTCTTCTTGTGCATCGGGCAGGCGACCTTGGGCTCGTCGCCCTGCGTGCCGAGCAGGCCGCGCCCGAGCACCATGTCGCCGCGGTGTGGGCACATCGCCTGGCAGGCAGTACCAGGCGCCGCGGGTGGCAAAGTGGAAGACGGCGATCTGCGCCGCGCCGTGGCGGATGGTGACGCCGCCGTCGCGCGGCACGTCGGCAGCCCGCGCGACGCGCACCCATTCGCGGCCGGCGCCGGCGTCGGGCCGCGCCGCGGCGGGCGGTGTGGCAACCCAGTCGCTCGGCCGGCGCTGGCCGCGCTCGCGCACGAAGGCCAGCGTCGGGTCGGCGGCGGGGCGTGTTGGCGAAGTGGCGAAAGGCGGCGCGGCGCGCGGGGTCGCGCACCACCGCCGCCCACTCGCAGGCGTAGGCGTCGACCAGCGCTTGCATGTCGCACTCGAGCTGCGCGCCGATGCCGAGGCCGTCGTCGACCACCACGTGCTTGAGGTAGTCGATGCCG
>CAVPES010000069.1:0-6179 GCA_963703545.1 uncultured Actinomycetota bacterium
ACTCGGTCGAGGTGCGAGTTCCGCCATTCGCAGCTGTGCAGTGCATCGAGGGCCCCCGGCACACTCGCGGCACTCCCCCCAATGTCGTCGAGACGGATGCCGGGACGTGGCTGGCGCTCGCGAGCGGTCGTGAGGACTGGGCGGTTGCGGTCGCGGACGGCAGGATCCACGCCTCCGGAGTCCGCGCCGACCTCTCGGCGGAACTGCCGATCAGGATTCGCGGGTAGGAACCCGGCTGTAGCCGTCGCGCATGGTCGTGACGACGGCGGCAACAACGCCCGCGAGGGCAAGGGAGGCGAGGATGATCAGTGCGGCGATCATGGTGGATGTCCTTTCGGTCGCGGTGGGATCCGCGGAAGCTCATCACCATTCCAGCGCATTCAACTATAAAGGACAAGCGAATGGTTCTACACGATAACGTGTAGCATGTCTACATGGACGTGCATCGCCTCGAACTGCTGCGAGAACTCAGCGAACGGGGCTCGATCACCGCGGTGGCGCGGGCGACGCACCGCACCGCCTCCGCGGTTTCGCAGCAGCTCAAGGTGCTGGAAGCCGAAGTCGGCCAGAAGTTGATCGAAGCTGCCGGCCGGGGGGTTGTGCTGACGGATGCCGGCCGGGTTCTGGCCCGCGCTGCGGCAGAGCTCGGGCTTGCCCTGGCTCGGGCCGAGGCGACCTGGGACACGTACCTGGGCAGTGCTGCGGGCGAGGTCAGCATGGCGATCTTCCCCACCGCGGCGCAGATGCTGCTCGCACCGGTCCTCGACGCGGTCTCTGCCGTCGACGGCCTTAGCCTGCGGGCGTGGGGGGTGGACCCGACGGTCGACGGCTTCGCCGAACTCGCTCTCGACTACGACATCGTCATCGGCCACTCGCAGCGCGGTGCCGCCAGTTGGGCTGGTCGTGACCTCGTGATCGAGCCGCTGCTGACCGAACCGCTTGACATCGCCCTGCCCATCGGTCATCGTTTGGCCGAACTTCCAGTGCTGACGGCCGGGGATCTGGCTGATGAGACCTGGATCGGCGTGCTACTCGGGGCTCCATTCGACTGGATCGTCGACGAGGTGGCAGCGATCAATGGTCGCCCTGCGCACGTGGCGCACCGGTTCGCCGATACCCGAGTCGCTGAGTCGCTGGTTGCCGGCGGCCATGGCATCGCGGTGCTGCCCCGCTACACCACGCTGCGCCCGGAAAGCGGGGTGATTCTGAAACCGTTGAAGGGGGTTCAGACCACCCGGCACATCATGGCGCTGATGCGGCCGGACCGGGCCGAAAGGCTCTCCGTGCAGAGCGTCATCGCCGCTCTGAGGACCGCCGGGCAGGTTGTCGAAGGCCGATCGCGACCCCACGTCGGGTGAACAGCGCGTCTCCGAGGGGGGACAATGGAGGCATGAGTGACGAGTCGACAACCCCTCCGGCCCCGAACGACGGAGGCATGAGTGACGAGTCGACAACCCCTCCGGCCCCGAACGACGGAGGCATGAGTGACGAGTCGACAACCCCTCCGGCCGCGAACGACGGGTCTGACACCGTCGGTCGGCAGGAGGTGACAATCCGTCGTGCCCCCCGCCTGCTGCCGTTCCTGCTGACCGGCGCCGCCGGCGGGGTGATCCTCGCTGCGATCATTGCCGCCACCACCGAAGCAAGTGAGGGTGTCACGCAGCTTCAGGCTTTCGGATACCTCGCCGTTGTGGGAATCGTTCTCGGTGGCGCTCTGGCCGCTCTCGCCATGATCATCGTCGATGCCGTACTCGGCCGCCGGACGTCACCCGCAATCGCCGAGCGCACCGAGGCAGTCGAGGATTAACGCCGCGCGCCGCTTTGCGACCCGTGCGCCGTCGCGCGACGGCGCACGGGTCGCAATCGGCCGCATGGCCGAGTATTAGGACAGCTGGTTGTGCTCGACCCAGTCCAGATACTCGTCGGTGACAGTGCCGGTGACGTAGCGGCCGTCGAAGCAGCTCATCTCCAGATCGGTCACGGCTGAGCCCTCGATGATGGCCTGTTTCATGTCCTCGACCTGCTGGTAGATCAAGTAGTCGCTGCCGAGCTCGGTGGCGATCTCGGGGATCCTGCGGCCATGGGCGACCAGCTCGTGCCGCGACGGCATGTTGATGCCGTACACGTGCGGGAACCTGACCGGGGGCGCAGCCGAGGTGAAGGTGACCTGATTGGCTCCGGCGGCTCGAGTCATCTCGATGATTTCGCGGGAGGTGGTGCCGCGCACGATCGAATCATCGACGATCAGCACGTTCTTGCCCTTGAACTCGCTGGACATAGCATTGAGCTTCTGGCGCACGGATCTCTTGCGCTGCGCCTGGCCCGGCATGATGAAGGTCCGGCCCACGTAGCGGTTCTTGTAGAAGCCCTCGCGGTACTCGACGCCGAGCTTCCGGGCGACCTGCATCGCTGCTGGTCTCGATGAATCGGGAATCGGCATGACGACATCGATCGCGCCGCTGGGCGTGTACTCGGCGATCGTGTCGGCCAGACGGTCACCCAGGCGAAGGCGGGCCTCGTACACCGAGATTCCCGACATCGTGGAGTCGGGTCGGGCCAGGTACACGAACTCGAACGAACACGGCACCAGCCTGGGGTGTGTCGCGCACTGCTGACTGAAGACCTCGCCGGACAGCGAGATGAAGACGGCTTCGCCCGGCTCGACGTCGCGGACGACGTCGAATCCCTGACTCTCCAGAACCAGCGACTCGGAGGCGACGATCCAGTCGTCGCCGAGCAACCCTCTGCGGCGGCGGCCGAGGGTCAGCGGGCGGATGCCGAAGGGATCCCGGAAGGCGAGCAGACCGTGACCCGCGATCAGCGCGATCGTGGCGTAGGAGCCCTCGACCCGCTCGTGCACCTGGGACACCGCCGTGAACACCTGCTCGGGGCTGAGGTCGCGGCCGGCGCCGACGTCCTGCAGTGCGTGGGCGAGCACGTTGAGCAGCACCTCGGTATCCGAGCTGGTGTTCAGGTGTCGTCGATCATCGATCAGATTCTGCGTCAGTTCACGGGCATTCGTGAGGTTGCCGTTGTGCACCAGCACCAGACCGTAAGGGGCGTTCACATAGAACGGCTGAGCCTCCTCCTCGTTGGAGGCCGTACCCTGCGTGGCATAGCGCACATGGCCCAAACCCATCTCGCCCAGCAGACTGCGCATGTTCCGGGTGCGGTACGCCTCGCGCACCTGCCCCTTGGCCTTGTGCATATGGAAGATACTGCCCTCGGCCGTTGCGATACCGGTGGAATCCTGGCCGCGGTGCTGCAGCAGCGAAAGACTGTCGTAGATGATCTGGTTGACCGGTTCAGCGGAGACGATGCCGACGATGCCGCACATGAGCGGTAGTTGCTCCCGACGTTAGGGGGAAAGTAGTCGCTCCCAGTCTCTCACGCGCTCAGCGATGCGCTTTCAAGCGGCGGGCGTTCTTGGACCGCTCACTCTTGAGGTAGCCGGCCATCGTGGACACGGTGCGCGGTGTGAACGGCGGCAACATCAGTTTCGCCATGCTGAACGGAAGCCGGGTCTTCGCCACCGTGCGGCGATGCGTGAACGCGTCGAATCCGCTCTTGCCGTGGTACGCACCCGAGCCGCTCTTGCCGACGCCGCCGAAGGGTGCGACGTTGACCGCGAAGTGCACGGCGAAATCATTCACGGTCACACCGCCGCTGGTTGTCAGCGCACGGAACTGCTTGAAGCCTGCCCCCTGAGGTCCGTACCAGTAGGCGGCGAGTGGCGAGGGATGCGAGGTGACGTACGAGACGATCTCATCGATGGTGTCATAGGGGTAGACCGTGAGCACCGGGCCGAACACCTCGTCGTGGGCAATGCTCATCTCCTCGGTCACGCCCAGCACGATGGTCGGCGCGATCTTGCGGGTTGCTCGATCGGGCAGCGACTCGCCCGCAGGTGCCGCATCGATGACGTGCGCGCCCCGAGCTTTGGCGTCTTCGATCAGTGCGACCACCCGATCGAAATTGCGGTCATTGACGATGCTGACCATGTCGGAATTCTCGGCGACGGTCGGGAACATCCGATGCGCGGCGTCCATGGCGAGCGTGACGAACTCGTCCAGCTGCTCACGAGGGACGAAAGCATAGTCGGGGCACAGGCAGACCTGTCCGCCGTTGACCATTCTTGATGCGACCACCCGCTCCGCCGTCTTGGCCAGATCACTGCCGCGGGCGACGATCAGCGGGTTCTTGCCACCCAGCTCCAAGGTCACCGGCACCAGGTTCGCACCGGCTGACTTGGCGACCAGGGCACCGACTGCGGGGGATCCGGTGAAGAACAGGTGATCGAATCTCAACTCGGCAAAGGCTGCACCGACGTCGGGGCCGCCGGTGACGACCACCAATTCCTCAGGCGAGAAGTACTGCGCAGCGAGCTCGGCGAACAGATCCGATGCCCTCGATGTCACTTCGGACATCTTGATCATCACCCGGTTGCCCGCGGCGAAGGCGGACGCCGCCGGCTGGGCGACCAGCGCGATCGGGAAGTTCCAGGGCCCGATGATTCCGACCACGCCGAGCGGCTTCTGGTCGATGACCGCGCTCAGCCCGAGCAACTGCGCGCCGGGGAGGACGCGGTGCGGCTTCATCCAGGCGGAGACGTGGGAGCGCGTGTAGTTGATGTCCGGCAGAGTGCCCAGAATATCGGCGAACAGGTTGATGGAGTGCGGCCGGCTGCCGAAGTCCGCCGTGAGCGCTTCGGAAAGCTCACTCGCGTTCTCAGTGAGAAGTGCCACCAGGCGGTCGATCCGGTTGCGCCGGAGGCTCGCGGAAGGCGGCCCGTCGCGCAGGAACGCCGCGCGCTGAGCGGCCAGCAATGCCTGGAGGTCCTGGGAGCCACCCGCTGCCGCGGCCTGCCCATCCGCGCCCGCAGGTGTTGCGGCCTTCGTATCTGTGGTAGCGCCCGATGTTGCTGTGAGTGACATGCTGTTCTCGTTCTCTCGGATGTGGCTGCTGGGTGCGCCGAGATTCCGCGACTGAGCGGCACTGCTCTCGAGCGCAGGTCAAGAATCTGCTCTGCTTAGACCTGAACTTACGACAGCGTGCATCCGGTTGCAATGATTGCCTTGGGGCATCCCCGGAAAATTCCGGGTTTTCCGTACGGCTTGTCTTTGCAATCCAGCAGGATTAGCGTGGCAGGGAGCAGAGTAGGGATCGCGACTTTGGCGCAGTCATCGTGCCGAGGGGGTAATCAAGTCCCGATCGTGATCGCGATGGTCGCGATCAGCGAAGAGAGATATCAAGGGAGATATGAACTGTGAAGACTAAAGCTGCGGTCAACTGGGGCGTTGGCCAGGACTGGAAGATCGAGGATCTGGAGCTCGATGACCCGAAGGCTGGCGAGGTGCTGGTGAAACTGGCCGCATCCGGCTTGTGCCATTCGGATGAGCACATCATCACGGGGGACATGCCGGTTCCGTCCTACCCCTACATCGGCGGGCACGAAGGTGCCGGCGTCGTGGAGAAGGTCGGACCCGGTGTCACCACGCTCAAGGTCGGTGACCATGTGGTGCTGAGCTTCATCCCGGCTTGTGGACGTTGCAAGATGTGCTCGACCGGGCACCAGAACCTGTGCGACCTCGGCGCCGGAATTCTCGAAGGCCTCCAGATCGGCGACGGTACCGCTCGCCACCACATCAAGGGTGCGGACGCACGGCTGATGTGCGTTCTGGGTACTTTCTCGCCGTACACGGTGGTCAGTGAGGCGTCGGCAGTCAAGATCGACGACGACATCCCACTGGAGATTGCTGCGCTTGTCGGCTGCGGCGTCACCACGGGCTGGGGTTCCGCCGTCTATGCGGCCGAGGTCGGCCCCGGGGAGACCGTCGTTGTGATCGGTGCCGGCGGCATCGGCATGAATGCGGTCCAGGGCGCCCGTCTTGCGGGCGCGAAGAACATCATCGCGGTCGACCCGGTTGAATTCAAGCGCGAGCAGGCTCAGTCCTTCGGTGCCACCCACACCGCTGCGAGCATGCAGGAGGCGTTCCCGCTGATCCAGGAGCTCACCCGCGGCGTGATGGCGGACAAGGCGATTCTGACCGTTGGGCATGTCGACGGATCCATGGGGCTCGAGCTGATGGCTCTGGTCACCAAGGGCGGTACGGCGGTCGTCACCGGCCTCGGTTCGATGATGGACATCAACGTGAACCTGTCACTGTTCGACCTGACGC
>CAVPES010000070.1:0-22313 GCA_963703545.1 uncultured Actinomycetota bacterium
GGTCGCCGATGCGATTCTCGATTTCTACCCGATCTCGGAAGGCACCGGGCCGACCGGGCCGACCATCAGCGGTCTGCTCGTTGCCGCAGTCAAGGCGACGGTTCTGGCGAACGTGGACGCGGTTCAGTTGGCTGGCCTCAACCCGGTCTCCGTCGACCTGAAGCCTTTCGCCCTGAGTCGGGTTCTGACCCGCGGCTCGCTGTCCACCCAGGTGGTCGCGATCATCGATATCGGCGCGGACACCACCAATGTGATCATCGCCGATCGCAGTGTTCCCCAGTTCGTTCGCATCATTCCCACCGGGGGAGACGCACTCACCGAGACGCTGCAGAAGCGCCTTGAGCTCAACCTCGTCGACGCCGATCAGATCAAACGCACGATAGGCGTCTCCCGCACCGATGTGCCGGCCGAACAGCGTCCCGCACTCGAGGTGATCTTCGAAGTGACGTCAGCGCTGCTCGGCAGCCTGAGGAACACGCTTTCCTTCTACTCGAACGCGCACGCGCACGCTCCCGTGCAGCGAATCGTGCTGACGGGCGGCGCCTCCTACCTGCCCGGCTTCGCCCAAGCGCTCGGCGAGCAGACGCATCTGCCCGTCGAGTACGGCGACCCCTCGCACGGTCTTCAGCTCGGCAAGACCATGGACTCGGCGCTGCTGGCCAGCCGGCCGATGGACTTCGTCGTGCCGCTCGGTCTGGCGATCGGAAGTGCGGCATGAGCACGACCCGCGGCAAGGAACCGCAACTCGTCGTCGGGGCTGCACCGCGCATCGACCTGATGCCGCCCGAGGTCAGGCAGCGCCAGAAGGACAAGTCCGCCCGGTTCGGTCTGATCATGATGGTCGTGATCGCGGCCGGTGTGATCTTGTGGTCGGCTACGGAGTCTCGCTGCTGGCCGTCGGGATCTCACAGGCGCAACTGATTGCCGAGCAGGCTCGCACCCAGGATCTGCTGGTCGAACAGCAGCAATACGCAGAGGTACCCCAGATCAACGCTGTGCTCGAAGCCGGGGCCGAGGGGCAAATGGTCGCGACGTCCAGTCAGCTGGACTGGACCGCGACTATGCAGGCGATCCGGGCCACGATGCCGGCCGGACTCACCCTGACCGAGGCGTACGCGACGTCGACGTCGCCGATCGCTGCCGGCCCGGACCCCGTGGGTATCGGCGAAGCGCCCTACACGGCGGTGCTGAGTCTCAAGGCCGTCAGTGCGAGCTTGCCGGACACGGCGGCATGGCTTTCGCGCCTGCAGACCGTCACGGGCTACGCCGGCGCATGGCTGAATTCTGTTTCCTCCGCTGACACCGGCTTTACTGTCGATATAGTCCTGCATCTGGGCGACAAAGCGCTCGTGCCGCCCATTGGAACCGACGACACCGCGGGAGAAGGAAAATGAACCGGCAGCGCCTGTGGATCATCGTCAGCATCGTTGTCACCGCCGCGGTCCTGCTGATGGGCTGGTTTCTGCTTATCCAACCCATGCTCTCCGCGGCCCGCGAGGCGAATGCCGAGCGGGCCACGGTGGCGTCCCAGAACCAGGCGCACGAGGCACTCATCGTGAAGCTGAAGGCGCAGTACGCCGACATCGACACGCTGCGCGCCAGTCTCGCCGACATGCAGTCACTTCTTCCGCCGGATGCGGCTGACCATGATCTGATCGCCGAAATTGACAGCAAAGCGGCTGCCGGCGGCGTGACGGTCACCTCGGTGACGGTATCCCAGCCGATCCCGTTTGTGCCTCGCGATGGCTTGACGCCGAAGCTTGTGGACGGCACCAATTTCCTCAGCATGCAGGTGACGATCGGAGGTGTCCGGCAGCAACGACGCGGTAATGGCCTTCACCTCGAGCCTTCGGGAAGGTCCCCGGCTCTTCGTCCCCGACTCGGTGACGTTCTCGGCTCCGACTGCCATGACGGGACCGGAGATGAGTGCGACCTTGTCCGGACAGAGCTACATTCTCATCGACGCGGCCCACCCGGTCGGTTCCCCGGTACCGATCTGCGGTAGTGAGGAAGCCGTCGCTGCACAGGCGGCGAGCACATCCCCCATCAGGTGCCTGGAGCCCTTCTAAGACTCATCGGTGCCCTCGCGCGAACTGCGACGCAACTGCCGGCTATCGCGGATCAATCACCTGGCTGATGCCTGCATCCTGTCAGGTCGTGCTCTCGGCGGGGCGGTATAGTGGCCCCATAGACACGGGAGTCCGGTGAGCCGGGCTGAGAGGAAGCTTCTCCAAGCTTCGACCGTCACACCTGATCTGGATCATGCCAGCGCAGGGAGGCAGCTCTGGGTCGCATACGCAGCCGCGAATTCGACTCGACCCGTGCCCTCATTTCCTAGCGAAAGGGCACGAACAGTGCAATCAACCGTCAATTCGCCCGGCGCAGCCCGCACCGCATCGTCCGGCTTCGTCGCCCGCTGGCGCGTCGTCGACATCATCGTGGCCAGTGTGATCGGCGTCGCCGCCGGGGTCATCTACTGGGCATACGGACTGGTCTGGGAGAACCTGTCCACGGGTCTGGGCCTGGTCCTGCCCGGCTCGACCGCCCTGCTCGCCGCAGTCTGGCTCTTCGCCGGCGTGCTCGGTGCACTGGTCATCCGCAAGCCGGGAGCCGCGCTGTACACCGAGACGATCGCCGCTGCCGTATCCGCCCTGGTCGGCACGCAGTGGGGCTTGCTGACGATCGAGTCGGGTCTGGTCCAGGGACTGGGTGCCGAACTGGTTCTGGCGATCTTCCTCTACCGGCGCTGGGGCGCTCCGGTGGCGATGCTCGCCGGCGCGGGGGCCGGTCTGGCGATGGCGATCAACGATCTGGTGCTCTGGTACCCGGGCTTCCAGGCGGCCTTCCAGCTGGTCTACGTGGTCGCCGCCGTGGTCGGCGGCGCGCTGATCGCCGGGCTGCTGTCCTGGTTCCTGGCGCGCGCCCTGGCCGCCACGGGTGCGCTGAACCGCTTCGCGGCCGGCCGCGAGGTGGCCCGAGAGGTCTGATGTCACTCGTGCAGAACACGGCCCCGGCCCGGGTCGATGCCCGCGGCTGGGGTTGGCGGCATGCCGGCCGACGACGGTGGGCGGTGCGGGATCTGGAACTGACGATCGAGCCGGGGCAGCGCGTGCTGCTGCTTGGCGCCTCCGGTGCCGGCAAGTCCACCCTGCTGGCGGGCCTCGCGGGGGTCCTGGGCGGGGATGAGGAGGGCGAGTCCCGCGGCCAGTTGCTGCTGAACGGTTCTCCCGCGTCCGGCCAGCGCGGGGTCGCCGGGCTGGTGCTGCAGGACCCGGACTCGCAGACGATCATGGCCCGGATCGGCGACGATGTCGCCTTCGGCTGCGAGAACCTCGGAGTGCCGCGCGACGAGATCTGGGCGCGCGTGCGGGCGGCGCTGGCCGCGGTCGGACTGGACCTGCCGCTCGATCATCCCACCAGCGCGCTCTCGGGCGGCCAGCGCCAGCGCCTGGCTCTCGCCGGGGTGCTGGCGATGCAGCCCGGGCTGCTGCTGCTGGACGAACCGACCGCGAACCTCGATGCCGAGGGCGTCGAGCAGGTGCGGGACACCGTCGCCCGCGTGGCCCAGCGAACCGGGGCGACGCTGATCGTCGTCGAGCACCGGGTCTCGGTCTGGCTGCCCGTCGTCGATCGGGTGGTCGTGATCGACGAGGGCGGCGTGGTCGCCGACGGTCCGCCCGGCGAGGTGATGGACCGTCACGGCGCTGACCTCTTTCGGCGGGGCATCTGGGTGCCGGGGCACGCCTGGCCGGTGCCGGCGCGACCGGCAGCCGGGGCCCTCGCGGGCGGTGAGCTGCTGTCCGTGACGGATCTGGTGATCGGACACCGCGCCGACGCGCCGGTGTCGATCGGGAACGCCGCCGTGGCCGCGGCTGCGGTCACGACGCTGACCGGGCCGAACGGCTCGGGCAAGACCACTCTGGCGCTGACCATGGCCGGTCTGCTGCGACCGGTCGGCGGCATCGTGCGGGCCGCGGAGGCACTCGCCGCCGGCGCGGGCCCTGACCCGTTCCGCTGGCGGTCGCGGCAGCTGCTGTCCCGGATCGGCTTCGTCTTCCAGGACCCCGAGCATCAGTTCCTGGCCACCTCCGTGCGCCGGGAACTCGCGGTCGGACCTCGCGCGCTGGGCCTGCCGGCTGCCGAGGTGACCCGCATCGTCGACGCACTGCTCGAGCGGCTGCAGTTGGCTGCGCTGGCGGAGGCGAACCCGTTCACCCTCTCCGGGGGCGAGCAGCGGCGACTGTCGGTCGCCACGGTGCTGGCCGCCTCACCGCGGGTCCTGATGCTGGATGAACCGACGTTCGGTCAGGATGCCCGCACCTGGCGGGAGCTCGTCCTGCTGCTGGCCGAGCAGCGTGACGAGGGCCGTGCCGTGCTGGCGGTCACGCACGACATGGCTCTGGTTGACGCCCTCGCCGATGCCCGCATCGAGCTGCGCGCCGCCCCGGAGGTGGCCCGTGAGCCTGTTTGACGCCGCTCTGGTGCCCGCGCCGATCGCCCGGGTCAACCCGGTGGCGAGAATCGGGGCGACCATCCCGCTCGGGATGGCACTGATCCTGAGCATCGACTGGGTGTCGGCGCTGGTCGCTCTGGGGCTGGAGGTGGTGCTGTTCCTGGCTGTCGGGCTCGGCCCGGTGCTCTTCTCCCGGCGGTTGCTGCCGATCTGGATCGCCGCACCCTTCTCGGGGCTGACTATGCTGCTCTATGGTCAGGTGTCCGGGCAGACGTACTGGCGCGCCGGCCTGATTCACGTCACGGAGGGCTCGGTCGACCTCGGCGTGGCGCTGACGTTGCGGGTGCTTGCCGTCGCTCTGCCGGCGGTCGTGCTCTTCGTCACGATCGACCCCGTGGACCTGGCCGACGGGCTGGCCCAGATCCTGCGGCTGCCGGCGAGGTTCGTGCTGGGCGCTCTGGCCGGGCTGCGGCTGCTCGGCCTCTTCATCGAGGACTGGCGGTCGCTGGAGCGGGCGCGGCGGGCCCGCGGCGTCGCCGACCGGGGGCTGATCCGGCGGTTCCTCGGCCAGGCTTTCGCGCTGCTGGTGCTCTCGATTCGGCGGGGCAGCAAGCTGGCGACGGCGATGGAGGCGCGGGGGATGGGCGCGGACACCCCGCGCAGCTGGGCGCGCGAGTCGGTTTTCGGCGGCCGGGAGTGGGCCTTCATGGCAATCGGCCTGATGGTCGCGATGGTCGCCGTTGCCGCCTCCGTGTCGACCGGGCACTGGAATCTGATCATCGGCCCTGGCGCATGATCGTCGCGATCCCGGTCGCTCGGGTTGAGGTTGCCGCATGATCGTCGCGATCCCGGTCGCTCGGGTTGAGGTTGCCGCATGATCGTCGACGACATCGTCGCCCGGGTTCAGGGCGTGCCGCGGCCGGTCGTGCTGATCGACGGGCGATCGGGTTCGGGCAAGTCGACGCTGGCTTCGCGAGTTGCGGCGCGGCTGGCCGCCCAGCTGGTGCGGCTCGACGACATCTATCCGGGTTGGAGCGGGCTGGATGCGGCGAGCCGGCACGTGCACGACTTCGTGCTCGACCCGCTCGCCCCGCGCTGGCAGCGCTGGGACTGGACGGCCCAGGCGCCGGCCGAGTGGCATCTGCTGGATTCCGCGCTGCCGCTGGTGGTCGAGGGCTGCGGGGCGCTGAGTCGGGCGAACCTGTCGCGCGCGTCGCTCGGCGTCTGGCTCGAACTCGACGAGCCGAGCCGCAGGGCGCGCGCCCTCGCCCGCGACACCGGCGACTTTGCGCTGCACTGGGAGCACTGGGCCGCCCAGGAAGCCGCCTTCATCGCCCGCGAGTCCCCCCACCTCCTCGCCACCCTCCCCCTCCCCACCTGAGTTGCGGACTTTGGGGGTTCCGCGGCTCCAGAATCGCCGATTTTGGGACGAAAGTCCGCAACTCAGGTGGAGGTTAGGGGGGGGTGGGGGCTGGTTAGTAGCCGTCGAGGGTGGAGACGAGGCTGTGCTGGAGGTCCGCCAGCCATTCGAAGACCATGATCTGCCATGCGGTGTCCTCGTCGGGCGGGTGGTGGTAGATCCGGTCGGTGTCGTCATCGCTCTCGATGCCGAGGCGCGCGGCGATCGCCTGACGCAGATCCGTGAAGACTCGAAGCCACGCCCACGCCTCCTCGCGGCTGAGCGGGATGGGAACTCCGCGGCGCGGCTGCCGCACGCCGTGATCGAGCACCCCCGACTCATCGAGCTGCGCGAGCATCAGCGCGGCATTGGCCCGCTTGCCGTCCACCAGCCCCTCCGCCGTGAAGCGTCGGAAATCCTCGGCCGCCTCCGGGTCGTCCGGATAGGCGCTGGGCAGCAGTCGGCGGAGCAGACTCTCGTCGTCGCGGGCGTCCAATGCTCGGATCAGGTCGTCACAGGATTCGGCGAGCGCGGTGGCGGCCTGGTGGCCGATCCGGAGAGTTATCGTGTCGCCGCGCAGTTTCCACGGCCTCACTCGTCTGACCTCTGCATGGTCGCCCAGAGGCCGTAACCGTGCAGCGCTTCGACGTGCCGCTCCATCTCCTCGCGGTTGCCGCTGATCACCGCCGCCCTGCCCTCGTTGTGCACCTGCAGCATCAGAGTGTGCGCCCGGGGCTCCGGCATGCCGAAATACGTCTGGAAAACGTAGCAGACGTAACTCTGCAGGTTGACCGGGTCATTCCAGACGATGACCACCCATGGGCTGGCCAGTTGGGTGCTCTCGAAGATCTCCGGCTTGTCCAGCTCGGTCGGCGCAATGCTCAGCACGAACCCCATGCGACCATTCTGGCACCACTGTCCGGTCAGGGTATCGGGTCATGCCCAGCCCAGTGCATGGAGGCGGTCATCGTCGATCCCGTAGAAATGGGCGATCTCGTGAACCAGCGTCACGTGGATCTGGAAGCGCAGGTCCAGAACGTCGGCGCAGATCGCCAGCAGCGGCTCGCGGAACAGGATGATGCGGTCTGGCAGTTCGCCGAAACCATAGTTGCCGCGCGCGGGCAGGGAGACGCCGTCGTAAAGTCCCAGCAGGTCGAGGCTGCCGTCCTCGGGGCGATCCTCCACGACGAAGATGATGTTGTCCAGGCCGTCGACCATGTCGTCCGGCAGCTCATCGAGTTCGGCCACCACCAGAGCCTCGAACTCCTCGACGGTCATCTCCTCCACGGGTCACACCCTAACCGAGCTCGACACACCCACGTGAGTTGCGGACTCTTGGGGTTCCGGGACCCCAAAACGGCCCGTTTTGGAACGAAAGTCCGCAACTCAGGTGGGACTCGGTACATGGGGCGACTGACGGGACTCGAACCCGCGACATCCGGCACCACAAGCCAGCGCTCTACCAACTGAGCTACAACCGCCATGCGCCCCGGCAGTGAAACGCCGCGACAACCAGTCGATTCTATTACATCCGGGGTGCGAAGTCCGCCACCACCTGCGCCGAGATGGCTTGGACCTGCTCCGTGGTGGGGCCCGGTGCGCTGACGAAGGCCGCTTTGCGGTAGTAGTCCAGTTCACGGATCGATTCGAGGATGTCGGCCAGCGCGCGGTGGCCACCGTTCTTGACGGGCGCATTGAAGTACACCCGCGGATACCAGCGGCGCGAAAGCTCCTTGATCGTCGACACATCGACGTTTCGGTAATGGAGGTGGGTGTCGACTCGGGGCATGTACTTGGCCAGAAATGCGCGATCGGTGCCGATCGTGTTGCCGGCCAGGGGTGCGCTCTGGCCGGTCGGCACGAAGCGGAGGATGTACTCGAGCACCTGATACTCGGCGTCGGCCAGACGGATGCCGTTCGGGATCTCGTTGATCAGACCGGACTCGGTGTGCATCGAGCGAACGAACTCGTTCATCTGCTCCAGCGCCTCGTGGTCGGGCTTGATCACGACGGTGAACCCGGGGTCGACGGGGACCAGTTCGTAGTCGGTGATCACGACCGCGACCTCGACCAGTTCGTCGACCTCCAGATCGAGTCCGGTCATCTCGCAGTCAATCCAGACAAGTCGGTCGTTCGCGGCGCTCATGGCTCAATACTAGGCAGACACTCGGACATGCTCTGGCCGGTAGTCGATCTCCGCTGGCGCGATGATGCCGATCAACGAGATTCGAGCCAGATGGCGCGCACGGCATTACGCTGGGACGATGGAACTCCAGTTCTTCTCCAGCACGTTCTGCGAGCCGTGCATGCACACCCGCATCGTGCTCGACGAGGTGAAGCGTCTCATTCCTGACCTGACCGTCACGGAATTCGACGTCGCCAGCTTCCCAGCGCTGGCGGAGGCGGCCGGCGTGCGCTCGACTCCGACCATTGTGCTCATGGGGGAGGACAACCGCGAGCGGTTCCGGGCGGCGGGGGAGCCCACGGTGAACCAGGTACTCGTCGCGGTCGCCAGAGCGCTCTGAGCCGCCCGCACCCGCGGCCCTGGCTGCGGTATCGTGTAGTCCGCGCCCTCGTAGCTCAGCGGATAGAGCAGGAGCCTTCTAATCTCTTGGTCGCAGGTTCGATTCCTGCCGAGGGCACGCTGTGATGTCTCAGGACATAGCGGACGGCCGAACCCATTAGTTGTGGCGTTGCCTCCGGCTCCACCGCGTTCCCACTCGCGCTCGGTCTTGCGATCAAGTCCGCCACGGTACGGATGCGGTTCGACCCGGCCGTGCTCGGTCTGCCATCCGGTCTGGCTGAGGCGACCTTCCGTTCTGAGGAACTGCGCATCAGGAACGTCCGCCCGAGTGTGGCGGTGATCATCGAGAACGAGATCACCTACCTCAGCGTGCCGGTCCCGGCAGGCGGTGTCGTGTTGTGGGGGAGAGGATATGACGCAGACGAGCCGGCGTCGCTCGACTGGCTTTCCGGCAGCCCCGTGTTGTACTGGGGTGATCTCGACACGCATGGCTTCGCCATTCTGAACCGCGTGCGCGCTCATCTGCGGTTTGTGCGCTCGATCCTCATGGATCGGGCAACCGTGTTCGCGCATGAGGATCGCTGGGGAATGGAGGAGCGCCCGACCTCGGCGTCCCTGTCTCGCCTGGACGCGGCTGAGGGGGCCCTGTACGCGGATCTCGTTACGGATCGGCATGGATCTTCGGTGCGGCTCGAACAGGAGCGGATCGACTGGGAATGGGTGGCCAAGCGCCTGCCGTGGCTCGAGTGACACGCGGAGATCGGCGCTTGATCCGATTCATTCATGCAACGATCCCTGCAATGAGCAGCTGAGCGGTAGAATCGAACTTCAGGATTGAGTGCGAGGAGGTGCAAGTCGTGGAACGTCG
The DNA here is from genome assembly GCA_963703545.1 of uncultured Actinomycetota bacterium. GTDB lineage: Bacteria > Actinomycetota > Actinomycetes > Actinomycetales > Microbacteriaceae > CAVPES01. The sequence continues at coordinate 9,245 of CAVPES010000070.1, forward strand.
TATTGTAAACAAAGAGTCGGTCAAGCGATTTGCCGTGCAGTCGACTAAAGCATCCGCGCAGCTCGAGCGCCGTAGCGTTCCTGCAGGCTATATCCGCTCCACCAAGGTTGAGCGGTTCCTCGCCGAGCGGCAACCCCGGTCCTAATGCCGCTCGTACCGGGATACGGCGAGACTCCCGTTTCTGGTGACGAGTTGGATGCGTTGTTGCCGAGCGCCCGTGAGCTGCTAGGAGCTCCGATCACGCGAGCTGCGGTCTATGACCTTGAGCAGGCGGTTCAGGAACAGGTTGTCGAGGAACAGGTGACGGCCGTTCTTGAGGGTCGCGTTCGGTTGGACGCGCTATTGACTGACAGCTTCTTGCGTGATCTGCACGCGCAGCTCTATCAAGATGTGTGGAGTTGGGCAGGTCTGCTGCGTAAGAGTGAGCTAAACATTGGGGTGGCGCCGGAGCAGGTAGCCGTTGAGTTGCGCACGTCGATGGACACGATCCGCTATCGCTGGGAGTACACATCGGACTGGACTGCCCGCGAGCTCGGCATTGTCGCGCATGCCGAGGCGGTCAGGATCCATCCATTCGTTGATGGGAACGGGCGGTCGACTCGCTTACTCGCTGATCTTGTCTTCGTCGCGGCCCAGGACGGTGAAGCGATCCAGCAGTACGACTGGGAAATAGACAAGACCCGATACATCAGCCTGCTGCGCAAGTATGACGCATCACGCGATATTCGAGAGCTGGCGGCGTTCATACCGATTCGTCAGCTCGAGGAGTGAGCAGAATAGCTCGCGGTTGCAGACGCTGGCGGGGGATCAAAAGGGGACCAGAATCATGCAAATCATGCAACGCATGACGTGAATTGAGGTGCTCCGCGCAGCTCTGTTGGCCGAAAAATCAACGAAACAGGCCCTCAGCGCTACAAGGGGTCGCAGGTTCGATTCCTGCCGAGGGCACACACTGGCCGGGGTTCGTCCGCTCTGCGCTGTTTCCGCGATTGCCGCGGCGCAACCCGCCCGCAGCGCAACCCGCCCGCGGCGAGACTCCCGGTTGCTAGACTTCTGATGCGCAGTTCGCGAGTGACGGGAGTCCCTCGCCGTGCTGCGAGCCGGACGAGACGGACTGGAATCGATATGCGGCCCCGTGGTGCAGGACAGGTGTCCCGGTCACGGCCGACCCGTGCCCTGATGGGTCTGGCTGCCGCCTCATTCTCCACCTTCATCGCGCTGTTCTCCCACGTTGCCGCCGGCGGCGCCATGCCGGCGGCTCTGGGCATCGTTGGTCCTCTGGTGTTCTCGACGCTCGCGTGCGTACTGTTCGCGGGGATCAGGTTCTCCCTGCTGAGGCTCTCCCTCTCCGTCGTCGTGAGCCAGTTCCTTTTCCACTCGATGTTCATTCTCGGTGCGTCCGGCTCGCCGGCCGGGCCGGCGCAGTCCGGGCATGCGGCGCACGACCTGACGTCCGGGGTGATCGCGCTGGATGGCTCTGCGGCGATGCCGATGGGTCAGAGCGCGACTGTCGGCGGGTGGATGTGGGTGGCGCACCTGGTCGCTGCGGTGATCACGGTCGCGGTACTGCACCACAGCGAGGCGATAGTCCGGCACCTGGCCGCGTTCACTGAATTCGTGGTCGCCGGCCTTGTCTCGACGATCACCGTCGAGGTGGCGCCGCCGCGCCGCGTTCGCGGTGTGGGCGCCTTCAGCCGTGACGCCCTTCTCGTGCCGCTGGGATTCTTCCCGTCGACGCTGTCGCAGCGAGGCCCGCCCGCGGCTTTCGGCCTCTGAGTCTCTGACGCGCTGATCTGCTCCCCACTGCGTGGGGAGTGCATTGATCGACGCCGTCATCAGGTCCTCGACGCGCGTCGTCGACGACCCCATCGCCGCAGGAGGGGGAAACCTCCCCAAGGGCGTGCCTCGCTGCACCTCAATGAAGGGAGTACGTCGATGTCCACCATCGCGAAACGCCGCACCATCGGATTCACCGTCACCGCCATCGCAATCGCCGGGTCCATCCTGCTGGGATCAGCCCCGGCCCAGGCCCACGACCAACTGCTGGAAAGCTCGCCGACGCCAGACGAGCGCCTGGCGACCGCGCCCACGGAGGTCGTGCTGACCTTCGTCGAGGAGATCATGCCGATCGGGACGGCGGTCAGCGTCATCGACGAAAGCGACACCGAGTGGGCGGTGGGGGACCCCGTGCTCGACGGCGCGATCGTCACCACGGCGCTTCGGGCCGGGATGCCCGACGGGGCCTACCAGGTCCGCTGGCGGGTGGTCGCTGTCGATGGCCATCCGATCAGCGACGTCTACTCGTTCGTCGTCGGTGCGGAAGAGACGCACGCCTCCTCGCCTGCTGTCGAGACGTCACCGCCGTCGAGCGCACCGGAACCGACCGCTGCAGCCGCGGACGACGCCGCATCGGCGCCGGGCGCGCTCCGCACCGTGCTGATCGGCGCGGGCGGGGCTGCGGCCGCTCTGGCCCTGTTCTGGGCGATCAGGCACTGGCGCCGCAGCTCCGCGGTCGAGGCGTCCTCGTCGAAGCAATCAGCCGGGCCATCGTCCGGCTCCGACACCAACGACAGATAGAAAGTCCCACTCCCATGAACACACTCATGAACACAGAAGGAAACAGAACAATGCGTACACGATCCACTTCCGCCATCGTCGCCATCGCGGCTGCAGCACTGATCATCCTGACCGGCTGCAGCGCCGAGACCGCCCCGCCGGAGGCGACGCCGGCTGCCGCAGACGTCATCGCCGTCGAAGACGCCTGGGTCAAGGCGGCCGACGCGGGCATGTCGGCGGCCTTCGGCACTCTGGTCAACAACGGCACCGAGGACGTCACCGTCGTCTCGGCGTCATCGCCGGCCAGCGCCGAGGTCGAACTTCACGAGACCGTCGCTGACGAGTCGGGTGCGATGATCATGCGGCCGAGAGAGGGCGGCTTCACCATTCCGGCCGGGGGAACCCTCGCGCTCGAGCCCGGCGGCAGCCACATCATGCTGATGGGACTGAACGGCCCGATCAAGGCGGGGGAGGAAGTCAGCCTCACCCTTGTCTTCGCCGATGGTTCCACGTACGACATCGTTGCCCCGGCCAAGGACTACTCGGGCGCGAACGAGAACTATCAGGGCGGCGACCGCTGATGAGCCGCGACCTAACCCCTGACGATGGTCGCGGCGTCAGCCGGCGGGGGCTCCTCCTCGGAGGGGCCGTCGCCGGCCTGGGCGCCGCTGCGGCGATCGGTGGCGACCATCTACTCAACAGTCCCGCCGAACGCTCCAGCACAGCTGGCGATTCCGCGGTGACGGGTCAGGATTCTGTGCCGTTCCACGGGGTGCACCAGGCGGGTGTCGGGACGCCCCCGCCGGCGCACGCCACCTTCATGGCACTGACCCTGCACCCGGATGCCGACCGTGACGCACTGCGCCGACTGATGCGGATTCTCACGGATGACGCGGTGCGCCTCAGCCAGGGCCGACCGGCGCTGGCGGATTCCGAACCGGAATTGGCTGCCGTTCCGGCCCGACTCACGGTGACTTTCGGATTCGGCCCCGAGCTGGTTCTGCGCGCCGCTGGCGGGAGCGCGCTGCCGGGCTGGCTGGGGCCGCTGCCCGGCTTCGCGGTCGACCGACTCGATCCTGCATTCTGCGGTGGCGATCTGCTGCTGCAGATCGGGGCCGACGACCCGCTCACGGTCGCCCATGCGGCTCGGATGCTGCTCAAGGACGCCCGGGGTTTCGCCGAGGTGCGATGGATTCAGAACGGTTTCCGTCGTGCCCGTGGCTCGGAGGCATCGGGCAGCACTGCGCGCAACCTTTTCGGTCAGGTTGACGGCACCGTCAACCCGGCGCCCGGGAGCGCGGACTTCGACAGACTGGTCTGGGCGGCAGGCGGCTGGCTGGGCGGCGGGACCGGCATCGTCGTGCGCCGAATCCGGATGGATCTGGACAAATGGGACCGGCTCGACCGCGCCGGCCGGGAACAGGCCGTCGGCCGCTACCTGTCCAACGGCGCGCCGCTGACCGGTCGACTGGAGGGCGACGAACCGGATTTCGACGCAGTCACCGCCGCCGGCTTCCCCGTCATCCCCGAGTTCTCCCACCTGCGCCGCGCCCGCTCCGACAACCCGGATGAGCGAATCTATCGGCGCGGATACAACTACGACGACGCTCCCGGCGGGGGAAGCGTGTCCAACAGCGGTCTGATCTTCGTCTCGTATCAGGCGGATGTGGCACGGCAGTTCGTGCCACTGCAGCGCCGACTCGATGAGCTCGATCTACTCAGTGCCTGGACGACCCCGATCGGTTCGGCGGTCTTCGCCATTCCGCCCGGCTGCGCCCCCGGCGGCTTCATCGGGGAGACCCTGCTGGCGTGAGCCGCAGACCGTCGGTACGGCAAGCCTTCCCTCACTGGCGAAGGCGACGGGAAAGTGCTTGCATGAGTGGGCGAGTCAGTCGGTGCGGTGTCACCGCAACCCCGCGCACGGAGGGCACCTTCGCCTCGGTGCCCCATCGTTGGAGGAGTGTCATTGTCTCGGTATGGTGTCTGTTTCCACTGGTCCCCGGGGTTCCGCGACGGTGGTGATCATCGGTGAACTGGGAATTCAACGGGATCCCCCTGCACCCGCTGTTCGTCCATTTCGCGGTCGTGCTCGTGCCGCTCGCTGCGCTGGTGACCCTGCTGGCGGTGTTCTGGCCGACAGCGCGCAAGCGTCTTGGAATCGTGTCGGTCCTGGTCGCCGCCGCTGCCTTGATGTCCGCCGTGCTCAGCGAGGAGGCCGGTCAGTGGCTTGAGGAGCGGGTTGCCGAGACCGCGCTGCTGGAGACCCACGTCGGCATCGCCGAGATGCTCGTCCCGTGGACTGCCGGTCTCTTCTTCGTCACCCTGCTGCACTGGCTGTGGTTCCGCTACGCCGCGCGAATCGGCGCACGGTTCACGGCGTTGTCGACACCGGCAGCGCAGCGAGTGATACCGATCGTGCTGATCGTGCTCGCCGTCGCGACCGCCGTCGGCGCTCTCATCGCGGTCGTAGTGGTCGGCGACACCGGCGCCCAAGCCGTCTGGCTCAACCGCTAACCCCCCCCACACCTCCACCTGAGTTGCGGACTTTCGTCCCAGAATCCAGCCGCTGAGGCCTCCGCACGCCCACAAGTCCGCAACTCAAGCGGGGGGGTCCACGGGGTGGGTCTGGTTGTGCTCCCAAATCTGCTGCTTCAGCACGTCGGTCTGGTTGACCGTGAGGTTCTCGAAGTTCCAGCGGTCCAGATCGCTGCGGAAGAGCTTGCGGGCGGTGCCCGGCCGGTGCTGCCACTGCACTAGACGATCGGTGAATTCGCTCAGGGCCGCGTCGCCCTTGTAGCCGAAGGTCGCCGAGCGGATCTTGAGCTCCTCGATCTGGTGCGCGGCCCAGGTGGCCGCGTTGCCGGCACCGCGCACCGGCAGCAGCCGCACGTGGATGTCGGCGTCCCCTGCGGCCCGGTCCGCTGACTGCTGTTCGATCGGCGAGAGGCTGTGGTAGATGCTTGCGAGCCGCGCAGCGTGGCTGAGCGCTGCGATGGCGGATGCTTTGCGGTCATGCTCGTGGATGGTCAGCAGCCGCTTGGTGGCACTGCGGCCGATCAGTGCGGCGATGATGCCCGAGATGATGATCGCGACTCCGGCCGTCAGCGCGATCGCGATGAACCGGTTTCCCTCGGTGCTGTTCAGCCAGGCCTCGAAGTAGTCGAACAGTTCGGTCATGGGGCGATGGTAACGCCGCTGAGGACCCGCCCCGTCGAGCCCCGTCGCGTGTCCTGCTTTCCCCGGGGTCAGGGCCGGAAGCAGTCCACGGCGTCATCGAATCGCCAGAATTCCCCGAGGTTGTGGAATCGCGGCTGGCGCGACACCAGGGCGCGCGCGCGAAAGCGGACATCACCATCCTGTCCGAGCTGATCGACGTACCCGATCAGTTCGCCGCCGCTGGTGGACACCCGCCAGCTGGGTTGCAGGGCTGTGGCCAGGCTGGGTCGAATCGGCGCCACGAGTGGTCTGGTCATCTCATCTCCTCTGTTCTGGCAGCCGGCCCTGCTGAGTGGTGGTTCGAGACTAGGCGGAGCCTCCGACATCGGGGGCAGGCACCGTCCGCCGGGCGTCGTCGATGACGGCCAGGTCCAGGTCGACGGCCTTGCCGGCGCGCGCGGTCTGTGCGAGCACGATGCCGAGCAGCACGACGCCGGCACCCAGGATCTGGACCGGGGCGAGCATCTCGCCGCGCCACAGCCATGCGAACCCGAAGCCGAAAACGACTTCAGAGGAGGCCACGATCCCGACGACGGTCGCGCTGAGCCGCCGCATGGCCATGAACGAGAGGTAGAACGGCGCGAAAGTGCCCAGCAGCACGTTCCAGAGCAGCACTGCCCAGACCGGCACGGTCACCGCGTCCAGGGTGCCGCCCAGCGCGGCCGCCTCGGTGAGGGTGCTCGGCTCCAGCGTCCACCAAGCGCTGAAGAACGCCCAGAACAATCCGGCGAACAGCGTCGACCAGAACGCGACGGCCATCGGCGAGGTCGCGGTGACCTGGCGTTCGCCGACCAGGAAGTAGACGGTCAGCGCTGTCGCGGCGAGAAGTGCGGCGATCACGCCCGGTCCAGACAGTGAACTGCTCCATATCTCGGCGACCAGCGCCAGCCCGGCCAGAACGCAGCCGATCGCGACCCACAGCCTGGCCCTGACCTTCTCCTTGAAGAACACGAAGGCGATCACCGCCACCGCGAGCACGGCCGTGTACTCCAGCAGCAGGGTGATCCCGACGGGCATCAGACTGAGTGCCACCGCGTAGAAGAACTGCAGCGCGGCAACGCCCATGACGCCGAGGATGGCCATCACGCCCAGGGTCCGCGCACTGATCCGAAATGCCGAACGGTCGGTGATCACGAGGATCGCGCCGGCGACCAGGGCGGTGCCGAGGGTTCGGAAGAGCGTCAGCTGCGCCGGGCTGATCCCCGACTCGACGATGACCTTGGTGACGCTGCCGTTCGCACCGAAGAGCACGGCAGCGATTAGCGCGTAGAGGTACCCCATGGCTCCCGGTCGCCTCGCCGGTTCAGAGTGTCGATCGCGGGCGGCTCGATCCCGGCGTTCATTCCGGCGGAGTGGCTCATCCTCCGAGCCTAACCGGATCGCGGGAACGAAATCGTCAGGAATCCGGTTGGATTCACTGTCGCCAGAGCTGCGGCGGGAAGTAGGATCGGCAGATGTCCACATTCGTACTTGGCGGAGGCTGCTTCTGGTGTCTGGACGCGGTGTACCGAGTGCTCGACGGTGTCAGTGACGTGGTCTCCGGCTACTCCGGCGGACACACCGTCGACCCCAGCTACCAACAGGTCTGCACCGGCCGCACCGGCCACGCCGAGGTGGTCGCGGTGCACTTCGAACCGGAGCGCATCCCGGCCGAGGTGATCCTCGACGTCTTCTTCACCCTGCACGACCCCCGGCAGCTCAATCGCCAGGGCAACGACGTCGGCACGCAGTACCGCAGTGCGATGTACTACGCCGACGAGGAGCAGAGAGCGCTGTTCGAGGCCGCCCGGGACCGCGCCTCCGGATGGTGGGATGGTGGCATCGTCACCGAGATCAGCCCGCTGGGTGCCTTCTATCCGGCCGAGGACTACCATCAGGACTTCTTCGCCAAGAACCCGGGGCAGGGCTACTGCATGGCGGTGGCGGTGCCGAAGGTCAACAAGGTCCGCAAGGCCTACGCGCAGTACCTGATCCCGGCCTAGCACCGCTCATTCCGACCGGCTTCGACTGCTCCTCCCGAGCATCTGCTGCCAGCGGCTTGTCGCGCGCTGAGCCACGACCGCGCCGGGTCGCTCCCAGCGCGCGCAGGATGGTCGGCACCGGTCTTCCCGCGTCGCGCGTTACAGGCACGAGCACCACGTCGCGGGAAGGCCGGTCCACGCAAAGGAGGAGCAATGAGCGACATGATCACGGTGGCAGGACTGATTGCCACGACTCCGCGGACCCTGACGACATCCGAGGGGCTCACCATCACGAGCTTCCGGCTCGCATCGAGCCAGCGGCGTTTCGATCGCACGCAGCAGAAATGGGTCGACGCCGACAGCAACTGGTTTACAGTGACCGCATTCCGCCAGCTCGCCGTCAACGCGTCGAGATCGCTCGACAAGGGGCAGCGCGTTCTCATCGCGGGGCGGCTGCGGATCCGCGAGTGGGAGAACGGCGAGAGGTCCGGGATCATGGTGGAGATCGAGGCGGATTCCATCGGTCACGATCTGAGTTGGGGCACCGGCTCATGGACCCGGGTGCAGGCCTCGCCCCCGCACCGCGATGAGCCCGCCGAGCTCACGCAGCGCGACGATGACCCGCCGGGTTCGGTTGCCGCTCTGGCGCAGCAGCCGGCGCAGGAGTCACTATCGGAATCCCCGCAGGCCCGGTCCGCTTAGACTTTCCGGAGGGTGCGGACCCGAACGAAGGAGTGATGCGCGGGATGTGGCGTATGTCGAAGGTTCTGCTCGTGACGATTGTGGTCGGCTCCGTGCTCGCCGCCTGTGCACCGGCGGAGCCGGCGCCCCCTTCTTCCGGATCCGCCTCGGCGACGCCGACTCCGAAGCCGACACCGACCGAGACCCCCGCGCCGACACTCGATCCCACGGGGTCGGCGGCGGACAATCGGGCCTACTTCGACGCGGTCAACCAGCAGTTCATCACCGAGAATCCGACGACAGACGGCCGGGGTGTCATCGACAATCTGGTCGCGGCGGGCTTCGACAAGGCGGCGATGCAGCTGACCCCGGACCGGACGGTCGGCGATCGCGCAGCGGACTCCGTGCAGTTCAGCGTCCGCATCGGCGACGAATGCCTGCTCGGCCAGTTCGGCGCCGCCATCGCTTATGCCAGCTCTATCGGGCCGGCACTGAGCACCGGCTCCTGCCTGATCGGCGACACCCGCCCCATCGATTGGTAGCGCGCCGGCCCGAATAGACTGGGCACCATGGCCGAATACATCTATTCCATGGTCCGCGCCCGCAAGGCCGTCGGCGACAAGCTCATCCTCGACGACGTCACGATGGCATTCCTGCCGGGTGCCAAGATCGGCGTGGTCGGTCCGAACGGGGCAGGAAAGTCGACCATCCTGAAGATCATGGCCGGGCTGGACACCCCGAGCAACGGCGAGGCCAAGCTCAGTCCCGGTTACTCGGTCGGCATTCTGATGCAGGAGCCGGAACTGGACGAATCCAAGACGGTGCTCGAAAACGTCCAGGAGGGTGTCGGACCGATCAAGGCCAAGCTGGACCGCTTCAACGAGATCTCGGCCGCGATGGCAGAACCCGATGCGGACTTCGACGCGCTGCTCGGCGAGATGGGCGTGCTGCAGGAGGAGATCGACGCGGCCGATGCCTGGGATCTGGATTCCCAACTCGAGCAGGCCATGGACGCGCTGCGCACCCCGCCGGGTGACACTGTCGTGGCCAACCTCTCGGGTGGCGAGAAGCGCCGGGTCGCGCTCTGCAAGCTGCTGCTGCAGAAGCCCGACCTGCTGCTGCTCGACGAGCCCACCAACCACCTCGACGCCGAGAGCGTGCTCTGGCTCGAGCAGCATCTGGCCAAGTACCACGGTGCCGTTCTCGCCGTGACCCACGACCGGTATTTCCTCGACCATGTCGCCGAATGGATCGCCGAGGTCGACCGCGGCCGGCTCTATCCCTACGAGGGCAACTACTCGACCTATCTGGAGAAGAAGGCAGAACGCCTGAACATTCAGGGGAAGAAGGACCAGAAGCTCGCCAAGCGACTGGCCAGTGAGCTCGAGTGGGTGCGCTCCAACGCCAAGGGCCGGCAGGTGAAGTCGAAGGCCCGGCTTGCCCGCTACGAGGAGATGGCGACCGAGGCCGAGCGCACCAAGAAGCTCGATTTCGATGAGATCGTGATCCCGGCCGGGCCGCGTCTGGGCTCGCAGGTGATCGACGCGAAAAACCTGAAGAAGGGCTTCGACGGGCGCACTCTGATCGACGGGCTCAGCTTCACGCTGCCACGCAACGGCATCGTCGGCGTGATCGGCCCCAACGGGGTCGGCAAGACCACGCTGTTCAAGACCATCGTCGGACTCGAGCCGCTCGACGGCGGCGAACTCAGAATCGGCGAGACTGTCAAGATCTCCTATGTCGACCAGAGCCGCAGCGGGATCGACCCCAACAAGACGCTCTGGGAGGTCGTCTCGGAGGGTCTGGACTACATCCAGGTCGGCAAGACGGAGATTCCCTCGCGAGCATATGTCTCGCAGTTCGGTTTCAAAGGTCCCGATCAGCAGAAGAAGGCCGGTGTGCTCTCCGGAGGTGAGCGCAACAGGCTGAACCTCGCGCTGACCCTCAAGCAGGGCGGCAACCTGCTGCTGCTCGACGAGCCCACCAACGACCTGGATGTCGAGACGCTCAGCAGCCTCGAGAACGCCCTGCTCGAGTTCCCCGGCTGTGCGGTGGTGATCACCCACGACCGGTGGTTCCTCGACCGGATCGCCACGCACATCCTGGCCTACGAGGGCACCGAGGAGAATCCGGCGCACTGGTACTGGTTCGAGGGCAACTTCGAAGCCTACGAGGAGAACAAGATCCAGCGCCTCGGCCCCGATGCCGCCAAGCCGCATCGCTCCAGCTATCGCAAGCTGACGAGGGATTGAGATGCGACTGAACGTCCCGGTTCCCCTGCGCTGGTCCGACCTCGACGCCTACGGTCACGTCAACAACGTCGAGATGCTCCGACTGCTCGAGGAGGCGCGAATCCACGTGCTGTGGGCGCCGGACGCGGCGGAGCCCGACGTCACCGCCCCGGCGCTGTTGGACGCATCTCCCGGAGCCGGCAGCCGGGGATTGATCGCCCGGCAGGAGATCGAGTACTTGAAGGCCGTGCCGTACTTCCGCTCCCCGCTGGATGTGGAGGTGTGGGTCGGCCGGGTCGGCGGCGCGAGTTTCCAGCTCTGCTACCAGGTGTACTCGCCGAAGGGCGTCGAGCCCCGGGTGCTCTACGCCCGGGCATCGACGACGACGGTCATGGTCGATGCGAGAACCGGCAGTCCGCGGCGCATCGACGATGCCGCCCGCACGGCGTTCTTGCCGTACCAGGAGGATCCGATCGACTTCAGCAGGCGATCCTGAACCGTTCGGTCACTGCTGGGGCAGCGACTGCCTCGGAACCCTGATCATCCCCTCCTGGCCGACGCTCGCGACGAGAATGCCGTCTCGCGTGTAGATCCGGCCGAGTGCCAAGCCCCGTCCGCCCTGGGCGGTCGGGGACTCCTGCACGTAGAGCAGCCACTCGTCAACCCGGCTGTACCGGTGGATCCAGAGCGCGTGGTCGAGACTGGCGGCGTTGACCCCCTTCTCGGCGAAGGAGACGTTGTGCCGGCGAATGATCGGCTCGAGCAGCGAGTAGTCGCTCAGGTAGGCCAGGGCCGCCTGATGCAGATGCCGGTCATCCGGCAGCGGCGCCTTGCACTTGATCCACAGCGCCTGGTGGGCGATCGCTTCGCCGTCGACGTTCTTGTACACGGGGGTCGGCACCCGGCGCACGTCGAAAGCATGGTCCTTGGCCCAGAACACCTCGGCGGGATTGTCGGAGTTCGCAGCGACCTCGGCGGCGGTCGGAAGGGTTTCCGGGGCCGGTACTCCCGCCGGCATCGTGACCTGATGCTCCAGACCCGGCTCCTCATGCTGGAAAGATGCGATCATCGACAGGATCGGCCGCCCGTTCTGATATGCCTGCGTCCGCCGAGTCGCGAAAGTCCGACCGTCGTAGATTCTGTCGACCGAGTAGGTGATCGATTCCTTGATGTCCCCCGCCCGCAGGAAATAGCCGTGCACGGAGTGCACCGTCCGCTCATCCTCGATGGTGCGCTGCGCTGCGACGAGAGCCTGGGCGAGGACCTGCCCGCCGAACAGGCGCCCGTGCGGCATCCACTGGGCTATTCCCGTGAAGATGTCCTCCTCGGTGCGCGCACCGATATGGTCCAGGTCGAGTATCTCGATCAGCTCGGCAACAGGGTCCGTCATTCGCCATCCTTGTCATCTCGGGGCTGTCCGTTGGGTAGTTTAGACAGCAGATGCCTGAATCCTTCGCCCTCGTCGACAGCCTTTCACTCGGTGACCTGAAAGTGTTTCTTCAGCGCGCCGGAAAGGTGGAGACGGGGTCGGTTCGGCTGATCGCCGATTCGGGAGTCCTCGCTGTCTATGCAGCCGTGCTCTGGCCGCTCGGACTGCTCGACTCTACTCCCACGGTACTGGGCTTGCGGACATTTGCGCTGCGTGAACCCGCCGCCTTCGACACCGTGGTGCCGATCCGCTCGCTGCTTGATCGGCTCGATCGTCATGCCGACAGCGAGCGCTCCCCGTTCACCCTGCCCCACGAGGTGACGACGGTGACGTGGGCGGGAATCTCGCCGCCGCGCGGCGGCTGGCTTCGGCGCGAGCCGCTCGACTCGGTCATGGTTGATGCCGTCGCCCGCCAGGGCATCAAGGAGATCGCCGAGTCGGTGCCGACGGGCACGGGCGAGCAGCTCGTGCACAAGGCAAGGGCCTCGGTCTGGAGCCGACCGATCCCCGAGGATGCCGCGATCCCCTCGGGTGCCGCCTTCGCTCTCTACAGCCTTGGCTTTCTGTACCCGCTCGACCCGGTGAGCGTCTTCGAAGTCGGCACCTGGCAGCGCCTGAGCACCCGCCGCGGCCACGTCCTGGTCCGCCAGCGGCACTGAGCGGCCGCGCATGCGCGTCGCGGTCAATCCTCGAGAGTGTTGACCATCGACTGCGCGGCGCGGTCGAGGTACGCCCACAGGGTCGCCTCGTGCAAGGGGGAGAGTTCGAGGCTGTCCACGGCCGCGCGCATGTGCAGCAGCCAGCGCTCCCGGGCTGCCGGGGTGATCCGGAACGCGTTGTGGCGCATCCGCAGCCGCGGGTGCCCGCGCTGTTCCTGGTAGTCCTTGGGGCCGCCCCAGTACTGTTCGAGGAACATCCGCAGGCGCTCCTCGGCCGGACTCAGATCCTCTTCCGGGTACAGGGCGCGCAGCGGCGGATCCTCGGCGACGCCGCGA
>CAVPES010000071.1:0-36356 GCA_963703545.1 uncultured Actinomycetota bacterium
GTCAGCTGCAGCGCCGAAATCTCGGTGACGACGAAATGGCCGACGATGAAATTGCCCGCCCAGAACAGGTTGGCCAGCACCAGGAACAGGTACACCCGGCTGCGTTTCACGGTGCAACGCTACCGCGCTCAGCCGCCGGAGTCCGTCGCACGTGAGACGATGAGGCAATGCCCGTATCCTTCACCGCGATCGACTTCGAGACGGCCAACTCGCAGAGCGCGTCGGCGTGCTCGGTGGGCTTGGTCAAAGTGGTCGACTCCCGCGTGGTCGACCGGGCCGGCTGGTTCATCCAGCCCGCGCCGGGATTCGACGAGTTCCTGGAGTGGAACATCCGGATCCACGGGATCCAGCCCGCGGACGTCGTGGGTGCGAAGACCTGGGCCCAGCAGCTGCCGGACCTGCTGGAGTTCGCCGGCGGCGACACGCTCGTCGCCCACAATGCGGGCTTCGACATGGGCGTGATCAAGGCGGCCACCACGGTCAGCGGGCTGCCGGTGCCCGAGCTCCGGTATCTGTGCAGTCTGCAGGTGGCCCGCAAGACCTATCAACTGGACTCGTACCGACTGCCGGTCGCTGCCATGGCCGCCGGCTTCGAGGACTTCACGCACCACGACGCCCTCGCCGACGCCGAGGCGTGCGCCGCGATCATCGTGCACTCCGCCAAGCGACACGAGGCCACGGACCTGGCGCACCTGGCCAGAATCTGCTCCGTGCGCATCAACGCGATCGGCCCCGCCGCCGAGGCGGCCGCCGCCGACCGCGCCCCCATGTGGCGCTCCTGACCCCCCCATCCCCACCTGAGTTGCGGACTCTTGTGGTTCGGGAGCGCTTTTTCAGGTCCCCAGACCCCAAAAGTCCGCAACTCAGGTGGTGCGGGGGCGGGGGTCAGCGGTTTTGAGGGAAGCCGAGGTTGATGCCGCCGTGGGACGGGTCGAGCCAGCGGCTGGTGACCGCCTTGGTGCGGGTGAAGAAGCGGATCGCGTCGGCGCCGTAGGCCTTGGTGTCGCCGAACAGCGAGTCCTTCCAGCCGCCGAACGAGTAGTAGGCGACCGGCACCGGGATCGGCACGTTGATGCCGACCATGCCCACCTGGACCTCGCGCTGGAACCGCCGGGCCGCGCCGCCGTCGTTGGTGAAGATCGCGGTGCCGTTGCCGTACGGGCTGGCGTTGATCAGGGCGAGGCCCTCGTCGTAGCTGGCGACCCGCACGATCGAGAGCACGGGGCCGAAGATCTCGTCGGTGTAGACCTTGGAGTCCGTGGGCACCTTGTCGATCAGCGTCGGTCCCAGCCAGAAGCCATCCGCCGCGCCGTCGACCTCGATGCCGCGGCCGTCCACGACGATGTCGGCGCCGTCCGCCTGGGCGATGTCGAGGTACCCCGCCACCTTGTCGCGGTGCTCCCGGGTGATCAGCGGTCCCATGTCACAGCCGCGGGTGCCGTCACCGACCCTCAGGGTTCCCATCCGGGTTGAGATCTTGCGGATCAGCTCGTCGGCGACCGGCTCCACCGCGACCAGTACGCTGATCGCCATGCAGCGCTCGCCCGCCGAGCCGAAGCCGGCGTTGACGGCGGAGTCGGCGACCAGGTCGAGGTCGGCGTCGGGCAGCACCAGCATGTGGTTCTTGGCGCCGCCGAGGGCCTGCACGCGCTTGCCGGCCCTGGTGCCGCGCTCGTAGACGTAGCGCGCGATCGGGGTCGACCCGACGAAGGAGATCGAGGCGACGTCCGGGTGATCGAGCAGGGCGTCGACGGCTTCCTTGTCACCGTTGACGACGTTGAAGACGCCGTCCGGCAGGCCGGCCTCCTTGAAGAGTTCGGCCATCCAGATCGAGGCGGACGGGTCCTTCTCGCTGGGCTTGAGCACAACCGTGTTGCCGGCCGCGATCGCGATCGGGAAGAACCACAGCGGCACCATGGCGGGGAAGTTGAAGGGGCTGATGATGCCGACCACGCCCAGCGGCTGCAGCAGGGAGTACACGTCGACTCCGGTCGAGACGTTCTCGCTGTACTCGCCTTTCACCAGCTGCGGGATGCTGGTGGCGAGTTCTACGACCTCGAGGCCGCGGGTGATCTCGCCGAGGGCGTCGCTGAGCACCTTGCCGTGCTCGTTGGTCAGGATCTTGGCGAGATCGCCCTTGCGGGCGTTCAGCAGCTCGCGGAAGGAGAACAGCACCTGCTGGCGGCGGGCCAGTGAGGTGCCGGCCCATCCGGGCAGGGCGGCTTTCGCCGCGGCGACCGCCAGATCGACGTCGGCGGAAGTGGCCAAGCGCACCTCACGCTCCACGATGCCCGTCGCGGGGTTGTACACGGGAGCGGTCCGGGACGAGTCACCGGGTGTCGTCGTGCCGGAAATCCAGTGGTTCACAAGAGTCATCCCACCACTGTAACTGTAGACATTTCTCGAACATTCACGGGCGTTGTCCGCCCGGTGCGAGAGACTGGCCAAATGGAAATCGTGCTCGCTCTCGTGATCGGTCTGTCCGTCGGCGCCGCGGTCGGCTGGCTTTTCAGCAGGCTCCGTTCGGGGGCCGGGGCCGACCCGCGACAGTTGAGCGATGCCCTGGCCGAGACGGCCACCGTCCGTGCCGAGTTGGCAGCCGTCGGGGCGCGGGCCGCCGCCTTCGAGGCGACATCGCTGGAACTGCGCCGCCAGGTCGAGCAGTTGGCCGCTCAGCGCGAGGCGGAAACGCAGAAGGCCCGCGTCGCCGCCGAGGAGGAAAGCCGGGTGCTGCAGGCCCTGTCACCGGTGCGGTCATCGCTGACGGAGATGCAGCAGAAGATCAGCGAACTGGAGGGGCAGCGCAAGCAGCAGCACGGCGAACTGAGCCAGCAGCTTCGGCAGGCCGTCGAATCCGAGGAGAGGCTGCGCGGCACCGCGGAGACGCTGGCCGCTGCCCTGACGAACAACGGCACGCGCGGCGTCTGGGGTGAGACCCAACTGCGCAGCGTCGTCGAGTCTGCCGGCCTGCTGCAGCGGGTCGACTTCGACGTGCAGTCCAGCATCAATTCGGATGCCGGGTCGGGTCGACCCGACATGGTGATCCGCCTGCCCGGCGGAAAGTCGATCGCGGTCGACGCCAAGGTGCCGTTCAATTCGTTCCTCGAGGCGAATGCGATCCCGGCCACCGCCTCCGAGGAGGAACTGGCGCGCAAGGCGACGCTGACCAAACGGCACGTTCAGGCGGTGCGCGCACACATCACTGCGCTCGGCAGCAAGACCTATTGGGACGGTCTGGACGCCAGCCCCGAAATGGTGATCGCCTTCATCCCCAGCGAGTCCTTGATCTCTTCGGCACTCGAGGCTGACCCCAGCATCATGGAGTTCGCGTTCAGCAAGCGGGTCGCCCTGTCCTCGCCGGTGACACTGTGGTCGGTGCTGAAGACCGTCGCCTTCAGCTGGCAGCAGGACGTCGTGACGCAGGAGGCGAAGACGCTCTTCGACCTCAGCAAGGAGCTGTATGGGAGGCTGTCGACCATGGCCGCTCACATCGAGAAGCTCGGTCGCTCGATCGATCGCAGCGTCAAGGACTACAACTCCTTCGTCGGCTCGATGGAGCGCCAGGTGCTGCCGAGTGCTCGGCGCCTGAACATGCTCGACGAGTCCAAAGTGCTCGGCGTGATCGAGCCCATCGAGGAGGGCACCCGCGAACTGACCGCCTTCGAACTCGTCAGCTCCCCGACCCCCGACCCCGACGACCTCCCCACCTGAGTTGCGGACTTTCGTCCCAAAACCGGCCTCCAAAGGGCCAGAAATCCCCTAAAGTCCGCAACTCAGGTGGGCAGGTGGGGGGCGAGGCGGAGGCGGAGGGCGGCGAGTTCGAGCTCGTTGAGGCCGTGCGCGATCAGGTAGTCGGCGGCGGAGCCGAACTCCGACTCGACGTGGTCGATGATCGCCTCGATCGCCTGAACCGGGCTGGCTCCGAGCAGTTGCAGAGAATCGGGGGTCTCCTTGAAGTCGACGGCGGCGCGCCGCGCCCGCATCGCCGGCACCCACTCGGCAGCCAGGTTCGCCTCGGTGGCGGCGTAGTTCTCGGCGACGTCCGTCCGGCTGACCCCGACCGCCAGCAGGGCCAGCGCGATCACGATACCGGTACGGTCCTTGCCCGCGGTGCAGTGCACCAGCACGCAACCCTCGTCCGTCGCAACCACCCGAACCACATCGGCGAGCGCAACCCCGTTGCTTCGGATGATCGACGAGTACAGCGAGTCCAGGGTGTGCCCGCCGGACAGGGTCTCGGCCATCGATATCTGGAAAATCGGCAGGTGGACGTGCCGGATGCCGCTGCCGTCCAGGTCGTCCGGCGTCCGGTGCACCTCGTCCGAGGAACGCAGGTCGACGACAGTGTCGACTCCGAGCTCCCTAAGCGCGGCACGCCCGGCCTCGCCCAGTCGACCCAGACCATCCGAGCGCATCAGCACCCGCTCGCGGATCACGCCCCCCGAGGCCAGCAGCCCGCCGACGTCACGCAGATTGTAGGTACCGGGGACGGGAAGCGGTGCGGAAGTCACCGATCAATCAGATCATTGATCAGAGCCACTTGTCGACCAGGTGGTCGGCGATAACCCGGCGAATTGTGCCTGAACGGCTGCGCAGCACGATGCTCTCGGTGCGGATGATCGGGCCCTTTCGGCGGACACCCTCAACCATGGCGCCGTCGGTGACGCCGGTGGCGACGAAGAAGGTGTTGTCGCTGGTGACCAGCTCATCTGCCCCGTAGACGTAGTCGAGCTTCAACCCGGCGGCGATCGCGCGCTGCGCTTCCGCGGCGTCGAGCGGCGCCAGGATTCCCTGCATGTGGCCGCCGAGCGCCTTGATCGCGCAGGCCGTGGCCACGCCCTCGGGACTGCCGCCGATGCCGACGCACATGTCCGTTCGGGTCTCGTAGCGGGCCGCGTTGATTCCGCCGGCGACATCGCCGTCCAGCAGCAGCCGGGTGGTCGCCCCCGCGGCGCGGATCTCCTCGATCAGTTCCGCGTGTCGCGGCCGGTCGAGCACCGCGATCTGCATCTCATCGATCGGCTTGCCCTTGACCCTGGCCAGCGCGCGGATGTTGTCGCCGATGGACTGGCGGATGTCGACGACGCCGATGCCCTCACGGCCGGTGACGATCTTCTGCATGTAGAAGACCGAGGAGGCGTCCAGCATGGTGCCCCGATCGGAGACCGCGATCATCGAGATCGCGTTGCTCCGGCCCGCCGCCGTCAGGCTGGTGCCGTCGATGGGGTCGACGGCGATGTCGCACTCGGGCCCGCGGCCATTGCCGACGATCTCGCCGTTGTAGAGCATGGGCGCGTTGTCCTTCTCGCCCTCGCCGATCACGATCAGCCCCGAGAAGTTGACGGTGCCGAGGAACTTGCGCATGGCGTCGACGGCGGCCTGGTCGGCCGCGTTCTTGTCGCCGCGGCCGATGAAGGGCGCGGATCGGACCGCCGCCGCCTCCGTCGCCCGCACCAACTCCATCGCGAGGTTTCGATCGGGGTGCTGGTACAGGGAGCCGGTTTCCATTCGCGAGTTCACATCTCAAGCTTAGGAACCCGCCGACGCCGACGATGACCGAGCGCGCCGAAAGAAACCGAATTCTTGCCATCACGCCACGACACCATGTCCGGCCAGGGCAGGCATCGGTAGACTCGTGGCTAACCACCGCACCGCACGAGGAGAGGCCGTCATGCCCATCGCCACCCCCGACCAGTACGCCGAGCTGCTGAGCAAGGCCAAGACGAACGGCTTCGCCTACCCCGCCTTCAACGTGTCGTCGAGCCAGACGCTCAATGCGGTTCTGCAGGGCCTGAGCGAGGCCGGTTCCGACGGCATCATCCAGATCACCACGGGCGGGGCCGACTACTTCGCCGGCCACAGCGTCAAGAACCGCGCCGGCGGTGCCCTCGCCTTCGCCGCTTTCGCCAGGGAGGTCGCCAAGGCCTACCCGGTGACCGTCGCCCTGCACACCGACCACTGCCCCAAGACCGCCCTCGATGATTTCCTGCTGCCCCTGATCAGCGCCTCGGAAGAGGTCGTCAGAGCGGGTGGCGAGCCCATCTTCCAGTCGCACATGTGGGACGGTTCGGCGGTGCCGCTGGCCGAGAACCTGCAGATCGCACAGAGCATCCTGCCCCGGATGAAGGCGATCAACTCAGTCCTCGAGGTCGAGATCGGGGTCGTCGGCGGCGAGGAGGACGGTGTCAGCCACGAGATCAACGAGAAGCTCTACACGACCGTCGAGGACGTCGTGAGAACGGTCGAGGCTCTGGGTTTCGGTGAGAACGGTCGCTACATCGCGGCACTGACCTTCGGCAATGTGCACGGCGTCTACAAGCCCGGCGGGGTCAAGCTCCGTCCCGAGCTGCTGGGCGAGATCCAGACCGGCATCGCCGCGAAATTCGGCACCGGTGCCAATCCTCTCGACCTGGTCTTCCACGGCGGTTCCGGCTCCAGCGACGAGGAGATCGCCGAGGCGGTCCGCAACGGCGTGATCAAGATGAACGTCGATACGGACACCCAGTACGCCTTCACCCGATCCGTCGCGGACTCGATGTTCAAGAACTACGACGGCGTCCTCAAGGTCGACGGCGAGGTCGGCAACAAGAAGCTCTACGACCCCAGGTCATGGGGCAAGACGGCCGAGACCGCGATGGCGACGCGAGTCGTCCAGTCCACCCAGCAGCTCGGCTCCGCGGGCTGGTCGGGACGATGAGCACCGAGGCCGGCGAGCCCGTCGCCGATCAGCAGCCCCCGGCCGAGCGTCCCGCCGTGCCGCAGTACGGCGAATACGCGCCCGCGGGCTGGGTGTCCCCGGCGACCGGCCAGCCGAGCACTCCGGCCTCCGCTCCAACTCCGACGCCCGCTGTTCCGGGCTACGCCGCGCCCCAGTTCCTGCCCGGTCAGGCCGTGCCGCTCAGTCAGCTGCCGCAAGGCCCGGCGGACCAGACGGCAGCCCGGCCGCGCAGGATCTGGGATCTGGTGCTGACGATCGTGATCCTGGCCCTTGGCCTGCTGGGCGCCTTCGGTGGCATCGCGTACGGGTTCATGCTCGCGCCGCTGGCCGAGATGCTGGTGGAGGACGGCGTCGCCGCCGACGTCGCCGCGTTCACCGCAGGCGGCTACGTCCTGATCATCAGCCACGCCGTCCTTTATGTGATCGCCGCCGCGGTCGGCGTCGTCATGCTGACACGGCGGCGAATCGCCTTCTGGGTGCCGTTGGCCATGGGCATCCTGGCGGCCATCGTCTTCTGGTCGGTGCTCACCCCGCTGACCGCGGATCCGGCGATCCAGCAGTATCTGCTGGACTTCGTGAACGACCCCCAGCCGCTCAACTGAGATCTGCTGCCGAGGCGACCGGTCCCGGCGCTTGCGTCAGCGTGAGATGCGCCCGCCCAGGGCCCGGGAATCCCTGTCCCCCGCCGCATCCCGGCGCAACTCTTTGGGCAGCGAGAACACCAGATCCTCCTCGGCGGTGACAACGGCCTCCACCGTGCGGTACCCGGCGTCGGCGAGGTCATCGAGCACTTCCTGCACCAGTACCTCCGGCACGGAGGCGCCGCTGGTGACCCCGACGGTCCGCACCCCGTCGAACCACTCCTGCTTCATCTCGTCGGCATAGTCGACGCGGTAGGCGGCTGCGGCGCCGTACTCGAGGGCGACCTCGACGAGTCGGACGGAGTTGGACGAGTTGGCGGAGCCGACCACGATCACCAGATCGGCGTCGCGGGCGACCTTCTTGATCGCCACTTGGCGGTTCTGGGTGGCATAGCAGATGTCATCGCTCGGGGGATCCTGCAGCAGCGGGAAGCGCTCGCGCAGCCGGCGCACGGTCTCCATGGTCTCGTCGACCGACAGCGTGGTCTGCGAGAGCCAGACCAGCTTCCCGGGGTCGCGAACCACGAGGTCGGCGACATCTTCCGGGGAGTTGACCACAGTGACGTGCTCGGGCGCCTCGCCGGCGGTGCCCTCGACCTCCTCGTGCCCCTCGTGCCCGATCAGCAGGATCTCCATGTCGGCCTTGGCGAAGCGGATCGCCTCACGGTGCACCTTGGTGACCAGCGGGCAGGTCGCATCGATGACCTGGAGGTTGCGCTCTCCCGCCTGCTGCACGACCATCGGCGACACCCCGTGCGCCGAGAAGACGACGTGCGAGTCTGCCGGGATCTGGTCGAGCTCATCCACGAAGACCGCCCCCATTCCCTCGAGGGTGTGCACGACGTGCACGTTGTGCACGATCTGCTTGCGCACGTAGACGGGTGCGCCGTAGCGCTGGAGCGCCTTCTCGACCGCGACCACGGCCCGGTCCACTCCCGCACAGTAACCGCGGGGGGCGGCGAGCAGCACCTTCTTCTCCCCGTCGGCGGGGGTATCCGTTAGCCTGATTCGTGGAGAGCGCACCCGCGGCATCGCCAGTGTCACCACCGGGGCTCCCACAGTTCTGGGGTCGGCTCCGCTGGCGGGCAGGATCTCGATGGTCACAGGCCGATTCTACGTCGGCGAGCTGGGAGAAGACGTGAGCAGCGAGCCGGCGGGATCCACGGCCGAGGTGCCGTGGCCCGTCTCCGAACTCGCCGCCAGGATCCGCGGCTACATCGAGCGGCTCGGCACGGCGTGGATCGAGGGCGAGATCACCCAGTGGGGCGTCAGTGGCGGCAACGTCTACGGAAAGCTCAAGGACCTCGAGCAGGATGTCACGGTCTCGTTCAACGTCTGGTCGTCGGTCCGAGCGCGCTTCGCCGAGGACTTCGCGCAGGGTGACCGGGTGATCGCCCAGGTCAAGCCGAACTACTGGGTCAAGGGCGGCACCCTGACCATGCAGGTCTTCGAGATGCGGCATGTCGGCTTGGGCGACCTGCTCGAGCGCCTCGAACGCCTGCGCAGACAACTCGCCGCCGAGGGGCTGTTCGAGCCCGCCCGCAAGCGCGCGCTGCCGTTCCTGCCGCAGCGAATCGGTTTGATCACCGGCAAGGATTCCGATGCCGAGAAAGACGTGCTGCGCAATGCCCAGTTGCGCTGGCCGGCCGTGCAGTTCACCGTGCGCCATGCCGCCGTCCAGGGTGACCGTGCGGTCGGCGAAGTGATCGCCGCGCTGCGGGAACTGGATGCGGACCCCGCGGTCGATGTGATCATCATCGCCCGCGGCGGCGGTGACTTCCAGAACCTGCTGGTCTTCAGCGACGAATCCCTGGTGCGAGCCGCCGCCGCCGCCCAGACCCCCATCGTCAGCGCGATCGGGCATGAGGCGGATCGCCCCCTGCTCGACGAGGTCGCCGATCTGCGCGCCTCCACCCCGACTGATGCAGCCAAGCGGGTCGTGCCCGACGTCAGCGAGGAACTGCTGCGGGTGCAGCAGGCCCGGGTGCGGATCAGTGCACGCCTGACTGCCCTGGTCAGCTCCGAGATCGACCGGATCGGCCAGTTGCGCAGCCGACCGGTGCTCGCTGCCCCGCACCGGCTCGTCGACAGCCGTGCCGAAGAACTCTCCCGCTACGTCGCCCGCGGCGAAGAACTGGCGCATCGGATCGTCGAGCGCGCCGAGGTCACCAGCGCGGACCTGCGCTCGCGGCTGCGGTCACTCTCGCCCCAGGCGACGCTCGACCGTGGTTACGCCATCGCCCAGCTCGCCGACGGCAGCATCCTGCGCTCCGTGACCGCCGCAGCCGCCGGTGCCACGCTGACCCTGCTGCTCGCCGATGGCCAGGTCCCGGCTGTCGTGACCGAAACGTAGGATGGGAGTCATGGCCAGCACCGAAGACATCGGCTCACTCAGCTATGAGCAAGCCCGCGATGAACTGATCCTGGTCGTCTCCGAACTCGAACAGGGTGCCGCGACGCTGGAGCGCTCGATCGCGCTCTGGGAACGCGGTGAGGCGCTCGCCGCCCGCTGCGAGGAGTGGTTGATCGGAGCCCGGGAGCGGCTGAATGCCGCGCGAAAGGACGCGGCAGAGGGACAATGAGCTCTTTCCAGCTTCTGAAACAGGAACCGCGCACGCCCGAAGAACTGGCTGCCCTCAAAGCCGAGAACAGCCGAAACTACCGCCTGCGCCAGACCGGACGCAACCTGTTCCTCTCGCTCGCGGCGAGCCTCGGCATCGTGTTGCTGCTGGTGCTCGTCGTCGTGCGCCCAGAACAGTCCCTGATCCCCGAGGTTGATTACCTGGCCACCGCCTCCGAAGCGCAGGCCAGCATCGAGGCGAAGCTGGCGGTGCCAGAACTCCCCGCGAAGTGGCGGGTCAATTCGGCCAGATTCAGCGCCTCCGGTACCACCGGGGTGGCGGTGTGGTACCTGGGCTACGTGACTGCTGACAATCAATTCATCGGCCTGCGCCAGGGCGTCGACGCGGACGAAGTCTGGACCGCGCGTGCGCTGGGATCGATGACGCCGACCGGATCCGTCGAGTTGGCGGGCGTGACCTGGCTGGTCTACGACCACCGCGAGGGCGACGATTCCGCAGCCAACTACGAGTACGCACTGTCGGCGCATCTCGGCGGAAGCGAACTGGCGCTCTATGGCACCGCGAACGACGCCGAGTTCGCCGAACTGGCCCGGAGCGCAACCACCGCAATGGAACCAACCGAGTGAGCGATAGGGTTCGCACGCCCGCCAAGATCTGGGCCGAGATGATACGCGGCAATCAGCGGTTCATCTCAGGCGAACCGCGGCACCCGCGCCAGGATGTCGAGCGCCGCAGCGAGCTGGCCGAGAGGCAGACCCCCGACGCGGCGCTCTTCGGCTGCAGCGACTCACGCCTCGCCGCGGAGATCATCTTCGACAAGGGCCTGGGGGACCTCTTCGTCGTGCGCAACGCCGGCCAGGTCGTCTCCGATTCGGTGCTGGGTTCGCTGGAGTACGCGGTGGAGGTGCTGCAGGTGCCGCTGATCATCGTGCTCGGCCACGACGAGTGCGGCGCGGTGCTGGCGGCGATCGCTGCCGAGGGCGAGGACCCGCCGTCGCTGCCGGTGCACACCCGGGCCATCATCGACCGGATCATCCCCGCCGTCCATCGGGTTCGCGAAGCGGAGAACAACCCGGCGATGACCGACGCCCAGGAGGTCGGCCGGGAGCACCTGCGCGAAACGGTCGCCGAGCTGATCGACAACTCTGCGTCGATCCGTCGAGCCGTCGACGAGGGCCGCCTCGGTATCGTCGGTGCCAACTACCGCCTGCTGGAGGGTCGGGTCGTCCCGGACATCGTTGTCGGTAACATTGAGCCTGCGTGATCACGCACCGTCCCTCCCGCTGAACAGAACAGGAACACCTCGCCGTGGGCAGCCATGCAGAGTACGAATACCGCATCGAACACGACACCATGGGCGAGGTGCGGGTTCCCGCATCCGCGCTGTACCGGGCCCAAACGCAGCGCGCCGTCGAGAACTTCCCGATCTCGGGTACCGGCCTCGAGGCCGGACAGATCGTCGCCCTCGCCCGGATCAAGAAGGCGGCAGCGCAGGTCAACGCCCAACTCGGCATCCTCGATTCCGACATCGCCGAAGCGATCGTCGCCGCCGCGGATCAGATCATCGCCGGTGTGCATCATGAGCACTTCCCGGTAGACGTGTACCAGACCGGCAGCGGCACCTCCTCCAACATGAACATGAACGAGGTGCTCGCAACGCTGGCGACGGCGCACCTCGGCGCCGAGGTGCACCCCAACGACCATGTCAACGCGTCACAGTCCTCGAACGACGTGTTCCCCACCTCCGTGCACGTCGCCGTCACCGGCGCCCTGATCGGCGACCTGATCCCGGCGCTGGAGCATCTGGCTTCGGCTCTCGAGGACAAGGCGACCCTCTGGGCGACGGCGGTAAAAGCGGGTCGCACGCACCTGATGGACGCCACGCCGGTCACCCTCGGCCAGGAGTTCGGGGGCTACGCCGCCCAGATCCGCTATGGCATCGAACGGGTGCGATCAACCCTCGGCCGGGTTGCCGAAGTTCCGCTCGGCGGTACCGCGGTCGGGACCGGCATCAACACGCCGCTGGGCTTCCCGCAGGCGGTGATCGCCGCCCTCGCCGCGGACAGCGGACTGCCGATCACGGAAGCGCGTGACCATTTCGAAGCCCAGGCCAACCGAGATGCCCTCGTCGAGGCTTCCGGCGCGCTGCGGGTGATCGCCGTCAGCCTGACCAAGATCAGCAACGACCTGCGCTGGATGGGGTCCGGTCCGAACACCGGCCTCGGCGAACTGCACATCCCCGATCTGCAGCCCGGCTCGTCGATCATGCCGGGGAAGGTGAACCCGGTGGTACCGGAGGCGGTACTCATGGTCGCCGCCCGCGTGATCGGCAACGACGCGACGATCGCCTGGGCCGGCGCGTCCGGATCCTTTGAACTCAACGTGGCGATCCCGGTGATGGGTACCGCACTGCTCGAGTCGATCCGGCTGCTCGCCAACTCGACCCGGGTGCTGGCCGACAAGACCATTGTCGGGCTGGAGGCCAACCTCGATCGTGCCCGCTTCCTCGCCGAATCCTCGCCGGCGATCGTGACGCCGCTGAACCGCGTGATCGGCTACGAGGCTGCGGCGAAGGTGGCCAAGCACTCCGTCACCGCCGGTATCACGGTGCGCGAGGCCGTGATCGATCTCGGCTTCATCGAACGCGGCGAACTCACCCTCGACCAGCTCGACAGCGCCCTCGACGTGTTCAAAATGACCGCCCCCGGCCTGTAACCCCGCCCCGCTCCCCCGAGCGCCCTCCCGCCCACGCGTGTGGGAAGTGCAGGAGATTCCGGCCGACACGCCGCCGAGGCCGTGCGCAGCCCGGCATGTCGCTCACTTCCTCCTGCACTTCCGGCACCACAAAACGGGGGTTAGGTGATTTCGTTGGATTCGAGCATTTCGGTGACGAGGGCGGCGATGGCGCTGCGCTCGGAGCGGGTCAGGGTGACGTGCGCGAAGAGCGGGTGACCCTTCAGTGTCTCGATGACGCTCGCGACCCCGTCGTGGCGACCGACCCGGAGGTTGTCGCGCTGGGCGACATCGTGGGTGAGCACCACCCGCGAATTCTGGCCGATCCGGGAGAGCACCGTCAGCAGCACGTTGCGCTCCAGCGACTGCGCCTCGTCGACGATCACGAAGGCGTCGTGCAGCGAGCGGCCGCGGATGTGCGTCAGCGGCAGCACCTCGAGGATGCCGCGCTCGACGATTTCCTCCAGCACGTTCTGGGAGACCAGAGCGCCGAGAGTGTCGAAGACCGCCTGCCCCCACGGGTGCATCTTCTCCTGCGCGTCGCCGGGAAGGTAGCCGAGCTCCTGACCGCCGACCGCGTACAGCGGCCGGAACACCATGATCTTCTTGTGCTGCTGCCGCTCCAGCACCGCCTCGAGACCCGCGCACAGGGCGAGCGCGCTCTTGCCGGTTCCGGCACGCCCGCCGAGGGAGAGGATGCCGATCTCGGGGTCGAGCAGCAGGTCGATCGCCAGCCGCTGCTCAGCGGACCGCCCGTGCAGGCCGAAGACGTCACGGTCACCGCGAACCAGCCGGATCGAACGTTTGCCGGTCACTCTGGCGAGCGCGGAACCCCGGTCCGAGTGCACGACCAGACCGGTGTTCACCGGGAATGCCTCGACGGCACTGGTGGTCAGGGTCTCGTCCTCGTAGAGGTCGTTGACCTCGCCTGACGAGAGCGTGATCTCGGCCATTCCCGTGAAACCGGAGTCCACAGCCTGCTCGGCCAGGTACTCCTCGGCGGGCAGCCCGATCGAGGCTGCCTTCACACGCAGCGGCAGATCCTTGGAGACCACCGTGACCGCGAATCCCTCGTTCGCGAGATTCAGCGCCACCGCAAGAATCCGAGAGTCGTTGTCGCCCAGCTGCAAACCGGACGGCAGCACCGTCATGTTCGAGTGATTCAGCTCGACCCTGAGCGATCCGCCGTCTTCCCCGACAGCGATCGGGAAATCGAGACGCTCATGCTGCACCCGCAGTTCGTCCAGGTTGCGCAGTGCCTGCCGAGCGAAATACCCGATCTCCGGGTCGTTGCGTTTGGACTCCAATTCCGTGATCACGATCACGGGCAGCACCACCGAGTGTTCCGCGAATCGAAATATCGCCTTCGGATCGGACAGCAGTACCGAGGTATCCAGTACGTACGTCTTCTCGGCCAGCTCCGCCAAGCCGCCGCTGGCGTTTCGCAGATTCGACTTCGGCTTCTGTGTCGACTCAGAGGTCACAACCACTCCCGTCCCGAGCATGCTCGGTGCTCTCTGCAAGACGACCGGGGATCAGTCTCGAGGACGATGATGGCCGTCTCGACCAGGCGCCATACCTGATGCCACTGAGGCTATGCCTGCCCGTCAAAGCGCCTTCCCCGCGACACGCTCATTCAGGTAACGGCTGTGTGAACAGCTCAGGCGCCGGCACCGAATCTGGCGAAACTGACCAGTGCACCGCGGAGCATGTCGAGGGTCTCATCGCCCGTGGAAACATGCGCGGACAGGCGGATCGTCCCGTCCCGCTGCGTGACACTGACGCCGTGATTGAACAGTGCGGCGGTCAGTGACGTGAGCTGATCTGCTGCCGGATTCAACACCACGATCCCCGCCCGCTCCGCACGATTGCGCGGTGAGGCGACGGGAACCGCGAACTCGTCGGCGAGGCCGATGATCGCGTCAACCGTGTCCGCGATCGCCGCCTCGATGCCGGTGACGCCGGCGGCGGCGTGATGCTCGGCAGCCACGGCAAGGCGGGCCTGGGCGACCCGATCGGGGCTGGACTGCGCGAAGGCCGCGGCCGAGCGAAACGGCGGCGGGACGGCACCGTCGAAGAGGTCGCCGTCAACGCCGGCCCAACCGGACAGCACCGGATTGACCAGTTCGACGGCGCGATCACTGACGGCGAGAAATCCGGTTCCCCAGCCGGCTCGCAGCCACTTCTGACCGCCCGAGGCGACGACATCGGCCACCTGCCACGGCATGTCCGCCACCCCGAAGCCCTGGATCGCGTCCACGATCAGCAGTCGATCGCCGATGACTTCGCGGATGCCCTCGAGATCGACGCGGAAGCCGGTGCGGTAGTCGACGGCGCTCACCAGCACCGCCGTCGTGGTCGAGGTCAACTGTTCCCGGATCGATGACGGCGTGACTCGACCGTAGTCGGACCCCATCCAGATCGGCGTCAGCGCGCCGATCGCCTGGGCGGCGCGCAACACCGCGACCGTGGACGAAGGGAACTCCGCCGGCGAGATCAAGATGCCGCCGCGCAGTCCGTAGACAATCTGGCTGATCCCCGCGGTCGTGTTCGGCTGGGCGACGATCTGTTCGTCACGGAATTCGACGAGCGCCGCGATCGCTCTTCGCATCCGCTGATCCTGCTGATCCAAGAGCGGGATCGTGCCGAAACGGGCATGGCTGAGCACATCGTGCTGGACACGCAGTTCGTCAGCGACGGCACCGGAAAGCGGACCGAAGCGAGCAAAATCCAGATAGCCGGGTTCCTCGGAGAAATCGGCGGCGAAGGCGGTGATCTCAGAAGTCATCGCTTTCAGTCTGCCAGAGATCAGGCACGTGCCCTGCTCGGTGACCGCAGAGTTCAGCTGCCGTAGCGGCGGGTGCGCCGGGTGTAGTCGCGGATGGCGCGCAGGAAATCGACTTCGCGGAGGTCAGGGCCCAGCGCTTCCACGAAGTAGAACTCACTGTGCGCGCTCTGCCAGAGCATGAAGTCACTGAGGCGCTGCTCCCCGGAGGTGCGGATGACTAGTTCGGGGTCGGGTTGACCACCCGTGTACAGGTGCTGGCCGATCAGTTCCGGAGTCAGCAGCTCGACGAGTTCATCGATGGTGCCGCCCTCGGCTTGGTGTGCCGTCAGGATGCTGCGCACCGCATCGGCGATCTCGTGCCGGCCGCCGTAGCCGACGGCAAGGTTGACGTGCAGTCCGCCGTGCCCTGCCGTGTCGCGCTCTGCCTTGGTCAGTGCTGCGGAAAGGTCATCCGGCAGTCCCGCCGAGTTGCCGACGTGCTGCACCCTCCAGTCGGGCTGCTCGGCCAGTTCGGCGGCGAGCTCCGCGATGATCCCGGTCAGATCAGCCAGTTCCTCGAGCGAGCGGTTGCTCAGGTTGTCGGCAGAGAGCAGGTACAGCGTGACAACCTGGATGCCCAGCTCATCGCACCACCGCAGAAATTCGACGACCTTGGCGGCCCCGGCCCGATGCCCGGCGGCGGCGCTGTCGTAGCCGAGCTGCCTTGCCCAGCGGCGATTGCCGTCGATGATCATGGCAACGTGCTGGGGCAGGGCGTCGGCGGGGATATCCCGGCGCACGCGCCTCTGATACAGCCGGTAGAGCAATCCGGGAGGCCAACTGACACGACGCAGCACACGCCAACGCTAGCTGATCCGCGGGCTCCCGTCGGCACCGACGCTCTTGCCGGCGTTGATTGAAACGCGCCGAGCAGCAACACTCGACAGCAACGGCGAGGGACACTGTCTCGACCCGAGCCGAGCGCATTAAGATACCCACATGAGTTCGATCGAGCCAGACGAGCTGCCCCATATCCCATTGCTCGACGATGAAATCGACCATCCGACGGGCGAGTTGACGCCGTCATGGCGCGGCTGGATCCATGCGGGCACTTTCCCGCTCGCGCTAGCGCTCGGCATCATCCTGATCACGCTCGCCGACGGTGCCGAGGCCAAGACTGCTTCCGCGGTGTACATGGCGACCTCGCTGCTGCTCTTCGGGAACTCGGCGCTGTACCACCGAATCGCCTGGGGACCGCGAACCAAGATCATCCTCAAGCGGATCGACCATTCCAACATCTTCCTGCTGATCGCCGGCACCTATACCCCGATCGCCCTGCTGGCCTTACCGCCGGAGAAGGGCGTGCTGCTGCTGATCCTGGTCTGGTCCGGAGCGCTGCTCGGCATCGGATTCCGGGTGTTCTGGATCAACGCCCCGCGCTGGCTGTACGTGCCCATCTACCTCGCCCTGGGCTGGGCGGCGATCATGTATCTGGGGGATTTGATTCAGGCGAGTATCCCGATGATGGTGCTGATCCTCGTGGGCGGTGTGCTGTACTCCGCCGGTGCGGTGATCTACGGCCTCAAGAAGCCGAATCCTTTCCCGGGCGCCTTCGGCTTCCACGAGATCTTCCACAGCCTCACGGTGCTGGCCTTCCTGTGCCATTGGGCGGCAACGCTGATCATCGCGATCCAGCCACCGCTGCTCTAAGCGGAGGAGCCTGCGCTCCCGTCGGCGGGCACGTCACCTGATCCGGCATCAGAGCGTGCCGCCTGCTCGGCATCGAGCCGTTCGCCGATCTCGGCGCGGTATCGCAGCCGCCGCAGTCGCCGGTTCATATCGAGCAACAGCAGGATGACGGCGATCGCGACCAATGCGATCGCGATGAACCCGATGGGCCCGGGCGTGACCCGGGTCGGATCGAACTCGGGGGCGGGAGTCTCGGCGGCGGCCGCGAGGGCACTGAGCAGTCTGAACATGGCACCCCATTCTCGCACCATCCGCCGGCCGCGCCCCACCTGCACGGTAATCTTGGATGACTGTGACCATCAATGATTCCACTGCCGCCGACGCGAGTGCCGCCGGCGCCCTCGCCCAGCGCTACGGGACGGGACCGCGGCGCCAGCGCGGTCAGCGCCGCATGGTGATGCTGGTCGCGATTGCGCTGATCGCGGCGTTCGCAGTGTGGCTGATCTGGCGGGCATCGACCGGTGCCGACGTTCCCATCGACGCTCGTGTCGTCTCCTTCGAGGCAATCGATGACACCGCTATGGATGTCACGGTTCTGATCGACTTCGACCCCGCTGCCACCGCCTCCTGCGCGCTCGAAGTGCAGGGCGATGCCAAGTCGATCGTAGGTTGGCTGGTCATCGACCTGCCGGCCGGCGGCGACCGCAGTCGACTGGTCACGCAGCGCATCAATACAACCGAGAAAGGCGTGACGGGCTTGATTTCACGCTGCTGGCTCACCTAGACTGGACGGCATTGGGAGCCGGTCAGCAATGACCGGTTCTTTGTTTTCATGGATGGAGATAACCGTGGCTCAGGAGCAGAGCGTCGGCTGGCTGACGCAGGATGCATACGATCGCCTTCAGCGTGAGCTCGCAGAACTTTCCGGTCCGGCCCGCATTGAAATCGCCAAGAAGATCGAGGCGGCCCGCGCAGAAGGCGATCTCAAGGAGAACAGCGGCTACCACGCCGCCAAGGACGAACAGGGCAAGATCGAGGCGCGCATTCGTGACCTCACCCAGATGCTCAAGACGGCGACGGTCGGCGAGGCACCGGTGAGCACCGGTGTCGTCGTGCCCGGCACCATCATCACGGCGTCAATCCTGGGCGAGGAGACCACGTTCCTGCTGGGCAGCCGTGAGATCGCCGTCGACAGCGAGTACACGGTCTACAGCGAGAGCAGTCCGCTCGGCACGGCGATCATCGGTTTGGAGGTCGGCGTCACGGTCTCGTACGAGGCGCCCAACGGCAAGCAGATCCATGTCGAGATCCTCGCTGTGGAGACTTTCCCAGGCTAGAAGTCGACGCGGGGATCGTAGCCGGCCTCGCGCAGCGTGCGCAGCACCAGTTCGGCGTGCTCGGGGCCACGGGTTTCGATGTGCAGTTCCAACTCGACCTCGCTGATCTGCAGCCCCGAGCCGTGCCGGGTGTGCAGCACCTCGACCACATTCGCGTTGGCGGCGGCGATGAGTTCCGCGGTGCGAGCCAGTTGGCCGGGACGATCCGGCAGTGGGATGCGCAGCTTCAGATAGCGCTCGGAGGCGGCGAGGCCATGGGCGATCACCCGCTGCATCAGCAGTGGGTCGATATTGCCACCGCTGAGCACCGCCACCGTGACGCCGGTGTTCCGGACGGCTCCGTTCAGGATCGCCGCGACGCTGACCGCACCGGCCGGTTCGACCACCAGTTTCGCTCGTTCCAGCAGCACCAGCAGCGCCCGGGCGATGTCCGCCTCGTCGACGGTGACCACCTCATCGACGTACCGGGAGATCATCTCGAAATTCAGCACGCCCGGTTTCGCCACCGCGATGCCATCGGCGATGGTCGGCCGGGCCACGATCTCGACGGGCTCGCCCGCCGCCAGCGACGGCGGATATGCGGCCGAGTTCGCCGCCTGCACCCCGATCACGCGGATCGTGCGGCCGAGTTCCGCCGCACGCTGCTTCAGCATGCTCGCCACGCCGGCGATCAGTCCACCGCCGCCGATCGGCACGATCACCGTCTCGAGGTCAGGCACCTGTTCAAGCAAGTCGAAGCCGAGGGTGCCCTGGCCGGTGATGATGTCAGGATGATCGAACGGGGAGATGAAGATCGCACCGGTCTCGGCGGCGAAAGCCGTAGCGGCGCGTTTCGTTTCCTCGAAGCTGTGGCCCTGCAGCACCACCTCGGCGCCGTATGAGCGGGTGGCCTGCAGTTTCGGCAACGGCACGCCGATCGGCATGAAAATGGTCGCGGCGATGCCCAACTCCCGGGCGGCCAAGGCGACACCCTGCGCATGATTGCCGGCAGAGGCGGCCACCACACCGTGACTGCGCTCCTCGGCGCTCAGCCGAGTGAGCCGGTAGTAGGCGCCGCGCACCTTGTATGAGCCCGTGCGCTGCAGATTCTCGCACTTGAGATAGACAGGGCTGCCGAGCACCTCAGCGAGGTGGCTGGATCGCTCCATGGGGGTCGAGGTGACAAGGCTCGACACCACTGCGCGCGCCGACTCGAACTCCGCCAGCGTCGGTCCGACGATCGTTGTCTCAGTCACTCGGCAGAATGTCCTTCACAGTCGGGTTGGGGTTCACGCGCCAGCGACCCGAGGCGACGTAGCTGATCGAAGCGTTGAGGAAAGCCATCAACGGCACCGCGAAAAGTGCGCCGGCGATGCCTGCGGTGAAGCTCCCCGCCGCCACCGCAAGCACAATCGCCAGCGGATGGATCTTGACGGCCGTGCCCATGATCGCGGGCTGCAGCACATGGCCCTCCAGCTGCTGCACGCCCAGCACGATCGCCAGCATGATCAGCGCGACGACCGGGCCGCTGTAGACCAGGGCGACCAGCACCGCGACGAATCCGGTTGCGATCGCACCGACGATGGGAATGAAAGAGCCGAGGAAGACCAGCACGCCAATGGGTACGGCCAGCGGCAGACCGAGCAGGAGCACACCCAGACCGATGCCGACCGCGTCGATCGATGCGACCAGAATCTGCACCCTGGTGAAATTGGCCAGCGTGACCCAGCCGGCACGGCTGCCGCCCTCAGCAGCCGGGCGGGCACGGCGCGGCAGCAGTCGCACCAGCCATGCCCAGATCCGACGCCCGTCCAGCAGCACGAAGATCGTCGAGAACAGGGTGAGCAGGGTGCCCGCGAACACGTGACCGACGCTGGAGCCGAGCGAAAGGGCTCCCGAGACGACACTGCTGCCTTGGGTGCCCGAGACGACATCGCCGATCCACGTGTTGAGCTGGGCCTCGGAGATGTCGAAGGGCTCCTGAGCGAGGAAAACCGTGAACTGCTGCCAGGCCTCGACGGCCCTATCGGAGAAGTCGCCGAGCCCGATGCGCACCTGCCAGACCACCACGAAGACCAGTCCGGCCACGACGGCGATCAGACCCAGTTCGACTGCCGTCACCGCCAGCCAGCGCGGCCAGCGCCGGGCGCTGAGCCAGTCGACGACGGGGATGAGCAGGGCGCTGATCAGCACCGCGATCAGGAGCGGGACCACGATGTAGCGAGTCTGCACGATCAGGAAACCGAGCAGCGCCAGTGCCGCGGCGATCACCAGAATCCGCCAGGACCACGCCGACGCCACCTGCACACCCCAGGGCACCGTCTCGATCGGCGCGGGAGACGGTGCGGCGCGCCCGGTCATCCGAGCGAAGAAACCCGGCTCGGCCGAACCGTCCTTCTTGGCATTCACGACTTCAGTCTATTCCTGCGGCGGAATTCAGCGAGCGGTGATCCTTCGATGTCGGCTCAGTGGGTTATCGTCGTCAGCGATGACTCAGCACCTCTCGGCCGCTGCCGCCCGCCGCGTCGCCCTTGCCGCACAAGGCTTCGGCGGCGGCACTGCCCCGGCGGTAGGCACACGCCAACTCAGCCTGATGATCCGTCGCATCGGCCTGCTGCAGATCGACTCGGTGAACGTCTTCGAGCGCAGCCACTACCTGCCCGCCTTCTCGCGGCTGGGTGCATACGACAAGACTCTGCTCGATCGGATGAGCTTGGAGCGCGGCGGAGGTCACCTCGAGTACTGGGCACATCAGGCCGCCATCATTCCGCTGCGCGACTGGCCTCTGATGGGCTGGCGGATGCGCGCATACCGCGACGCGTACTCGGCTGCGAACAACCCGTGGGTGGCCGCCAACGAATCACTGCTGCTGTGGCTGAGGAATGAGTTGGCGAACAGAGGTCCGCTGCTGGCTCGCGAAATCGAACACGACGCCAACCGGCGCAAGGGCAACTGGTGGGGCTGGTCCGACGTCAAGCAGGGCCTGGAGGTGCTCTTCTTGCGCGGCGAGGTGACCAGCGCCGGGCGAACCAGATTCGAGCGGCGCTACGCCCTCACCGAGCAGATCGTTCCGGCCGAGTTGCTGGGTACCGAAGTCGAGCGCGCTGATGCCGTCAGGACGCTGGTCCGGACCGCGGCCGGCGCCCTCGGGGTGGCCACCAGGGGCGACATCGCGGACTACTACCGGATGAGCCTCGCCACGGCCGCGCCGGCGATCCGTGACCTCGTCGAATCCGGCGAGCTGATCGAGGTCGAGATCGACGGTTGGCGGGAGTCGGGCTACCTGTGGCACGGCGCCCGCCTTCCGCGACGGATGGATGCCGCCGCGCTGCTCAGCCCCTTCGACCCCGTGGTCTGGTATCGACCGCGCACCGAGCGGCTGTACGACTTCCACTACCGGATCGAAATCTACACGCCCGAGCCGCAGCGAAGGTTCGGCTACTACAGTCTGCCGATCCTGCTGGGTGACACGATAGTCGGCAGAATCGACCTGAAGGCCGATCGCAAGCCGGGTATCCTGCGTGTGCAGTCGGCCTGGGCCGAGGCGGCGGCACCGGCCGACACCGCGGAGCGGGTTGCCGGGTTGGTCCGCAGCGCCGCCGACTGGCAGGGCCTCGGCGAGATCACCGTGACGGAGCGCGGCAACCTGGCCAGCGCTCTCTCGGCCGAGCTCGGCGCCACCGCGCCCGTCGAGTAGGCGCGCATCGCCGCCGTCGGCCGGGTGGGCCGGGCCATCTCGAAAAGGTCGACCAGACCAAGCTGAATCTCGGTAGGCGCCGCGCGCCTGCGCAACGCGGTCTCGGCTGTGCTAGAACGAGCCGCCGATCTGACCCAGCCGGGTGACCCGTTCCACGATTGGCGGGTGCGTGGCGAACAGTCTGTTCATCATGCTGGGCTTCAGCGGGTCGTTCAGCCACAGGTGCGCCATCGACGTGTTCTGTTTGATCATCGGCCTGCCGTATTCCGAGAGCTTCTGCAGCGCGCTCGCCAGAGCCTCCGGATGACGGGTCGTCAGCGCGCCGGTCGCGTCGGCCAGATACTCGCGCTGCCGGGACACCGCCGCCTGGACGACTGCCGCGACCAGCGGCGCGACCAGCACGGTGACCAGGCCGATCACGAGCATGATGATGTTCCCGCCGTTGTTGTTGTTATTGTTCCGACCGCCGCCGAAGAAGGCCATCCGGGCGAACATGTCGGCGAGCAGTCCGATCGCGACGACGAGACCGAACACGATCGTCGAGACCCGGATGTCATAGTTGCGGACGTGGCTGATCTCGTGGGCCATCACGCCCTCGAGCTCGGAGTCGGTCATGATCTCCAGCAGACCGGTGGTCGCTGCGACCGAAGCATGGCTGGGGTCGCGCCCGGTGGCGAAGGCGTTGGGCGCGGGGTCGTTGATGATGTAGACCTTCGGCATCGGCGTGCCCGTCGCGATCGAGAGGTTCTCGATGATCCGCCAGAGCCTCGGGTCGTCGCTCTTCTCGATCTGCCGGGCGCCCGCAATCGATAGCGCCTGGGAGGCCGCCGCGAAGTACTGGAACAGCGCATAGGCGATGGCTATCACGATCGTGATCACGCCGAACGAGAGATCACCGTTGGCGAAGATGTAGCTGCCGGCCAAGCCCAGCAGACCGATGATGACCAGAAAGACGAACATGATCAGCACCGTGTTGACCTTGTTCCTGCGGATGGCGCTATACATGGCTTTCCTGCCCGAGGAACATCGAGATCGAAGCCGCTGACGGCCTCACCGTCAGAACTGAACGCGCGGCGGCTCGGCGATCGCCGCGGCGTTCTCAACTTCGAAGAACTCGCGCTGGGTGAAACCGAGGTTCTTGGCGAAGAGGTTGTTGGGGAAGACCTGAATCTTGGTGTTGAACTCACGAACCCCGCCGTTGTAGAAACGTCGGGCGGCTTGGACCTTGTCCTCGGTGTCGACCAGTTCGGCCTGCAGCGAGAGGAAGCTCTGACTGGCCTGCAGCTGCGGGTAGGCCTCGGCAACCGCGAATACGCCCTTGAGGGCGGCCTGCATGTGATCCTCGGCCACCGCCGCCTCGGCGGGGCCGTGGGCGCTGAGCGTCTCGGCACGCGCCTTGGTGACGTTCTCGAACACGTTCTTCTCGTGGCTGGCGTAACCCTTGACCGTCTCGATCAGATTCGGGATCAGGTCGGCACGACGCTTGAGCTGCACGGTGATGTCGCTCCACGCCTCATCGACGCGAACCTTGAGGGTGACCAGAGCGTTGTACGTGCTCCAGAGGTAGAGTCCCACGACGGCGACAATGACCAGCAGGACGATCACGACGATGAGAAGTTCCATGCCAACACTATATACAGCCCAGATTGGCGCCCAGCCCGTTCCCACCAAGCTCCCAGCGTCCTTCCGCCCGGGCGCTCCACCTCCACCCGATAGGGCGCCGACCTGACCCAAGTGACCCTTCCCAGCGCGCGGCTGGTCCGGCGAGCCAGCGAGCTGACACTTATGACCCTTCCTGAGCACCCGGAAGGGTCATAAGTGTCAGCTCGGTGGAACTTGGGTGGTGAGGAGCGGGAGCGGGAGGAGCGGGAGCGGGAGCGGGGGAGGCGGGAGCGAGGCGGCGTTAACACCCGCGACACACGAGTGCGGTTCACTGGGGTGATGGATCTGCGCACCGTCACCCGGATTCGCGCCCCGCGCTCGCGGGGGGAGTTGCACCTTGCCGCCGGCGAGGGGTTCCTGGCCGGCGGCTCGCTGCTGTTCTCCCAGCCGGGCGAGCTGACTGGACTGGTCGACCTGACGGCGATGGCCTGGCCCGCGCTGACCGTGACCGAGGCCGGTCTCAGCATCGCGGCGACCTGCTCGATCGCCGAGCTGGTGGCGCTCCCGATCAACCCGGACTGGCCCGCCCAGCAACTGTTCCGCCAATGCGCGGAGTCGCTGTTCATGTCCTTCAAAGTCTGGCCGCAGGCCACTGTCGGCGGGAATCTGGCGACCGCCCTGCCCGCGGGCGCGATGACCTCACTGGCGGCCGCCCTCGACGCCGAGCTGCTGATCTGGCGCGCTGACGGCCGCGCCGAACGGGTACCGGTCGGCGTCTTCATCACCGGCATCGGCCGCACCGTCCTGGGCCGCGGCGACCTCGTGCGATCGATCGAGATCCCGGCAGCGACACTGCGCCAGCGGACGGCCTTCCGCCAGATGTCGCTGAGCCCACAGGGCCGCAGCGCGACCCTCGTGATCGGGCGCACCGATCCGGCGGAGGGACTGGTCATCACCATCACCGGAGGCGTCGATCGTCCCCGTCAGTTGCGCTATTCGACGCCGCCGAGCCGGGAAGTCCTGGCTGACGACCTGGCCGCGATCGACTCCTGGTTCACCGACCCGCACGGTGAGGCCGCCTGGCGCCGGCACATCAGCGCGCTGATGGCGATCGAGATCGTCGCCGAGTTGACGACGGAACCATGGACCTGAGCGTCAACGGCCGACCGGCCTCGGTCGAGCCGCAGCCCGGTCAGGTGCTGCGCACCCTGTTGCGCGAGCTCGGCCATTTCGAGGTCAAGAAGGGCTGCGACGCGGGCGACTGCGGTGCGTGCAGCGTGCTGCTGGACGGCGAGCCCGTGCACTCGTGCATCACCCCCGCCTACCGTGCCGAAGGGCGCAGCGTGACCACCGCGGCGGGGCTGGCCGACGGCGAGCGCCTGCACCCCGTGCAGCAGGCCTTCCTCGATGCGGGCGCCTTCCAGTGCGGTTACTGCACGGCCGGCTTCGTGGTCACTGCGAGCACTCTGACCGAGGCCGAGCCCGCCGATCTGCCGCGCCTGCTGAAGGGAAATCTCTGCCGCTGCACCGGGTACCGGTCGATCGCGGACGCGCTGGCCGGCATCGGCACCGTCGATTCCGCTGACGACGAGAGCCCCTACGGTCGCTCGATCCCGGCCCCCGCGGGCCGCCGGATCGTCACCGGCAGCGAGGAGTACACCCTCGACACCGCAACCGAATCGCTGCTGCATCTGGCGATTCTCGGCAGTCCGCACCCGCATGCCCGGATCCGCAGCATCGACACCTCTCGGGCCGAGGCACTGCCCGGGGTGATCCGGGTGCTCACGCATCGGGACTCCCCCGATCGGCTGTTCTCGACCGGCCGCCACGACAGCCGGGAGCAGGATCCGGACGACACCCGGGTGCTGGACACCGTGCTGCGGTTCCGCGGGCAGCGGGTCGCCGCAGTCGTCGCCGAGAGCGTCGGCATCGCCGAGGCCGCCTGCGCGCTGATCGACGTCGACTACGAGGTGCTGCCGGCCAACCACGATCCCCGGCTGGCCGATCTGCCCGGCACGCCCCTGCTGCACGCCGACAAGGATGCCGAGACCAGCCGGATCGCTCGGCCTGACCGCAACATCGCGGTCGAAGTGCACGGGGAAATCGGCGATGCCGCCGAGGGTTTCGCAGCCTCAGCCGAGCGGGTGAGCGGTACCTGGGCCACCCAGCGGGTCAGTCATGTCGCTCTGGAGACGCACGGCGCCCGGGGCTGGCGGGACGACGACGGCCGCTACGTCGTGCGGACGAGTTCCCAAGTGCCGTGGCTGGTCCGGGCCGAGTTGGCGAATCTGTTCGACCTGCCGGAATCTCAGGTGCGCGTCTTCACCAAGCGGGTCGGCGGCGGATTCGGCGGCAAGCAGGAGATGCTGGTGGAGGACCTTGTGCTGCTGGCGGTCGACGCTGACCGGCCGGGCAGTGCAGTACGAATTCACCCGAAGCGACCAGTTCACGATCGCCCCGGTGCGGCACCCGATGCAGGTCACGGTCGATGTCGCGGCCGACCCCGACGGCGTGCTGACGGCCCTTTCGGTCGATGTGCTGGCCGACACCGGCGCCTACGGCAACCACGCGATGGGGGTGCTGTTCCACTCGGTCGCGGAGTCGATCGCCCTCTACCGGGTCGCCAACAAGAGGGTCGATGCCCGCTCGGTGTACACCAACAACCTGCCCTCGGGCGCCTTCCGCGGCTACGGACTCGGGCAGGTCATCTTCGCGATCGAGTCGGCTCTGGATGAGCTGGCCCGCCGACTCGGCATCAGTGCTTTCGAGCTGCGCCGCCGCAACGTCGTGCGCCCCGGGGACCCCCTGCTCTCCTGGGCGGCCGAGCATCGGGATGACCTCGAGTACGGCAGCTACGGCCTTGACCAGTGCCTGGACCTGGTCGAGGCCTCGCTGGCCGCCGACACCACGGCTGCACCCGGACCCGAGTGGCGGATCGGCACCGGCATGGCCGCCGCGATGATCGCGACCATGCCGCCGCGCGGCCACCACGCGACCACCAGCATCCGGCTGGCGGCGGACGGCGGCTACCTGCTGAGCGTGGGCACAGTCGAGTTCGGCAACGGCACCACGACCACGCACACCCAGTTCGCGGCGACCGTGCTGGGCACGTCGGCCTCCGCCATCCGGATCGTGCAGGCCGACACCGACATCACCCGCTACGACACGGGAGCCTTCGGCTCGGCGGGAACCGTGGTTGCGGGCAAAGCCGTGCAGGCGGCGGCGCTCGGTCTGCGCGAGCTGCTGATCGGAGTCGGTGCGACCTGGGCCGCCTGCGACCGGTCCCTGGTCAGCCTCGGCAGTCACGGCCTGACGACGCCGCGCGGGCTGCTCACCCTGACCATGGCGGCGGCGGAGGCAACCCGGCAGGGCGTCAGCATGATCGCCGACGGCAGCCACGATGGCACGCCGCGCTCCATCGCCTTCAACGTGCACGGCTTCCGGGTCGCGGTGCAGCCGAGCACCGGCGAGATCCGGATCCTGCACTCGGTGCAGGCTGCCGACGCCGGCACCGTGATCAACCCCGGGCAGCTGCGCGGGCAGATCGAGGGCGGCACCGCTCAGGCGATCGGCACGGCGCTCTACGAGGAAGTGCTGCTGGACGACGAGGGCCGCGTCACCACCAGCACCCTGCGCAACTATCATGTGCCGCAGTTCGCCGACGTGCCCCGCACGGAGGTGCTCTTCGCCGACACGGTCGACGCGATCGGCCCCTTCGGCGCCAAGTCGATGAGCGAGGCGCCCTACAACCCGGTCGCCCCCGCCCTGGCCAACGCGGTCCGCGACGCGATCGGGGTTCGGCCGACCCGGCTGCCGATGTCCAGAGATCGGGTGTGGCGCCTGGCCACCGGTCAGCCCGAGTGATGGATGGGGCCGCGGCGGTCCCGCAACGCCGCACCGCCTCCGCCACGGCGGCTGGCGATGATCTCGGCGAGGATCGCCACGGCCGTCTCCGCCGGGGTCGACGCCCCCAGATCCAGGCCGATCGGCGAGTGCAGCCGCCCGAGTTCGGCAGGACCGAGGCGGTCGCCGATCCGTCCGAGCCGCTTCTCGTGCGTGCGGCGCGAGCCCAGGGCGCCGACAAAACCCGCGGGCGATTTCAACGCGCTGACCAGGACGTCAGCGTCATAGCGGTCGTCATGGCTGAGCAGGCAGACGCTGTCCCGCTCGGTGAGGCCTTGGTTCCGCAGCGCGTCGCTCGGCCACTCGGTGCTGAGTCGGGCACCGGGGAAGCGCTCCTCGGTCACGAAGATCGCCCGCGGGTCGCACACCAGCACGCTGTGCCCGAGCAGCTGCGCAGCGGCGGAGAGCGCGACGGCGAAGTCGACCGCGCCGATGATGACCATGAGCGGGGGCCGGT
The DNA here is from genome assembly GCA_963703545.1 of uncultured Actinomycetota bacterium. GTDB lineage: Bacteria > Actinomycetota > Actinomycetes > Actinomycetales > Microbacteriaceae > CAVPES01. The sequence goes on from CAVPES010000071.1 coordinate 28,106, forward strand.
CCTGCACTTCGCAGAACACCGAGAGCAACTCCCCATCGCAGTCCACGTCCAGCATGCCGGTTGGTCCGTCGGCGAGGCGGGCCAGAATTTCGGCGGCCGCCCTCGAGGTGACGGTCGGCGGCACACCGCCCACCATCAGCACCCGGGCGAGGTCGGCCGGGTGCTGGCCGCGGGTCACCGTCGTGCCGAGCATCGTCGCGGGCCCGGCCACGACCACCCCGATCGCCGCCGCCTCTCCGCGGGCGGCCGCATTCAACTGCTCGACGAGCGGCGAATCCGGTCCGATGCGCTGCACGGCGACGCTGAGGTCTCCCCCGCAACTGAGGCCGACGCCGGCGGCCGTGTCGTCGTCGATGCCGTAGACCCCGTAGTCGAAACCGCCGATCTGGGTCAGCGCCTGCGCGCGCTCGTAGACGTCGGACTCGACACAGCCGCCGGATACGCTTCCCGTGACGGCGCCGTAGGAATCGACCATCATGGTGGAGCCGATCGGCAGCGGTGCACTGCCCTGGACGGCCGTTACGGTGGCGAGAGCGACCGATGATCCAGCCTCGAGAGCGCGTGTGATCGGCCCGGCGATTTCGAGCATGCCACCTCCCGCCTCGATCCTAGGCGAGCGGCAGCCCGGCTTCGATACGGCGGCGGCGCGCCTATTCGACCGGCCCGGGTGCTGACGCGCCTGCTCGACTGGTGGGTGGTGTCGTCACATGCCGGACACACGCGAGTGTTAGAACGGTGCCATGCTCACGATCACCGGCGCACGGCGCATCCTGGTCAATCCGGAAACCGAGGCCGACGGCGACGTGCACGTGACCGACGGCGTGATCAGCGCCGAGGCCGCACCCGGTGCCGAGACACTCGATGCGACCGGCGCCGTCATCACGGCGGGACTGGTCAACGCGCACCACCATCTGCTGCAGAGCGCCTTCCGCACTCTGCCCGGCACCCGCGGGGTCGCGATGAGTCAATGGCTGCCGCGGATGGCGTCGGCCTACGCCGAGGCCGTGGTCGACCCGGAGCTGGCAGGGATAGCGGCCCGCGTCGGACTGGCCGAGAGTCTGCTCTCCGGGGTCACCACCGTGGTCGACCACCACCTGACCTGGCCGGCAGGCTCCGACACGGTCGGCATCGCCCGGGCGAGCGTCGCGGCGGCAAGGGAGCTCGGCTCCCGGCTGGTCTTCGTACGCGGCAGTGCCCGGGACGACCCCGAAACGGCCGCCGCCTCCGCCGAGGCGATCCTGGCCGCGGTGCTGCCGGAGCACCAGGGCGGGGTCAGCGCCGATGGCATGCTGCAGTTCGCGGTCGGCCCCGCGGGCGTGCACAGTGATTCCGAGGCGACATTCCGGCTGCTCGGTGAGGTCGCGGCACGGCACGGACTGCGCAGGCGCACGCAGGCCAATGAACAGGTAGACGTCGAGATCGCGCTGGAAAAATACGGGCGCCGCCCGATCGACCTGCTCCAGGACTGGGGCTGGCTGGCCCCCGATGTCACGCTCGCCCACCTCTGCGCGGTGACGCCGGAGGAGATTCTGCGGCTGGCCGCGGCCGGCGTCAGCGCAACGCACGCCCCTGGCTGCGACCTGCCGATGGGCTGGGGCATCGCCCCCGTCGCCGCGCTGCGGGATGCCGGCATCGCCGTCGGCCTCGGCACCTCGGGCGGCGGCAGCAACGACGCCGGCCACCTGCTGGCCGATGCTCGGCTGGCGATGCAGCTCGCCCCGCTGGTGGGGCGCCCGCTGCCGGCCCGCGAGGTCCTGGGGATGGCGACCACGGGCTCGGCGCAGGGCCTTGGGCGACCGGAACTCGGCACGCTGAAGATCGGCAGCGCCGGCGACCTGTGCGTCTGGGACGTTTCCGGTGTCGCGGACGCCGGAGTCGCCGACCCGGTCGCGGGGCTGCTGTGGGCGTCCCCCGGGCGTCGGCCACGGCACGTCGTGGTCGCCGGTCGCGTTGTGGTGCGGGACTACCGGCTGGTGACCGCATCCGAAACCGAACTGGTACGAGCCTTGAACCGGCGCCTGAGCCCAGGCGATGATCCCGAGTAGCGGCTTTTTCGCTCCGGGCTACCCATGCCCTGCCTGATGCTGTCACACTGTAAACCCCACCGGAGCCGCGATCGCGGCCAGTCGATTGGCGCACAATGGCGAAGAAATCCAAATTCGAGAAGGCGGCCGAGACTGCCCTTGCCGAAGCGAAGGTAGCCGTGAGGCGCGCCGAGGCGGCGGCCCGGGAAGTCGGCAAGGAGGCCCGCGAGCGAGCGTCAGCACTCGCCACGCGGGTGAGCAAGCTCGCCGAAGACGCGAGCGAAAGCTGGGCGAAGAGCGCGAAGTCGCCAACCGAGCCCGCCCCCACGGCCACGCCCGCTAAGCCCGCCGTTGAGACGAAGGCCAAGGGACCAAGCGCCGCGGGCACCAAGGCGAAGCAACGGCCGGCGGATGACCTGGAAAGCCTCAGCGTGCAGCAGCTCCGCATCCGGGCCAAGGATGCCGGTCTGCACGGCTACTCCTCGCTGAGCAAGGCCAATCTGGTCAAGGCGATCCGCGCGGCGAAGTAGCGACCGCGGGCCCGTTCGTGACCCGCGGGCCCTCCCGCGGAAGACCTACAGCTCGAGCGTCAGCCGGGGGCAGGCCGATCGGGAGACGCAGATCATCATGCGGTCGTTCATGCGCTGCTCATCCACGCTGAGAATCGAGTCCCGGTGGTCGACCTCGCCATCGATCACGGCCGTCTCGCAGGTGCCGCAGGTGCCCTCGCGGCATGACGAGAGCACGAACACCCCGGCCTCCTCGACGACCTCGAGGATGCTGCGATCCCCGGGAACGGTCAGGGTCCGGCCGCTCAGCAGCAGTTCCACCTCGAAGGCCTCGCGCAGCACCGGCTCCGACAGTACCTTGGGCTCGAACCTCTCCATGTGGGAATGGCCCGGCGCCCTGGTCGCCGCCAGTCGCTCGACCTCGTCGAGCAGGGACGCCGGACCGCAGCTGTAGAGGTGCGTGTGCCGGGGAAGCGCATCCAACAGCATCGGCAGGTCCAGCCGACCGTTCTCGTCCGCGATGTGCAGGCGGACCCGCGGTCCGTAGCTGCCGAGCTCATCGAGGAAGGCCATCCGAGCCCGGGTCCGCCCGGCATAGCTCAGCCGCCAGTCGATCCCGGCGGCCTCAGCGGCGCGAATCATCGGCAGCAGCGGGGTGATGCCGATTCCGCCCGCGATGAACTGCACTCTGGCGTCCGGCGCGAAGATGAAGTGGTTCGAGGGGCCGCGGCTGCGAATCGTGGCACCGACGCCCAGGTTCTGGTGGATCCACTCCGAACCACCCCGACCACCGCTCTCGCGCAGCACGCCGATGCGCCACACAGAGCTGTCGGCGGGATCTCCCGAGAGCGAATACTGCCGCTCCACCCCGGTGGGCAGCAGCAGGTCGATGTGCGAACCGGGCTGCCACGAAGGCAGCGGCGATCCGTCGGCCGCCGCCAGCCCGAGCGCGAGAACGTCCGCGGCCGCCTGCTCGGCGGCGACCACCACCAGGTCACGCTCGGCCGCGCTCATGCGCCCGCTCCCGAATGGCCAGGAACGGCGGTTTCGGCATGCTGCTGCTTGACCACCAGGAGTCGGTATGGCTTCCCGTCCACAGAGCGCCACCGGTGTGAGGTTCCACCCACGTAGTAGAGCGAGTCACCGCGCCGCAGGGTCATGATTCCTCGGGCGCCCAGATCGACTTCGGCAATGCCACCCAGCACGTAGAGGTACTCGTCTTCGTCGTGCACGAAGGGCTCATCGAAGTGCGCGTTCTCGGCGATCACCTCAAGTGGAGTGAAGGCGCGCCGCCCCTCGGCCAGAAGTCGCGCGGTGCCCTCGCCGAATGGCCCGGAAAAACCGGAACCCCGGCGAACCAGCGCGACGCTGTCCTCGCTCGCGGTGGTCGGCACCGCGAAGGTGGCCGCCGCGAGCAGTTCCACGGAACTGCTCGCCAGGGCTCGAGCGATCAGGCCAAGGCTGGTCATGCTCGGCCGGGCCTGGCCGCGCTCGACCTGGGACAGGAACGGGTGCGACAGACCCGTCAGAGCCGCCAGCTGCACGAGCGTCAGCGAGCGCGAGCGGCGCAGCGCGCGAATCCGGCCGCCCAGTCGCTTATCGGTCTCTTCGTCGTGCACAGCACCAACTACATCACGACTCCGCGACGGGAGGCGACCAGATTAATAAAGAGAAACGTGCCCGTTACACGGCTGAAACGCGGCCTGCCTACATTCGTGAGTGTTGAACTCATCAACATTTTCGGTGACTCAGGGTTGCGTCCACCGAGCATGCCATCGCCCTCGTCCCCCGCGGTCGTGAACCGCAGCCAGCACTGGAGTCCCGCCACTGTGACCGTCCCGCCCCGGCCCATCGATCGGCTGCTGAACGCGACCCTGGCGGACGGTCGGGTCGTCGATGTCGGCCTGGCCGGCGACACCGTTGACTCGATCACTCCGGCAACCGGTGCGACCGCGACCGCCTCCGACCTCGACCTGAGCGGCTACCTGCTGGTGACCGCCGGCTGCGATGCGCACGCCCACCTCGACAAGGCCTTGACCTGGGAGACGATCAATCCGCCGATGGGCGACCTGCGTCTGGCGATCGAATCGTTCAATGCGCACCAGGAGCTCTTCACGGTCGAGAACACCCTCGAACGCGCCCGCCGGGCAGCGCTCGGCATGCTCGCCAACGGCACCACCGCGGTGCGCAGCCACGTCAACATCACCGCCGGAGCCCAGCCGCTGCGCGGTGCCATGGCGCTCGTGCAGCTAAGGGACGAACTGGCCGAACTGATGGACATCGAACTGGTCGCCCTGGCCAACGAGGACATCCCCGACGCGGTGATCGAACAGGCGATCGACCTCGGCGTCGACCTCGTCGGCGGCGCGCCCCATCTTGCCTCCGATCCCCTCGCCGAAGTCGACCGGCTGGTCGCCCTCGCCGCCCGACTCGGTGTCGGCATCGACCTGCACTCCGACGAGGCGCTCGACGGGGACCCCACGCTCGGGCATTTCGCGCGAGCGGTGCACGATTGGCCGATCAGCCAGCACGCCTCAGCAGGTCACTGCGTGCGCTTGGGCACCCTGCCCGAGACGGAGCGGGACCGAATCATCGACGAGGTCGTGGCCAGCGATGTCGGCATCATCACCCTGCCGATCACGAACCTCTACCTGCAGGGCTGGCAGCATCCGGTCGCAACGCCGCGGGGTCTTACCGCGCTGCGTGCGCTGATCGACGCCGGTGCCCGTCTCGGCGCCGGCGCCGACAACGTCCGGGACCCCTTCAACCCGCTCGGGCGCAGCGACGCACTGGAAACCGCGATGCTGCTGGTTACCGCCGGGCACCTGACCGCTGACGAAGCGTGGCATCTGTCCAGCGCCGGATCCCGGGCTGTGATGCGTCTGCCGGAGGCGGGTGCAAACGTCGGCGCACGCGCCGATTTTCTGATCATCCGGGCCGCGAGCCTGCTCGAGGCCATCGCCGAGGCATCCGCCGATCGAATGGTGATCCATGCCGGCCGGCTCGTCAGTCAGACCACGGTCACTCGGATGACCGCGTCCCCGTCCGCGCTCGCCCTCCAGGAGATGTGACCGAGAAATGACCGAAAACGCCAGACCGACGGCGGGAACCGCCACGCGACTTCTTGACTTCAGGAACGTGCAGATGACCTTCCCCAACGGCACGATCGCCCTCTCCGGAGTGGATCTGACGGTCGACCGCGGTGAGTTCGTCTCGGTCGTCGGCCCCTCGGGATGCGGCAAGAGCACGCTGCTGCGGATCGCCTCGGGGCTTGAGACGGCCTCGGAAGGCACGACCGCCGTGCACACCAAGCGGGTCGGCTACGTGTTCCAGGACGCCACCCTGCTGCCATGGCGCGATGTGCAGGCCAATGTCGAACTGCTCGCCGAACTGCAGTGGGACACGATCGCCGTACGCCGCGAGAAGGCCAGGAGAGCCATCGAGCTGGTCGGCCTGAGCGGATTCGAGAAGAGCCTGCCCCGGGAACTCTCCGGCGGCATGAAGATGCGCACCTCGCTGGCCCGTTCGCTCACACTCGACCCGGAGCTCTTCCTCTTCGATGAACCCTTCGGCGCCCTCGATGAGATCACCCGGGAATACCTCAACGACGAACTGCTGCGGCTGTTCGTCGAGCAGAACTTCGCGGGGATGTTCATCACTCACTCCGTCTCGGAGGCGGTCTACCTTTCCACCAAGGTGGTGGTGATGTCGGGTCGACCGGGCCACATCGTCGACACCCTGTCGGTCCCCTTCTCGATGCCCCGTGATCCGGATGTGCGCTACACCGCGGAGTTCGCAACCCTCGTCGGCAAGGTCAGCCATGCGCTCCGGGAAGGGAAGGCAGCATGACCGGGTCGCTGACTCCGGCCCCGGCGCGCAGACGCCGTGGCAGCGGCATCGCGATCGGGGGACCGCCGATCGCCGTCGCGGTACTGATCATCGGCTTGTGGTATTTCGTCAGCTACGTGGTGCTCGACCCGACGAAGTCCTACCTGCTGCCTCCTCCCCAGGATGTGCTGATGGTCTTCTTCGACCCCAACCTGGCTCCCGACATCTTCGTAGCGCTGTGGAACACCGCGCAGGTCGCCATGGTCGGTCTGGCCGCAGCGATCGTGATCGGAATCGTGTGGGCGGTGGCGATGAACCAGGCCAAGTGGATCGAGCGATCGCTCTACCCCTACGCCGTGATCCTGCAGACCATCCCGATCCTCGCCCTGGTGCCGCTGATCGGATTCTGGTTCGGCTTCGACTTCAGCGCTCGGGTGATCGTCTGCATCATGATCGCGCTGTTCCCGATCGTCTCCAACACGCTGTTCGGCCTGCAGTCGGTCGACAAGCCCTACCGTGAACTTTTCGCGCTGCAGAACGCCAGCCGCTGGATCCTGCTGCGAAAGCTGCAGTTCCCGGCCGCGATGCCCGCCATCTTCGCCGGCATGCGGATCTCGGCGGGTCTGGCGGTCGTCGGTGCCATCGTCGGCGATTTCTTCTTCCAGCGCGGCACCCCCGGTATCGGGGCGCTGATCTCAAAGTACGGCGCACGACTGAACTCCGACCCGCTGTTCGCCTCGATCATCATCGCCTCGCTGTTCGGCGTGCTGGTCTTCTGGTTCTTCGGCTGGCTCGGCAAACGCGTCGTCGGCCGCTGGTACGACTTCACCTAGACCCACAGCACCACCCACCACAACAAGAGGAGAAGCAATGCGCACCAAGATAACGCGGGTGACCATGGTCGCCGGCCTGATGGTCGGCAGCCTGGCACTCGCCGCCTGCAGCACCACCTCCGCCCCGGATGCCGACACGGACCTGACCATCGGCGCGATTGACCTGGCCGCGGCCGGTTGTCCTGCCGACATCAAGATCCAGACCGACTGGAACCCCGAGTCCGAGCACGGCCACCTGTACCAGCTCTTCGGCACCGAGTACACGATCGACGACTCGAACAAGTCGGTGACCGGTCCGCTGATGGCCTCAGGCGAATACACGGGTGTCGACGTGACGGTGCTCGCCGGCGGACCGGCGATCGGCTTCAGCCAGCCCAACGCCCAGATGTACAACGACGACTCGATCTTCATGGCCTACGTCGGCACGGATGAGGCGATCGCGCACGCGAGCGACCTGCCGACCGTCGGGGTCTTCGCGCCGCTGGAGAAGGACCCGCAGATGATCATGTGGGACCCCGCCACCTACCCTGACGTCGAGGACATCGCCGGTCTGGGCAAGGCGGGCGCCACCATCCGGGTGTTCCCCGGCGGCACCTACATCGACTGGTTCGTCGGAACCGGCGTGCTCTCCGCCGAGCAGATCGACTCGACCTACGACGGACAGCCCGCCGTGTTCGTGTCGGAAGGCGGCAAGGTCGCCCAGCAGGGCTTCGCCTCCGCTGAACCGTACATCTACAAGAACGAGGTCCCGGAGTGGGGCAAGGACGTCAAGTACCAGCTGATCAACGACGCCGGCTACCCCAAGTACGCCGCCGTGATGTCGTTGCGTCCTGACGACGTCGAGACGTACTCCGAGTGCCTCACCGCGCTGGTTCCCGTGTTGCAGCAGGCCACGGTCGACTTCTACGCCGACCCTGCCGCCGCAGAAACCCTGATCCTGGAGTTGGTCGACGCTTATGACACCGGTTGGGTCTACAGCCAGGAAGTCGCCGACTACTCGGTCGAGACCCAGCTGAAGGACGGTCTGGCCGGCAACGGACCCGACTCCACCGCAGGG
>CAVPES010000072.1:0-38696 GCA_963703545.1 uncultured Actinomycetota bacterium
CGCAGCCGCTCGTCCACCTGAGTTGCGGACTTTTGGTGGCTCAGGCCACCAAATTCGGCCTTCGAGGGACGAAAGTCCGCAACTCAGGTGGGTGGAAGGGGAGACCGAACGGGTCGGCATGGGGTTGGCGTTCGCCGGACGTTTGCCCGACATTTGCCGTGGACGACGGGCCGCCGCATCAGGCCCTGCCAGCCTTGAGTCGTGAGAGTTGCACTGGTCGCTGAATCCTTCCTTCCGCACATGAACGGCGTCACCCACTCACTCCTGCGGGTCATCGATCATCTGATCGCGAGGGGGCACGAGGCGATCGTGCTGGCCCCGTGGGCGGACGAACTGCCCCCGCGGCACCGGAATGTGCCGATCGAGTCGATCCCCTCGCTCCCATTGCCGCTCTACCCCAGTGTCCGCGTCGCGGTGAGTGGCGAGCGCGCACTGCAGCGCAGACTGGCGGCCTTCGCCCCCGACGTCGTCCATCTCGCCTCGCCGTTCGCCCTCGGCTGGAGCGCCGTCCGCGCCGCAGAGAGTCTTGGGCTGCCCACGGTCGCCGTGTATCAGACTGACGTGCCGGCCTTTGCGGCGCGTTACGGTTTCGCCGCCGCTGAATCGATGCTGTGGAGCCACGTGCGGCGCATCCATCAGCGCGCGACCCTGACCCTCGCGCCATCGACGTCGGCGATGACGCAGCTTGCCGATCACGGGGTCGACAGAGTCCGGCTCTGGCGCCGCGGTGTCGATTCCGTGCGGTTCTCCCCCGCTCGGCGCAGTGAAGCGTGGCGCCGCTCGGTCGCGCCCGGTGGCGAGCGGATCATCGGCTTCGTCGGCCGCTTGGCGACCGAGAAGCAGATCGAGGACCTCAGGGTTCTGGCGGGCCTGGCGAACACCCGCCTTGTCATCATTGGCGACGGACCGCTGCGGGCGCGACTCGAACTCATCCTGCCGGACGCCCTTTTCACCGGATTCCTGCACGGTGCGGCACTGGCGAGGGCAATGGCCAGCATCGACGTCTTCGTCCACCCGGGCGAATCCGAGACGTTCTGCCAGACGATCCAGGAGGCCATGGCCAGCGGCGTTCCCGTCGTGGCGACCGGACGGGGTGGTCCGATTGACCTCATCGACTCCAGTCGGACCGGGTGGCTGTACTCGCCCGGCAACCTCTTCGAGCTGCGGGACCGAGTGGCCGACCTTGTCGGGGACGATGCGAAGCGTCACGCCTTCGGCGTCGCCGCCCGATCGAGCGTGCTCACCAGCACCTGGCCCGCCGTCTGCGCAGAACTCATCGACCACTACCGGTCGGCCATGACCCCCGCCGTCCCCTCCCCCACCTGAGTTGCGGACTTTCGGGCTCGAGAACCAGGTTTTCACGGCCTCCGACAACAAGAGTCCGCAACTCACGTGGGGGTGGTGGGGGACGCTAGCGTTCTACGAGGATGCCGTCCTCGTCGCTGTAGACGATCGCGCCGGGGCGGAAGGTCACGCCGCCGATGTGGACGTCGACATCCACCTCGCCCGTGCCCTCCTTGCCGCCCTTGCGCGGATTGGAGCCGAGCGCCTTGACCCCGATGGGGATCTCGGCGATCTCCACCTGATCGCGAATCGCACCATAGATGATCGCGCCCGCCCAGCCGTTCTCATAAGCACTCTGCGCGATCATGTCGCCCATCAGTGCCGTTTCCAGTGAGCCACCCCCATCCACCACGAGCACCGCGCCCTCGCCCGGTGTGGCGAGCACCGACTTCAGGAGCGCGTTGTCTTGGAAGCAGCGCACTGTGCGCACGGGACCGCTGAATGCAGGTAGGGCGCCGAAGGATCGCATCTGGATGGAAAGAGACTGGAGCTGCTCACCGCGTTCGTCGTAGATATCTGCTGTTGAAGTCATGTCGGCAAGTTTACCGAGCGCCCAGCATCGCTCCGCGCGCGCCCTGGGCCTGAGAGGATTAGCAGAGGCGAGCCACGGGGTCACCGCGAACCGAGGACTACGCGACAGCGCGATTCTGCAGGGGCGAGCGTTGTCACCCCGCTAGACGTGCGGCTCTTGAAAGGAACACCGGAAACAACTCGCGATGATTCGTCCTGACGCCCCCATTCCCGCACGAGAGCCCGACATCCCTCAGGTCGACGTCGTGGTCATCGGCGCGGGCCAGGCCGGGCTCTCCGCCGCCTTCCACCTGCGACGGCGTGGCTTCGTCCCGGCGATCCCGGCGGCGGTCTCTACTGGGGGTTCCGGGGTCGCGGATGCAGTACCCGGACGGCCGACGACGGTGGGAAGCCCGGGGACCTACGTCGTCCTCGATGCCGAGAGCGGCCCGGGCGGAGCGTGGCGGCATCGCTGGCGCTCACTGCGGATGGCCACCGTGAACGGAATCAGCGACCTGCCGGGCATCCCGCTGCCGCTCGTCGACCCCACGGAACCCAGTTCGGAGTTCCTCCCCCGGTATTTCGGCGACTACGAGCGCGAACTCGACCTGCCGATCCTGCGAACGGTGAAGGTCACGGCGGTGCGCCGGCAGAACGTCGATCCCCGGGGGCGCCTGACGCTGGAAACGGCCACCGGAGCATGGTCGAGCCGCGCGGTGATCAATGCCACGGGGACCTGGACCAAGCCGTTCTGGCCGATGTATCCCGGGCAGCAGTCCTTCCGGGGGCGCCAGCTGCACGTGGCTGACTACGTCGCGGCGGAGCAGTTCGCCGGCAAGCACGTCGTGGTCGTCGGCGGCGGTGTCTCGGCGGTGCAGTTGCTGGACGAGATCTCGACGGTGACGAAGACGACCTGGTTCACCCGGCGCGAACCGGTCTGGCGGGAAGAGGAATTCGACGCGAGAGCGGGGCACGATGCCGTCGCCCTTGTCGAGGAGCGGGTGCGGCAGGGACTGCCGCCGCAGAGCGTGGTATCGGTCACCGGTCTGGTCTGGACCCCCGCCCTGCGAGCCGCCGCCGCGCGCGGCGTGCTGGTGCGGCATCCGATGTTCGCCGCCATCGAAAGCGATGGGGTGCGGATGGCGGACGGCACCTTCCTAGCCGCCGACGTGATCCTGTGGGCCACCGGGTTCCGGGCTGCCCTCGACCACCTCGCTCCCCTGCATCTGCGCGCCAGCGGCGGCGGCATCATCATGGACGGCACGCGGGTGCTGATCGAGCCGCGCGTGCACCTGATCGGCTACGGGCCCTCATCCTCCACGATCGGAGCGAACCGCGCCGGCCGGGCCGCCGTGTCCGAGCTGGCGACCTTCCTGGCAAGCCCGGAGCACTCCACGCCGACCACCTGAGTTGCGGACTCTAGGGACCTTCGCGATCCGAAAGTGCGTATCTTGGAACCAAAGTCCGCAACTCAGGGGGGCGGTGACGGGGTGGATCTGAGGGGACTCGAACCCCTGACCCCCTGCATGCCATGCAGGTGCGCTACCAGCTGCGCCACAGACCCGTGCTCCGCGATGCGGAGGCAACTCCACCAGCGTACTACAACGGATCAGGCTGGTCGAAACGAGTACGTCTCGCGCCCGCCCGCCGGTGGGGTTTCAGTCCTGGTCGACGGCTGCCGCAACCGGCTGCAGCAAGTCGATCGGGATCACCGGACAGTCCTTCCACAGTCTCTCCAGCGCGTAGTACATGCGATCCTCCTCGTGGAAGACGTGGACCACGAGGTCACCGAAATCGAGAAGCACCCAGCGCCCGAGCGCCTTGCCTTCGCGACGCAGGGGCTTGGTCCCGGCCGCGATCAGTTGATCCTCGATTTCGTCCGCGATGGCGATGACGTTGCGTTCCGTGCGGCCCGTGACCAACAGGAAGGCATCGGTCAACGGCAGGGGTCCCGATACATCAAGTGCGACGATGTCCTGACCGCTCTTGCTGTCCGCCGCCAGTGCGGCCAAGCGGACTAGTTCGACGGCATGCGGCGACGCGGTCATGGCCGACCTTTCACTTGAGAATTCAAAGAATGTTGAGCGCGTAGCCGAGAACGACGAGGCCGACCACGACGGCAAGAGCGGCTGCGCCGATGATCGCGAGCAGGCCGGTTCGGCTGAGCCTCGGCCCCTTGCCGCCGCTGGGATTCTCCGGTAGCACATCCCCGGCGTTGAACGCTCGGCTGGCCCGGATCGGCGCGACCTCGGAACCGCTGTCGTCGTGGTCGCCTTCGATCAGGCGGTCGATTTCAGCCGAATCCAATCGCGTGACGGTACCTGTTGTGGCAAGACGCTTCGGCAGATCAATCGTGCCGGTGACGATGATGTCGCCGGCACTCGTCAGCGGTGCGCTCAGCGCACCGGGAGGACTGGGCACAATCAGTGTGCTGCTGGTGACCAGTGGAATCGCACCGGAGCTGAAGTCCTGATCCGACTCATCGGCCTGCAGTGACCAGTGTCCCACCGGCGGAACAAATGGTGCCGGAGGTTCAATCAGCGCGGCCGCCAGCGCCTCGGCCTGTGAGCTGTCGATCGGGGTGGCGTCGCCCGGTGTGGCGGCGCCCGGGGTGGCGTCGCCCGGTGTGGCGGCGCGTTCAGCAGTAACAGGGGCGCGCTCAGTCTCCGCCAGCCGGACCACCGGGGCTGCGAACGAGTGGGCCAGAGCTTCCGTCGCCGCGCTCTCCCCAAGCGACTCACGAAGTGCTCGCAGTTCGCGGCGGGTGATCGTGTGATCGCTGCCGACGCCAGAGGGCTCGGTGGAAACGAAGGGCGCGGTGGTCGTGGCGGGGGCAGGCGGTGCGACAGGAGCAGGGGCTGCGGCGGGGGCAGGGGGTGCGACAGGAGCAGGGGCTGCGGCGGGGGCAGGCGGTGCGACAGGGGCAGGCGGTGCGACTGCAACGACCGGGGCAACGGGCGCAGCCTGAAGAACAACCGCGGCGGGCGCGACAACGTCAGCGGCGGCGGGAGCGGCGGGGGCGGCCTCGGCGATGGGCGTCGAGGATTCGTCACTGGTCAGTGTCTCCAGCGGCTCGGCGGCAGCGTCGCTGGTCGGGTGGTCTGCACCACTATTGGCCTGTGAAATGCGCTCGCGCTCGCGCAGCTCGCGGCGAGTCATCGGCTGGTCATGCCAGGTGGTCATTCTTCACTCCGATACAGGCGGTGCTTGGAGATGTACTGCACGACACCATCGGGGACCAAATACCAGACCGGGTAATCCCGGCCGACTCTGTCACGGCAATCAGTCGAGGAGATGGCCAGCGCAGGTACTTCGAGCAAGCTTACGTTGTGCTGCGGTAAAGCACCAACGGACAGGGGGTGCCCCGGGCGGGTCACCGCGACGAAGTGCGCCAGCTGCCAGAGTTCCTCGACATCCTTCCAGCCGATGATCTGTGCGACGGCATCGGCTCCGGAAATGAAGAACAGCTCCGAATCCGGCTGGGCAGCGTGGATATCCCTGAGCGTGTCGATCGTGTACGTCGGCCCGGCGCGGTCGATGTCGACCCTGCTGACCGTGAACCGAGGATTGGAGGCGGTCGCGATCACCGTCATCTCGTAACGGCGTTCGGCGGAACTGACCGTCGACTTCTGCCACGGCTGCCCCGTCGGCACGAAGATGACCTCGTCCAGTTGGAACGATTTGGCAACCTCGCTGGCGGCGACCAGATGGCCGTGATGGATCGGGTCGAAGGTTCCGCCCATGACGCCAACGCGACGACGCGCACCGACGCTCACAGCCGGAGCGAGCGGATCAGTGGCCGTGCCCATGCTGGGATGGCGCTGCCCCTGAGGTTTTCTGGCTGTGCCGGTGCGCCACATCGCGATAGCTGAAGGTCACGATCGCGAGAGCCGCGAAGACGACGATGCCGACGAGCCCGAAGATGAATGCCGGAACCGGCAGGGCAACCTGAGCCTCGCTCGCGGCGAGGAGGGTGACAACACTCACAATGCGCTCCTTGATTGACGTGATCCGCGTGGTCTGGGCACGCTCCCGAAACTCAGTCTAGCGTCAGGGGCGCACGTGGCCGTTGCCACGCACGAGCCATTTCGTGCTGGTCAGCTCGGGCAGGCCCATCGGGCCTCGCGCATGCAGCTTCTGCGTGGAGATGCCCACTTCAGCGCCGAAGCCGAACTCGCCGCCGTCGGTGAAGCGGGTCGAAGCGTTGACCATGACGACGGCGGAGTCGACCTCGGCCAGGAAGCGTTCGGCGTTGGCCAGGTCATTCGTGATGATGGACTCCGTGTGACCGGTCGAATATCGCCGGATGTGCGCAATCGCCTCGTCGAGTGAATCGACTACTTTGACCGAGAGGTCGAGGGACATGTACTCGGTCGACCAGTCCTCCTCGGTTGCGGGCAGGGCGTCCCCGAAGATCGCACGGGAACGGTCATCGGAGTGCAGTGTGACACCCTCGTGACGCAGGGCCGAGAGGATATCGGGCAGCAGGCGATCGGCCGCACCGGCGTGCACCAGGATCGTCTCCGCGGCGTTGCACACGCTGGGTCGCTGCACCTTGGCATTGCGGACGATGTCGACCGCCCAGTCCCGGTTCGCACTCTCGTCGATGACGATGTGCACCACTCCCGCACCCGTCTCGATCACCGGAACTCTCGACTCCCTGACCACGGTGTCGATCAACTGCGCACTGCCGCGCGGGATCAGCACGTCGACGTAGCCGCGGGCCTGCATCAACTGGCGGGCACCGTCCCGACCGAAGGCATCGATGGTCTGCACCGCCGCCCGCGGCAGGCCGACCGACTCCAGGGCGGACTGGATCAGCCCGACCAGCACGCGGTTGCTGTTCTCAGCAGCCGAACCGCCGCGCAGCACCGTCGCGTTTCCGCTCTTGAGCGCCAGCGCGGCGATGTCGATCGTGACATTCGGCCGAGCCTCGTAGATCGCCCCGATCACCCCGAATGGCACCCGCACCTCGCTGAGCAGCAGGCCGTTCGGCAGGGTGCGACCGCGGACCACCTCGCCGACGGGATCGGTGAGGCGGGAGACGTCCTCGACCGCGGCTGCGAGCGAACCCAGCCGCGCCTCGTCGAGCCGTAGACGATCGAGCAGTCCGGCCGACAGCCCGTTCTCGCGCCCGTTGGCCAGATCCAGCTCGTTCGCCGAGACGATCTGGTCGATGTTCCCCCGGATGGTCTCCGCCACCGCGGCGAGGGCTGCGTCTTTCTGCCCCGTCGTTGCGATGGCAAGGGCGCGCGAGGCGTCCCTGCCGTCAGCGAGGATCTCGATGAGTGATGCGGTCAGCACGGTTTCAGCCATGCCACGACTTTACTCGGCGTTCGTCTCGGGCGCAGGTTCGAAGAACGTGCCGACGCCTTCACCGGCCAGGACCTCGCCGATGAGGCCCGTCGCCGTCAACAGCACCGCGATGCCCCGGCCGCCTGCGAGCTTGGCCGCAGCGACCTTGGTGCTCGCTCCGCCGGTACCCACGCCGGCATCGCCGATGTCACCGAGGAGCACCCCGGCGAGATCATCCGCCCAGGGCACCGTCTCGATCCGACGTGCACCCGGCTCGCGGGGTGGCCGGGTGTAGAGCGCGTCGACGTCGGAGAGCAGAATCAACAGATCCGCCTCGACCAGGATCGACACCAGCGCGGCGAGGCGATCATTGTCGCCGAAGCGGATCTCGTGGGTGGCTACGGTGTCGTTCTCATTGACGATCGGGAGGATGCGCAGTCCAAGCAATCGTGCCATGGCGCGCTGGGCGTTGGAGCGGTGGGTCGGATTCTCAAGGTCCCCCGCGGTCAGCAGCACCTGGCCCGCGACGATGCCGTAGCGATCGAGACTCTTCTGGTAGCGGAAGATCAGGACGTTCTGGCCGACTGCCGCCGCGGCCTGCTGGGTGGCGAGGTCGGTGGGGCGGCCGTCCAGCGCGAGGAACGGCATGCCGCTGGCTATCGATCCCGACGAGACCAGCACTACCTCCAGGCCAGCGCCGTGCACCCGGGCGAGCGCGTCGACCAGCATGTCGATCTGGCCGACATTGTCCCCGCTGATGGACGAGGAGCCGACCTTGACGACGATCCGCCTGGCCTGCCGCGCCTGCTCCCGGGTGGCAACCCTCATTCCTCGGGTCCGCCGTCCCGTGTCGACTCGATCGCGAAGCCCTCGTCGTCATGCCAGATGCCGGCCTCGCGTTCCCGAATGAGCTCCGCGCGGGCCTCGGCCTTGGCGTCCATCCGGTCGAAGTAGTCGTCACGGCGCATAGTACGCGTCGGACGGTTGCTCGCATCCACCCGGGGGTCGGATCCGCGAGGGCTGGTCACCAGCTCCGCCGTGGAGGTCAGGGTGGGCTCCCAGTCGAAGACGACGCCGTTCTTGCCGCCGATCACGACTGTCGAGCCGGCGACGGCGCCCTTCCTGAACAGTTCGTCCTCCACGCCGAGCTTGGCCAGCCGATCCGCGAGAAAGCCGATCGCCTCGTCGTTGGTGAAATCGGTCTGCGCCACCCAGCGCTCGGGTTTGGCCCCGAGCACGCGGTAGATGTTGCCGCCCGAACCGCCTTCCACGCGGATCTCGAACGTAGCCTCGTTGACCGCTTTCGGGCGAATCACGATCCGGGGTCGCGCGTTGCGCAGCGCCTCGGCGGCCGCGCGCTCTTCAGCGACGACCCCCGCCAGGGCGAATGTCAGTTCCCGGAGACCCTCATGGCTGACGGCGGAGATCTCCAGCACGCGGTAGCCCAGCGCTTCCAGCTCCGGCTTCACCAGATCGGCCAGTTCTCTGGCCTCGGGCACATCGACCTTGTTGAGGGCGATCAGCTGGGGACGTTCGAGTAGCGGCAGCTGACCCTCGGGGACCGGATAGGCCGCGAGTTCGGCGCGAATCACGGCGAGGTCACTGAGCGGATCCCGACCGGGTTCGAGCGTGGCGCAGTCCAGCACGTGCAGCAGCGCTGAGCAGCGCTCGACGTGTCGGAGGAAGTCGAGACCCAGGCCCTTGCCTTCGCTGGCGCCCTCGATGAGGCCGGGAACATCAGCGACGGTGAAGCGAATCTCCCCGGCCTGAACCACGCCGAGATTGGGCTGCAGGGTGGTGAAGGGATAGTCGGCGATCTTGGGTCGTGCGGCCGAGATGGCGGCGATCAAGCTGGACTTCCCGGCGCTGGGATAGCCGACCAGTGCCACGTCCGCGATCGTCTTCAGCTCGAGGTGGATGTCACCGGACCACCCGGGGGTGCCGAGCAGGGCGAAGCCGGGTGCCTTGCGTTTGGTGGTGGCCAGCGCGGAGTTCCCGAGCCCGCCCTGCCCCCCCTCGGCGACGACGATGCGCATCCCCGGCTCACTGAGATCGCCGAGTTCGTTGCCGTCCTCGTCCTTGACGACCGTGCCGACGGGGACGGGCAGCTCCAG
This sequence comes from uncultured Actinomycetota bacterium, assembly GCA_963703545.1. Taxonomy (GTDB): domain Bacteria; phylum Actinomycetota; class Actinomycetes; order Actinomycetales; family Microbacteriaceae; genus CAVPES01. The sequence goes on from CAVPES010000072.1 coordinate 9,264, forward strand.
CATCTCGCCGGTGAAGCCGCTTCGATGGTCGCCCATGCCGGGACCGCCATTGTCGCTGCTGCGATGCGGCCGGCGATGGTAGCCGAGCAGAGTGGTCACCTGAGGGTCACTGACCAGGACGATGTCCCCGCCGTTGCCGCCGTTGCCGCCGTCGGGTCCGGCCAGGGGTTTGAACTTCTCGCGCCGGACACTGACGCAGCCGTTGCCGCCGTTGCCGGCAATCAGATGCAAGGTCACCTGATCGACGAATGTGACCATGATGACCTCCTGTTTCTCGTCGTGGATTGCCGCTGGCGTGCGTGGGGCGGAAAACACAGCGGGCGAGCCGAAGCTCGCCCGTCTGCAGAATCCGTGTGTCTTGCGGGCGCTACTCCGCCGGAACGACGATGTTGACGACCTTGCGACCGCCCTTGGCACCGAACTGGACCGCACCTGCTTCGAGTGCGAACAGCGTGTCGTCACCACCACGACCGACGTTGGCGCCGGGGTGGAAGTGCGTGCCCCGCTGACGCACGATGATCTCGCCGGCCTTGACGACCTGCCCGCCGAACCGCTTCACACCCAGGTACTGGGCATTGGAGTCACGACCGTTGCGAGTGGAACTCGCACCCTTTTTGTGTGCCATCTTCGGGGCCTGCCTTACTTGATTCCGGTGACTTTGACGCGCGTCAGGTCTTGACGGTGGCCCTGGCGCTTCTTGTACCCGGTCTTGTTCTTGAACTTCTGGATGACGATCTTGGGGCCGCGGAGATCCCCGAGCACCTCTGCCGTGACCGTCACATTCGCCAGGGACTTCGCGTCCGAGGTGATCTTGTCACCGTCGACCAGAAGCACCGGCGCGAGCTCGATGTTGCCGTTCTTGTCGGCCTTGATTCGGTCGAGGGTGACGATGGTGCCAACCTCCACCTTCTCCTGCCGGCCGCCGGCGCGCACAACTGCGTAAACCACTTCTCAACCCTTACTTTTGTGAGGAAATCTGCGAGTGCTCCGCGACCTGCGCGAGACGCACACCAACGGTCAACCCTACCCGATCCCGGGACGACGGTCAATTCGGAACACAGTCGCCTGATCCGATCCCGCCCGGTGCTGCACAGCATACAATCGCCTTCATGGCAGTGCTGATCGACCCGCCGCTGTGGCCCAATCACGGCACGATCTGGTCGCATCTGGTCAGCGACATTTCACTGGAGGAGCTGCATTACTTCGCCAGCGGCGCAGGCGTGCCCTCACGCGGTTTCGACCGCGACCACTACGACGTGCCCGCGGAGCACTATTACGTTCTCATCGCCCTTGGCGCCGAAGCCGTTGACTCCCGCCAACTGGTTCGCCGACTCGTCGCCAGTGGTCTGCGCGTGCGCCCCCGTGACCGCTGACCGTCGCGTCGGCTCCAGGATGCTCCGCTAGGTCGATATCCTCCGCACAATCCAGATCGCCCGGTCCCGGGCAACACCGCCTACGCTGGGTAGAGCAGAAGCGAAGGAGGGGCAGATGAGCACGTTCTTCGATCACCACGCGGCTGCCGTCCCGACTGTCGGCAGGGGACGCGTTGTCGTCTTCGCGCCCTCACCGTCGCTCACCATCACCATCGAGGAACGCAGCAACGACGGGGACATCCATTTGCACGCGGGCGGCCAGGGCGTCTGGCAGGCGCGCATGGTGCGTGCGCTGGGTGCGGATGTCACGCTGTGCGCGACTTTCGCGGGCGAGACCGGCCGGGTGCTTCGACACCTCATCGAGGACGAGGGCTTCGATCTGGTCTCTCGCGACCGGGAGGGCACCGGGGCTGCGTACATCCATGACCGGCGCCACGGGCGACGCGAGACGATCATCGAGACCAGCGGTGATCCACTCACTCGGCACGACCTCGATGAACTGTACGGTCTGACCCTGCGGGAGGGAATGGACTCCGACATCGTGCTGCTCAGCGGACCGGCGGGCGATGAGGTCCTGCCCGCGGATGTGTACCGGCGACTCGCCGCTGACTTGCGCACCTGCCGATGCCGGGTGATGGCGGATCTGTCCGGCGCGCGCCTCGACGCGGCTCTCGCCGGGCGCGTCGACATCGTCAAGGTCAGCCACGAGGAGCTCATCGCCGACGGTCGGATCGATTCGGATCAGCCTGATGCGATCATCGCCGAGATGCGCCGGATCCGCGACGCAGGAGCAGACATCGTCATCGTCACGCGCGCCGAGCTTCCCCTGCTGCTGCTCGAGGACGACCAGGTGCACCAAGTGGCCGCCCCCATCATGGAAGTCGTCGACAAGAGCGGCGCGGGCGACTCGTTCACGGCCGCCGCCGCAGCCACCCTCGCCGGGGGAGGCACCGTGCGTGAGGCCGTTACACTCGGTGCGGCGGCAGGGGCGCTCAACGTCACCCGGCACGGCCTTGGCACGGGAGACCCGGCCGCGATTCGGCGGATGAGCGAATTCGTTCGCATGGCACCGATCGAAGCGGCTATGCCCACGGACATCCGGATGACGCCGGATCAGCTCACCGAGTTCCTGACGAGAGAGTGAGCGAGCCCTGCACGCGCTGATCACCAACGACGACGGCATCGGCTCACCCGGTCTGCTGGCTCTTGCGGCAGCGGCGCGCGAGCACGGTCTCGACGTGGTCATCGCCGCGCCCGCGATCGAGGCCAGCGGGAGCAGTGCGTCGATCATGGCGACCGGTTCCGCCGCCGCAGGCGGGGTCGGCGGCCAGGGTCGCATTCAACTGGAACCCCGGAAACTGGCCTTGGACGTGCCCGCGTTCGCAGTGCATGCCGCACCCGCGCTCATCGCGTTGCTGGCCGCACACGGCGCCTTCGGTGCGATACCGGATCTGGTGCTGTCGGGCATCAACCGCGGCGCCAACGTCGGGCGCGCCATCCTGCACTCCGGGACCGTGGGGGCTGCCCTCACCGGCGGAGTCAACGGCGCGCGCGCTCTGGCGGTCTCGCTCGCGGTCGGCCAGCAACCTGGCGAAGCGCACTGGTCAACCGCGGCTGCCGTCGTTGCCCGGATCCTGCCTCTGCTGATGGAGAGTGCGCCCGGATCGGTGCTCAACCTCAACGTTCCCAACCGGCCGACCGCGGCGGGCCTCGAAATCGTCGAGGCGCGGCTCGCCTCCTTCGGCATCGTGCACGCGACCATGGCCCAGCGGGACGGCGAGCACATCAACCTGGCCATCGCCGAGCCGCCGCAGGATGAGGGCGGCGACACGGATGCCTCCTGCCTCGCCGGCGGTGCCGCGACGCTCACGAGCATCCGCGCCGTCCATGAGGCCGAGCAGCGCGTACTCCCGTTGCCGACCGGACGAGAAGTCGGCTGACCGCGAGCAGCGCCCGCTCGCAGCACCACCGGGGTTGACGGCTAATCCTTGCTCGGGGTCACCACTCCGCTGCTGGAGGCCCGACGTGAACCCCGGCTGCGACCCTGTCCGGGCTGTTTCGGTTCGGGCAGTGCGCCGAGCACAGAACCGAGCAGTTGCTCGGCATCGGCGTCGCTGACTCTTCGCGGTGCCCGCACGTTTGGTTCGACCGGGATGTCGAGGATCGCGAGCGGCTCCGGCGGCGCCGCAGGCGCTTGCGTTTCGCGGGCCGGCTCCGTGTCGCGCTCCGGAGTGGGCGCGGTCGCTGGATGCGCGATCGTTGACGCGACGATCTGCGCCACCGCGTTCTTGACGTCCTCGGTCAGCGCATGTGTCGCCCCCTTGGCTGCACCATTGCCGTTGCCGGTGCCGCCCGAGGTGCCCGAACCCTGTACACCCTGCGCGTTGGCCGGCCCGGTGCCGCCCGAGGAACCGCCGCGTCGACGACGACCCTCCGATGACCGCGAGGAAGGACCGGACGGCGGAGATCCTGCGTTGACGGGCTCGGACTTGTCATTGAGCGCTTCGTGCAGACCGACGCCGAGCTTTTTGCGGGTCATCTGGACCAGGCCGAGCGACGTCACCTCTGCCACCTGGTGCTTGGTTCGGTCACGTCCGAGGCACTCGACGAGGCGTCGGAGCACGAGGTCGCGGTTGGATTCCAGGACCATGTCGATGAAGTCGATCACGATGATGCCGCCGATGTCGCGCAGACGCAACTGCCGGACGATCTCCTCGGCGGACTCGAGGTTGTTCTTGGTGACGGTCTCCTCCAGGTTTCCGCCCGTGCCGACGAACTTGCCCGTGTTGACGTCGATGACGGTCATCGCCTCAGTTCGGTCGATGATCAGTGATCCGCCCGACGGCAGCCAGACCTTGCGGTCAAGCGCCTTCTCGATCTGCTCCGATATCCGGTACTTGTCGAAGATGTCCTGGCCATCCGAATACTGCTCGATGCGATCCAACAGGTCAGGGGCCACCGAGGACAGGTAAGCACTGATCGTCTCGGCTGCGTCGAGGCCGGAGATGACCAGCTTGGAGAAGTCCTCGTTGAACACATCCCTGAGGATCTTGATCAGCAGATCGGGCTCGGAATGCAGCAGGGCCGGCGCCGGGGCGTTCTCCACCTGTTCGGCGATTCTCGCCCATTGCGCGATCAGGCGGTTGACATCCAGAGTGAGCTGCTCCTCCGTCGCGCCCTCGGCGGCGGTGCGCACGATGACGCCGACGTTCTCCGGGAGCACGTCTTTGAGGATGCGTTTGAGGCGCGCGCGCTCCGTATCGGGGAGCTTGCGGGAGATGCCGTTCATGCCGCCGTTGGGGACGTAGACCAGATAGCGTCCCGGCAGCGAGATCTGGCTGGTCAGACGCGCGCCCTTATGTCCGACGGGATCCTTCGTGACCTGCACGAGCACCCGGTCGCCAGCCTTCAGCGCCAGTTCGATGCGACGAGGCTGGTTGCCGGTCTCGGCCGCCTCCCAATCGACTTCACCCGAATAGAGCACGGCATTGCGACCGCGGCCGATGTCGACGAACGCAGCCTCCATGCTGGGCAGCACGTTCTGCACGCGGCCGAGATAGACGTTGCCGATCAGGGATGCCTCGTCCGCGCGGGCGACGTAGTGCTCTACGAGCACGCCGTCCTCGAGCACGCCGATCTGGATCCGGCCATCCTTGGAGCGCACGATCATCTGCCGGTCGACGGACTCGCGGCGGGCGAGGAACTCCGCCTCGGTGACGACGGTTCGACGCCGTCCGGCGTCGCGGCCGTCCCTGCGGCGCTGCTTCTTGGCCTCGAGCCGAGTCGAGCCCTTGATCCGTTGCGGCTCGGTGATCAGCTCCGGAGCCGGCCGCGGCGTGCGCACCCGCACCACCGTGTTGACGGGGTCGTCCTCGCCGGTCTGGACGTCCTCGCCGGAGCGGCGTCGGGCGCGGCGGCGCACTCCGCCGCTCTCGAATGCATCCTGCCCATCATCGAGACCGGCGGCGCCCGGCTGCGCGGGCAGCGGAACGATGTCCGGGGCGCGGAACAGGATCGAGAACGGGCTGTTCTCCTCAGGTACCGGCGCTGCCGCAGGAGTCGGTTCGATCAGATCGGGAACATCGTCCCCGGCGGTCGCCGACGTCGGTACCGTTTCGGCCACCGGCTCACTCGTCGCGGGTTCGTCAGCTCCGACAGCGTCGAGGCCGCCGCTCACCTCGAGGGGTGCCTGGGCGGCCTTCGTGCTTCGTCTCAGCACCCGTCGCTTGGGAACGATGCCCTCTGCTGAGGTCTCAGGATCTACAACGTCGTCTTCGGTTTTCTTCACCATTCCTGGTGCACTCCCTGCCGGTCCGGCTGCCGTGGCGCCTGACCGGATATTCTCTGTGCGGCGACGCGGTGAGGCGTCCGCTGCAAATTCTGTGTGTAGCGGAATCCAAGATCCGGCTACCTGATGCGGAACTGACTATCCGCCACGGCAACACTCTGTTGCGGGTGTGGTCCGGCTGTGTCCGGTAAGCATTGATTGGGATCCGTCACGCGCGGCGCGCGGACTGACCTGATCGATTATCGCACGCCCAGCCGGGATTCATGCGGTTTGCGTGTGTCATAATCCCAAGAGTGTCGTTCCCAACCTCCTCGTCCCGATCGTGGGGACTCGCGCTCACGCTGATCATCACGGGAATTCTAGGCTGGCTCGCTTCCCTGATGCTGACCCTTGACAAGATCGCGCTGCTCCAGGATCCGAACTCGGCACTCAACTGCAATTTCAGTCTGCTTGTTCAGTGCGGCCGGAGTCTGGGTTCCTGGCAGGGCTCCATCTTCTTCGGCGTCCCCAACCCGATCTGGGGGCTCGGTGCCTTCGCCGTGCCGATCGTGGTGGGCGTTGCCCTGTTCGCCGGTGCCCGATTCGCCGCATGGTTCTGGCAGGGTTTCGCGCTGGGTGTCACGGCGGGCATGGTCTGGGTGATCTGGTTCATCTACGAGAGCATCTTCGTCCTGGGCACGCTGTGCCCATGGTGCATGACCATGTGGGCGGGGATGATCCCGTTGTTCTGGGTACTGCTGCTGTTCACTCTGAAGTCCGGCGCGGTGCCGATGCCGGAGCGGGCGCGCCGCGCGGCCACCGAGGTCTACGCGTGGAGCTGGGTCATCGTCACGCTGAGCTTCTTGTTTGTCATCGTGCTCGCCCAGTTCCGCCTCGACGCGTTTTCCTACCTCTGAGCCCACCGGCGCACCGCCGCCTTGCGCAGTTCAGAGAACCACAGCACCACTGAGGCGAGTCCGACGCAGATCAGCCACTGGCCGGGATCCATCGGTGCCGTGCCGAACGCCAGTTGCAGTGGGGGCAGCTGCACCACGGCGACCTGCAGCGCAATCGTTGCGGCGAAGGCGAGCCACATCCAACGATTGCTGAACATGCCCCGGAAGGCACTCGTCGTTGCCGAGCGGGCATTCAGGGTGTTGAAGAGTTGCGCGAAGACCAGCGTGGTGAAGCCGGCGGTGCGCGCGGTGGCGAAGTCGGCGGTGCCCGGCACCAGTCCGCCCGGCAGCAGCAGGTCCATCGCGAACAGAGTGACGACCGCGGTGACCAGACCCACAGAGACGATGCCGATCCACTCACCGGCGCCGAGCGCCCGGTCACGGATGCCTCGCGGCCTGCGCGCCATCACATCATCGACCTCGGGGTCGATGCCGAGCGCGAACGCGGGACCGGAGTCGGAGACCAGGTTGATCCAGAGGATCTGCGTCGCCAGCAGTGGCAGCACGATCGCATCCGGGCTCGCTCCGGCGAATCCGAGCGCCCCGGCGAAGACCACCCCGAAGAACACGCTCAGCACCTCGCCAATGTTCGAAGAGAGCAGATAGCGCAGGAATTTGCGGATGTTGTCGAAGATCACCCGGCCCTGCCGCACCGCAGCCACGATCGTCTCGAAATTGTCATCGGCGAGGATCATCCGCGCGGATTCCTTGGTCACCTCGGTGCCGGTGATGCCCATCGCCACCCCGATGTCGGCCGCCTTCAGCGCGGGCGCATCATTGACGCCGTCACCGGTCATAGCGACGATGTGACCGTCCGCCTGCAGTGCGGCCACCAACCGCAGCTTGTGCTGCGGGGCGACCCGCGCGTACACGGAAACCTCCCGGGTGAGACTGCGCAGCTGCTCCGCATCGAGTGCGTCCAGTTCGGCGCCGCTGACCGCCCGTCCACCGGGTTCGATGATGCCCAGATCGGCCGCGATCCGCGCTGCGGTCGCCGGGTGGTCCCCCGTGATCATGATCACCCGGATACCCGCCCGGTGGGCCTCGGCAATCGATCGGGCGACCTCGATGCGCGGCGGATCGATGATCCCGACGAGCCCGAGGAAGACCAGGTCGTGCTCCGGATCGCCGTCGGGCTCGCGACCGGGCGACTTGCGGTACGCCAGCCCGAGGGTGCGATACGCCTGGGAGGACATCTCCTGCACGTCGCGGAGCACGCCCCGTCGGCGCTCCTCGGTGAGCGGCTCCACCGCATCGCCGACCTGCACGTGCGTGCAGTTCTCCAGCAGCACGTCCGGGGCGCCCTTGCTGTAGACGCGGGTGCTGCCGTTGGCCTTCTCGTGGTGCAGGGTGGACATCATCCTGCGCTCCGAGGTGAAGGGGATCTCGCCGTGCCGCTCGAAGCGCTCGACGTGCTCGCGGATGCCCGCGAACTTCTCGGCTGCCACCAGGAATGCCGCCTCGGTGGGGTCCCCTTCGATGTGCCAGTGGTCATCGCGCAGGGAGAGCTGGGCGTTGTTGGCCATCGAGCCGGCCCGGAGGATCAGCATCGCCTCCGCGAGCAGATCGCCCTCCAGCTGGTGTCCCGCATGCAGCAGGGCGCCCTCGGGGCGATAGCCCACCCCTTCGATGTCCACCCGGCCGCTGGCCAGCTCGAGCCGTTCGATCGTCATCTCATTCCGGGTGAGCGTCCCGGTCTTGTCGGCGCAGATCACCGATGCCGCACCGAGTGACTCCACCGCGCTCAGCTCTTTGACCACGGCATTCCGACTCGCCATCCGCTGAACGCCCAGCGCCAGCACCACCGAGAGAATCGCCGGCAGTCCCTCCGGCACGGCGGCGACGGCGAGGGATACGCCGAGCAGTAGCACGACGACGACATCGGAGGCGGAGGTGATCGGGTTGACGAGCGTGGTGGCGAGCATCACCACCAGCGCGACCGCGATCACCGCGACGCCGAGGCCCCGGCCGATGGCATTGATCTCGCGCTGCAGCGGAGTCGGCTTGGCGACGGTCTCGTCCAGCATCCGGGCGATCGCGCCCATCTCGGTGCCCATGCCGACAGCCGTCACGATGGCGAGGCCGCGGCCCTGGACGACGGCCGTGCCCTTGAACACCATGCTGCTTCGATCCCCCAGCGGGGCTGCTGCGGGCAGGGCATCGGCAGACTTCAGCACGGCCTCGCTCTCGCCCGTGAGTGCCGCCTCCGCGACTCTCAGCGAGTGGGCCGAGAGAATGCGGGCATCGGCTCCTACGGTGTCCCCCTCACCCAGAGACAGGATGTCTCCGCGCACGAGCCCGGCGGCCGGAACCGTGGTCAGGACACCGTCGCGCACGACGCTGGAGTTCGCCGCCGTCATCGTGGCGAGCGCCGCGACGGCCTGCTCCGCGCGCGCCTCCTGCACGAAACCGAGCACAGCGTTGAACAGTACGATCGTGAGAATCACGATCGCGTCGATGGGCACAGCGTGTTCGCGCTCAACCACCCAGGCGGCCACCGACACGGCCACGGCGACCAGCAGCAGCAGAATCAGGGGGCTGCGGAACTGACGGAGAAAACGCCTCCACGGCCGCACGGGCGGCGCAGCCCGCAGCTCATTGGCACCGTCCGCGGCGAGCCTCCGGGCGGCCTCAGCGCTCGAGTGTCCCCGCTTCGGGTCAACGCCCAGAGCGGACGCGACCGCCTCAGGGTCGAGCAGAGCCGGATCGGGGACAGTCATGAATGCTCGCGCTCGTCCGCAGTCGTCTCAGGGAAACCAGATGGCCAGTTCACGCTCGGCCGACTCGGGCGAATCCGACCCGTGCACGAGGTTCTCGATCACCTTGAGACCCCAGTCCCGGGCGAGATCGCCCCGGATGGTCCCCGGCGCCGCGAGCGTCGGATCGGTCACGCCGGCGAGGGAGCGAAAGCCCTCGATCACCCGATTGCCCGCAATCCGGATGGCCACGACCGGCCCAGACTCCATGAACTCGACCAGCGGCGGGTAGAACGGCTTGTCGACGTGCTCCTGGTAGTGGCGTGCCAGCAGCTCGCGATCCGGCTGAACCAGCCGAATGTCCACGAGCGAGTATCCCTTGGCCTCGATGCGTCGCAGGATCTCACCGGTCAGATTGCGGGCGACACCGTCCGGTTTGATCAGAACGAGGGTCTCTTCAACGGTGGTCACAGCGTCTCACTCTCTTTCATGGCGGAGTTGTAGGAGGCGGCGTTCAACTCGTCGACGGAGCTGCCGCGTACGATGCCGAAAACCCACATGGCGGCGAAGATTCCGCCCACGATGAACATGATCGGCTCCAGCAGGCCGGAGGCGATCAGGATCACCTGCACCAGCCAGCCAAGCCAGTAGCCGGCCCGGTAGCGCAGCAGTGCCGCGGTACCGATGATCACCGCGAGCAATCCGCCGCCAACGCCGAAGACGACGCCTGGCGGGGCGTAATCGCGCCCGAAGAAGACCAGGGTCGCGAAGAACACCACGAAGGCTTCGAGGGCGAGCACCACCGAGGCCACCGTGCCTTTGACGGATCGTGGCGGCGGCACCTGCCCGGTGCGATCGGCGTCGCTCATACTGCCCATCCTTCCTTCTCGGCCTGCCCGATGACTTCACCCAGCAGTGTGATCGATCCGGTCACCACAACGGCGGCGTTGGCCTCGCTGCCCGCCATGCTCCGTGCCTGACGCACCGCTTCGCCGAGGTCGGCCTTGATCTGCACGCGGTCCTCACCCAGCAGTTCGATCGCCAGGGCGCCCAGTTGCGCTGCCGGCGTAGCGCGCTCCGAGTGCGACTGGGTCACGATGACCTGGTCGACGACCGAGTCCAGAGCCCTGATGATGCCCGCCGCATCCTTGTCGGCGAGGATGCCGAGTACGAGCGTGACGGAGGAGAAGCTGAAGTAGCTCAACAGCGCCTCGGCCAGTGATTCGGCGCCGGCCGGATTGTGTGCCGCGTCGATCAGCACGGTCGGATCGTGTCCGATCACCTGCAGCCGACCCGGCGAGACCGCGGTGCCGAGGCCCTCGGCCACCACGTCCGCCGCCAGTGCGAGGTCTCCCCCGCCGATGAACGATTCCACCGCCGCCAGCGCGACGGCGGCGTTCTGGGCCTGATGGTCGCCGAAGAGCGGCAGGAACACGTCGTCGTACTGCCCGGCGAGGCCGCGCACCGAGATCGACTGGCCGCCGACCGCCAGAACGGTCTTGACCAGCTCGAAGTGCAGACCCTGCACGGAGAGGATCGACTCGGTCAGTTCCGCGGCCCGCTCGAGCTCCTCTAGCGCCGGCGGCGGCTGAACGGCACTCACCACCGTGGAGACCGGCTTCACGATGCCGGACTTCGTGCGGGCGATCTTCGCGACCGTGTCGCCGAGTCTGGCCGTGTGGTCGAGCGAGATCGGGGTGAAGACCGCGACCTGGCCATCGGCAATGTTGGTCGCATCCCATTCGCCGCCCATGCCCACCTCGATCACGGCGACATCGACCGGAGCGTCCGCGAAGCTGGCGAAGGCCAGAACCGCGAGCACCTCGAAGAACGTCAGCCGCGGTTGCGCCGCCGCCTCGAGTTCCGCGTCCACAATGCCCAGCACGGCCTGGATGTCCGCCCAGTTCTCGGCGAGGGTCTCATCGCTGATCGCCTCGCCATCGACCATGATCCGCTCGTTGATCCGGGTCAGATGCGGGCTCGTGAACAGTCCGGTCCGCAGGTTGTGGGCGCGCAGCAGACTCTCGATCATCCGACTCGTGCTGGACTTGCCGTTCGTGCCGGTGACGTGGATTATCGGGTATGCCCGATGCGGGTCTCCCAGCAGTTCCGCGGCCCGGCGAGTGGCCGCCAGTCTCGGTTCCGGGGACGCCTCACCCAGTCGGGTCAGCATCTGACGGTAGACAGCCTCTCCGATTTCAGACACTCACACCTCCTGACGTGTCGACATCCACGACGACGATACCGGCGTTCGCATAGCTTCCCGCTGGCACCAGCGTACGGTGCACACCGGCCGTTGCCCGAACCGCAGCCAGCATTTCCGGCTGTTCCGAATACGTGAAGCGGTGCTGGGTCGCCAGCGTCTCCGCCGCGATGAAGTCGGCATGGCGGAGCGCAGCGGCCAGATCGGATTCGGATTCGGCGTAGATGCTCAGGCTGATCCGATCGCTCACGTCGAAGCCGGCGGCCTTGCGGGCATCCTGGATCACCCGCACCAGATCGCGGGCCAGACCCTCGGCCTCGAGTTCCGGGGTGGTCACGGTATCCAGCAGCACGAATCCGCCACCGGGCAGCAGCGCCAGTGCGACGCCCTCCGCGACACCCGCCGTTTCCATCGTCAGTTCGTACTCGCCCGGCATCAGGGCGACACCGCCTGCCGTCACGACGCCGTCGATGTCCCTCCAGTCTCCGGTCTTGGCGGCCTGGATGACGGTCTGGACGCCGCGGCCGAGGCGCGGTCCCGCGACCCGGGCGTTGACGGCCAGCCGGTTGGTGATTCCCCACCGGGCGGCGCTGTCTTCGGCCAGTTCGACGAACTCGATGGCCTTGACGTTGAGCTCATCGCGGAGGATCTCCGCGAATTCGGCGAGGCGCTCCGTGCCCGCCGTCACCACCGTCAGCCGCGACAACGGCAACCGCACCCTCAGGCCGGCCTGCTTGCGCAGCGACAACGCGGTCGAGGTGATCATCCTGACCCCGTCGACGGTCGCCACCAGCTCGCCGTCAGCGGGAAAGAGCTCGGCGTCGGGCCAGTCGGTCAGATGCACGCTGCGGCCGCCGGTCAGACCTCGCCAGATCTCCTCGCCGACCAGCGGAACCAGCGGGGAAGCGACCCGGGTGAGTGTCTCGAGCACGGTGAAGAGCGTGTCGAAGGCGTCTGCACCCTCGCCCCAGAAGCGTTCGCGGGAGCGGCGCACGTACCAGTTGGTGAGGATGTCGGCGAATTCGCGGAGTCTGGATGCGGCGCTCGTCGCGTCGAGGCCGTCGAGATCCGCAGCGAGTTCACGGACGAGGGTGCCGGTCTTGGCCAGCACGTAGCGGTCGAGCACGTCGCTCGAGTCGGTCCGCCAAGTCGCCTCGTAGTCGGCCGCATTGGCGTAGAGCGAGAAGAAGTACCAGGTGTTCCAGAGCGGCAGCAGGAACTGGCGGACCCCCTCCCGGATGCCCTCCTCGGTCACCATCAGGTTGCCGCCGCGCAGCACAGGGCTGGACATCAGGAACCACCGCATCGCGTCCGAGCCGTCCCGATCGAAAACCTCGTTCACATCGGGGTAGTTGCGCAGACTCTTCGACATCTTCCGGCCGTCGTTGCCCAGCACGATGCCGTGGCTGATCACGTTCCTGAAGGCGGGACGCCCGAACAGTGCCGTCGAGAGGACGTGCAGCGTGTAGAACCAGCCGCGGGTCTGCCCGATGTACTCCACGATGAAGTCGGCAGGGCTGTGCGCGTCGAACCAGTCCTTGTTCTCGAACGGGTAGTGCACCTGGGCGAAGGGCATCGAACCGGAGTCGAACCAGACATCCAGCACATCGGGTATTCGCCGCATGCTCGAACGTCCCGTCGGGTCGTCAGGGTTCGGCCGGGTCAGCTGGTCGATGAAGGGCCGGTGCAGGTCGGTGGGACGCACGCCGAAGTCGCGTTCGAGTTCATCGAGCGAGCCGTAGACGTCGATGCGCGGGTAGTCCGGATTGTCGCTCTTCCAGACCGGGATCGGGCTGCCCCAATAGCGGTTGCGGCTGATCGACCAGTCGCGGGCGCCGGCGAGCCACTTGCCGAACTGACCGTCCTTGACGTTCTCGGGAACCCAGTTGATGTCCTGGTTGAGCCGGATCATGTCGTCCCGCAGTTCGGTGACCCGGACGAACCAGCTGGACACCGCCTTGTAGATCAGCGGGTTGCGGCAGCGCCAGCAGTGCGGATAGGAGTGCGCGTAGCTGGCCTGCCGCAGCAAGCGCCCGTTCGCGCGCAGCAGCTGCGTCAGCGGCTTGTTGGCGTCGAATACCTGCAGGCCGGCGACCTCGGGAACCGTGGCGAGGAACCGCGCGCCCTCGTCGATCGAGATGATCGTCGGGATGCCCGCGGCATCGGCGACCCGCTTGTCCTCCTCGCCGTAGGCGGGAGCCTGATGCACGATCCCGGTGCCCTCGGTCGTGGACACGTAGTCGTCGGTCAGGATCTGCCAGGCATTCTCGGTGCCCCAGACCTCGATGTCGGCGAAATGGTCCCAGAGGCGCTGGTAGCGCACACCGGCCAGCTCGGATCCGGCGATCGTGCGCGAGACGGCGGCGACCGCCGCCTCGGCGCTCGGGTAGCCGAGGTCCTTGGCATAGCCGGCGACCAGGTCGGCGGCCAGCAGGAACTCGCCCTCGCCCGCACTGGTGCCCGCCGGGCCCGCCGGCAGCACGGCATAGCTGATCTCCGGCCCGACCGCGAGGGCCAGGTTGGTCGGCAGCGTCCAGGGCGTGGTCGTCCACGCCAGCGCCTTGACTCCGGTCAGTCCGAGCCCGGCGGCGAGGTCGCCGATCAGGGGGAAGGTGACCGTCACGGTCTGGTCCTGCCGCGTCTGGTAGACGTCGTCGTCCATCCGCAGCTCGTGGGCTGACAGCGGGGTCTCATCGCGCCAGCAGTAGGGCAGCACTCGGTAGCCCTCGTATGCGAGGCCCTTGTCGTGCAGGGTCTTGAACGCCCAGATCACCGACTCCATAAAGGTCAGGTCGAGGGTCTTGTAGTCGTTGTCGAAGTCGACCCAGCGCGCCTGGCGGGTGACGTACTCCTGCCAGTCGGCGGTGTAGCGCAGCACGGATTCGCGCGCCGCCGCGTTGAAGCGGTCGATGCCCATCGTCTCGATCTCGCTCTTCTCGGTGATGCCGAGCTGACGCATCGCCTCGAGCTCGGCGGGCAGCCCGTGGGTGTCCCAGCCGAAGCGGCGCTGCACCTGGCGACCGCGCAGGGTCTGGTACCGCGGGAAGACGTCCTTGGCGTAACCGGTCAGCAGGTGACCGTAGTGCGGGAGGCCGTTGGCGAAGGGGGGACCGTCATAGAAGACCCACTCGGCGCAGCCCTGGCGATTGTCGATCGAGGCCTGGAAGGTGCCGTCCCGTTTCCAGAACGCCAGAATCCGCTGCTCGATCTCGGGGAAGCGCGGACTCGGCGAGAGCGGCTCGGCGGGCGAACCGTCGGCGGCGGCGTGGGGGTAGCTCACTGTTTCTCCTGGCAGTCATGACTCTGCACGAGGACGGCGGTTGGGGAACCCAGCCGCCGCGGTACCACCCCGCTTGCCATTCCCGACTGTTGTCGGGAATGACCGCTCATTCATTGGCTGTAACGGGCCAGCCCCGTTCGGTTCTACCGGGTCGGCTCCCTCGCGGGCGCCGACCTTTCTTCCGAAAACTCCCCGGTGATGGCCGGATCGCTGTCTCTGCCGATAAGGATACCGTCTCGACGGCGTGTCGCCGGAACCGATCGCGACTGAGTGGCGCTGAACCCCGGCCTATGTCGCCCTTCCACAGCAATTTTGCCAAATCTTGGTACCGAATCGATGACGCGCAGTTTTCCGCGCCCCTACGATGAACAGATACCGAGTCATCCGCGGGTTCTCCGCCGCAGGATGAGCCAGACTCCAAGGAAAGGAGCGTCGCGTGTCGACCCTCACCCTGACCGTTGGCCGCCCCACCCTGGCCGACCGGCTGTTCGCCCGCAGCCTCGTGACCGACATCGTTCTGGTCGCCGCCGGCGCCGGCCTCACCGCACTCGCCGCCCAGCTCTACGTGCCGCTCTGGCCCGTGCCCATCACCATGCAGACGCTCGCCGTGCTGCTCGTCGGCAGCACACTGGGCGCGACCAGGGGCGCCCTCTCGATGGTGCTCTACCTCCTGCTCGGCCTGGTCGGTCTGCCCGTCTTCAGTGAAGCCGCTTCCGGTGCGGGAGTGCTCTTCGGCGCCTCGGGCGGCTATATCGTCGGCTTCATTCTCTCGGCGGCCCTCACCGGGTGGCTGGCCCAGCGCGACTGGGACAAGAAATACCTGGGCGCGGCCCTCTCCTTCCTCGCCGGGACGGTCGTGACCTTCGCGATCGGCCTGCCCTGGCTCGCGGTCGTGCTGCACGCGGATCTGGCGCAGACGCTCGAATGGGGCCTCTACCCCTTCATCATCGGGGGAATCGTCAAGGCCGCCATCGCCGCGGCGGTCATCCCTTCGACCTGGCGGTTCGCCGATTGGCTCGACTCCCGTCTCAAGTAGCACCGCCGCGTCCGGACGGGCACCGGCACTCGCGCGCGCCCAATGCCGCGATTTCGACTCGCGCATGCGTAGCCTGAACGGGTGAACCACGATCAGAGCGGAGCCGCACGGCCGGCAATGGTCGTCCTTGTGGTGATCGCGGTGCTGATCGCCGGCGGTGCCGTCACCGCAATGATCATGCTCTCCCGGGGCGGACTGACCCCCGCGCCGGGTCCCGATTCCGCCAGCACCAGCCCGAGTCAGGATTCCACGGGCAGTGCCGAACCCACGAACGGGACAGGGAGCGCGTCGCCGAGCGACGGTGCCGCCGCACTTGCCGTGCTGAGCCTCAGCCCAGCGGATCAGAGCCCCTCCGGATGCTCGGACACCGTCGGCACGGTCGACGTGGTGTTCCAGTGGAGCACGACCGGTGCCGAAAACGTCTACTTCGGGGTTCGAACGGACAATGCCAAGGCCAGCCCCTACGCCTCGGGGCTGGGCGCCGTGGACAGCATCACGGTGCCGTACCCGTGCGGCTTCGGCAGTGAGGTGTACACCCTGACCTTGGAGGGTGCCGACGGCACCCTGTTGAACCGATCGGTGACGCTGCTCAACTGATCGGGGCGCACGGTTCCGGTAGAGTTGCCGAGACATATTCAGGCACCTCACCACTGACACGGTGCCGCCCATAGTGAATCGGAGCACGCCATGGCGTCCAACATCCCCGACAAGCCCGCCCTCGAGGGACTCGAGGCCAAGTGGGGTGAGCACTGGAGCCAGGCGGGTACCTACCGCTTCGACCGCTCCGCAGCCGGCCGGATCTTCTCGATCGACACCCCGCCGCCCACCGCTTCGGGGTCACTGCACATCGGGCACGTCTTCAGCTACACGCACACGGATGTCGTCGCCCGGTACCAGCGGATGGCCGGCCGGAACGTCTTCTACCCGATGGGCTGGGACGACAACGGGCTGCCAACCGAACGCCGCGTGCAGAACTACTACGGCGTCCGCTGCGACCCGAGCCTGCCGTATCAGGCCGACTTCGCGCCGCCGTTCGAAGGTGGCGACGGCAAGAGCGGCAAGCCCGCCGATCAGGTGGCGATCGGTCGTCGCAACTTCATCGAGCTGTGCGAGCGCCTGACGATCGAAGACGAGAAGCAGTTCGAGAAGCTGTGGCGCGAACTCGGGCTCTCCGTCGACTGGACCCAGACCTATCGCACGATCGGCGACGAGGCGCTGTTCACCAGCCAGCTCGCCTTCCTGCGCAACATCGAGCGGGGCGAGGCCTACCAGGCGCAGGCGCCGACGCTGTGGGACGTCACCTTCCGCACTGCCGTCGCCCAGGCCGAATTGGAGGATCGCGAACAGCCGGGCGCCTACCACCGCCTGGCCTTCCACCGCACCGACGGCGCCGGGGATATCGAGATCGAGACCACTCGACCGGAACTGCTTGCTGCCTGCGTCGCCCTGGTCGCGCACCCCGACGACGAACGCTACGCCGACCTCTTCGGCTCGACCGTGACCACTCCACTGTTCGGCGTCGAAGTGCCGATCCTGGCGCACCACCTGGCGCAGCAGGACAAGGGCAGCGGGATCGCGATGATCTGCACCTTCGGCGATGTCACCGACGTCGTCTGGTGGCGGGATCTGGACCTGCCCAGCCGGTCGATCCTCGGCTTCGACGGTCGGGTGGTCGGCGAGGCGCCCGAGGCGGTCATTGCCGCGGGGGGCGCCGGAGCCTTCGCCGAGATCGCCGGCAAGACCGTCTTCAGCGCCAAGCAGACCACGGTCGAGCTGCTGCGCGCCTCCGGGGAGCTGATCGGCGAACCCAGGCCGATCACCCACCCGGTGAAGTTCTTCGAGAAGGGCGACCGGCCGCTGGAGATCGTCTCGACCCGGCAGTGGTACATCCGCAACGGCGCTCGCGACGAGGTGCTGCGCGAGCGCCTGATCGAACTCGGCCGGGAACTGGCCTGGCACCCCGACTTCATGCGGGTGCGCTACGAGAACTGGGTTAACGGCCTGACCGGCGACTGGCTGATCAGCCGCCAGCGCTTCTTCGGAGTGCCGATCCCGGTCTGGTATCCGCTGGACGCCGACGGCAATCCCGCCTTCGACGAGCCGATCCTGGCCACCCGCGCGCAGCTGCCCGTCGACCCTTCCAGCGACACGCCGCCCGGCTTCGACGAGGGTCAGCGCGGGGTGCCGGGCGGCTTCCAAGGGGAGGTCGACGTGATGGACACCTGGGCCACCTCCTCGCTGACCCCGCAGCTGGCCGCCGGCTGGGAGCGGGATCCGGAGCTGTTCGACCTGGTTTTCCCGTTCACGCTGCGTCCGCAGGGCCAGGACATCATCCGGACCTGGCTGTTCTCGACCATGCTTCGCGCCGAGCTCGAGTCCGGGGTCAAGCCCTGGCAGCACGCGACGCTCTCGGGTTTCATCGTCGACCCGGACCGCAAGAAGATGTCGAAGTCGAAGGGCAACGTCGTGACCCCCGCGGACATCCTCGAACAGCACGGCTCCGATGCCGTCCGCTACTGGGCCGCCTCGTCGCACCTCGGCACCGATGCCGCCTTCGACCCGCAGAACCCCACCCAGATCAAGATCGGCCGTCGCCTCGCGATCAAGGTGCTGAATGCCGCCAAGTTCGTCTACGCATTCCCCGAGCCCGATGCCGCAGCCGCGCACAGTGCCGCGGCGGAACCACTCGCCCTCGATGTCGAACTGCTCGCCGCCCTCGGCGAAGTGGTCACGGCGGCGACCATCGCCTTCGAGAACTTCGACCATGCCCGGGCCCTCGAGGTGACCGAGAGCTTCTTCTGGACGTTCTGCGACGACTATCTCGAACTGGTCAAGGAACGCGCCTACCAGTCCGAGGATGCCCTCGGCCAGGCGTCCGCGGTCGCAGCACTGAGGACGGCGATCGACGTGCTGGTGCGGCTGTTCGCACCGTTCATCCCCTTCGCCACCGAGGAGGTCTGGAGCTGGACGCACACCGACTCCGTGCACACCGCCGCGTGGCCCTCGGCCGACGAACTGGGCACCGCTGCCCCGAGCGGCCTGCTTCCGACGGTGAGTCAGGCGCTGATCGGCATCCGCCGGGCCAAGACCGAGGCCAAGGTGTCCCAGAAATCCGAAGTTCTGGCCGCGACGATCACGGCCCCGGCCGAGCAACTGGCCCTGCTGGAGTCGGCCGCCGGCGATCTGGCGGCCGTCGGCAGGATCGGCGCGCTCTCCTTCGCCCCCGGCGAGGAAGTCGCGATCACCGACCTCGTCCTCGCCGAAGTGGCGGTCTGAGGTGACGACCGTACGAGCCATCGAGCTGGCCGACGAGTCGGCGTGGCGGCGCCTGTTCACGGACTACGGCGTCTTTTATCACGAGTCATTCCCCGACTCGGTGCTGGACGGCGTCTGGGCGTGGCTCTGCACGCCAGGCCACCCCGTGCGCGCGCTTGTCGCCGCCGATGACTCCGGGGCGGTGATCGGCTTCGCGCTCGTTCGCGAGCAGTACGACACCTTCACGGCGGGCTCGAGCCTTTACCTCGAGGACCTCTACGTCGACCCCGCCGCCCGGGGCGCCGGAGCGGCGACGGCACTGATTGAGGCGATTCGCGCCGAGGCGCACTCGCGCGGGCTCGGCCCGACCAGGTGGATCACCGCCTCCGATAACCTGACCGCGCAACGTGTCTACGATCGCCTCGCGACCCGGACCACGTGGGTCACCTACGAAATGGAGTCAGACTGATGCAGCTCGGCACTACCACGTGGATCACCTACGAAATGGAGTCAGACTGATGCAACTCGGCACCCGCTGGAACGTCGGAGACGAGCCGCCGTCGCGCCTCCCCCAAGCTCTCACGGACAAGATCCGCGCCGTCGAAGCCGCCCTCGAGCCTCCGGCCGACGGCACTCCCCCGATGCGCTGGACCCTGACCTGGCTCGAAGGCCGCCCCACCGTCGAACTCGACGACGGCACCCTCCTCCCCTAACCCTCGTGGGTGTCGGAAGTGCAGGAGATTTACCGCGACACGCCGCCGGCAGCCATCGTTCGGCGGCATGTCGCCGCTTTTCTCCTGCACTTCCGACACCCACGAGGCGGGGCGTGCGGGGCAGCGGGGTGGGGGCTCTTGTTTCAAGAGGGTTCGAGGACTGCGCGAGGAGGCCCCGAAGTCCGCGACTCGGGTGGGAAGGGGACGAATGGGGTCGGGGGGTATGGTGAGTTCGGTGAACCCCTTTCTTACAGCGAGTGCTCTGCCTTATCAGCTGCCGCCGTTCGAGGAGATCCGGGACGAGCATTACCTGCCCGCGTTCGAGCAGGGCTTCACGGAGCAGCTGGCCGAGATCGACACGATCGTCGCCGAGACCGCCCCCGCCACCTTCGAGAACACGATCGTGGCTCTGGAGCGCAGCGGCCAGCTACTGAATCGCGTCGCGGAGGTCTTCTACAACAAGAGCTCGGCCGACACCAACGACGTCGTCGTCCAAATGGAGGAGCAGCTCGCTCCGCGGTTCGCCGCGCACGCCGACGCGATCCGCCTGAACAACGCGCTGTTCACCCGGATTCGCGCGGTCCACGAGCGCCGGAATGACGGCACCCTCACCGCCGAGCAGGTCTACCTCTCCGAGCGCTACTTCACCGAGTACCGCTTGGCGGGCGCGGGTCTCGACGAGACCGAGAAGGCCACTCTTCGCGACTACAACAGCCGCCTCTCGACACTGACCACCCGCTTCGAGAAGAACCTGCTGGCCGACACCGTCGACCTCGCCGTGGTGGTCGATGATGCCGCCGAACTCGACGGTCTGACCGACGGCGAGATCTCGGCCGCCGCCGAGGCGGCCCGGGAGCGCGGACTGGCCGGCAAGCACTTGATCACCCTGCCGCTGGCCACCGGCCACCCCTACCTCGCCACCCTGACCGACCGCGCCCTCCGCCAGCGCATCTTCGAGGCCTCACGCTCCCGCGGCCGCCGCGGCAACGAGAACGACAACCGCACGCTGGTCCTGGAAATCACGAGACTGCGTGCCGACCGCGCCGCCCTGCTGGGTTTCGCCAGTCATGCCGCCTACGTCACGGCCGACGAGACGGCCCGCACCCCGGAGGCGGTGGCCGCGCTGCTCGACCGCCTCGCGCCGATCGCGGCCCAGAACGCGCGCTCGGAACAGGCGGCCCTGCAGGCGCTGGCAACCGCCCGCGGCGACGACATCACGATCGAGCCGTGGGACTGGGCCTTCTACACGGAACTGCTGCGCAGCAGCCAGTACGACGTCGACACCGCCGCCCTCAGGCCCTACTTCGAGGCGGAGCGTGTGCTGCAAGAGGGCATCTTCTTCGCCGCCGGCGAGCTTTACGGGCTGCGTTTCACGGAGCGGCCCGAGCTGCTCGCCTACCATCCGGATGCCCGGGTCTTCGAGGTCGCCGAGGCGGACGGCACTCCCATCGGCCTGTTCCTCTACGACCTCTACACCCGCGACTCCAAGCGCGGCGGAGCCTGGATGAACTCCCTGATCTCACAGTCGACACTGCTCGGCACGCCGACGATCGTGGTCAACAACCACAACGTGCCCAAGCCCGCGGCCGGATCGCCCACCCTGCTGACCCTAGACGAGGTCAACACCCTCTTCCACGAGGCCGGTCACGCCCTGCACGGCCTGTTGGCGCGCGTCACCTACCCGAAGGCTTCCGGAACGAACGTGTACCGAGACTTCGTCGAATTCCCCAGTCAGGTCAACGAGATGTGGATGCTCTGGCCGGAGGTCGTCGACAACTACGCCCGCCACTACCAGACCGGCGAGCCGCTGAACCATGCCGTCATCGACCGGATCCGCGCCACCGAGACCTTCAATCAGGGATTCAGCACCAGCGAATACCTGGCCGCGGCGCTGCTCGACCAGGCGTGGCATCGGATCGACTCGGATGCCGTGATCGATTCCGTCGAGGATTTCGAGGCGGATGCCCTCGCCGCGGTCGGGCTCGACAACCCTGCCGTGCCCAGCCGATACTCGAGCACCTACTTCGCGCACACCTTCTCCGGGGGCTACGACGCCGGCTACTACTCCTACATCTGGAGCGAGGTGCTCGACGCCGACGCGGTCGAGTGGTTCAAGGAGAGCGGGGGACTCAGCCGTGCCAACGGAGAGCACTTCCGGGCGACGCTGCTGGGCGTCGGCGGCTCCAAGGACCCGCTGCAGGCCTACCGTGACTTCCGCGGCCGTGACGCCGTGATCGAACCACTGCTCGCTCGGCGCGGCCTCAACTGACGATGTGCGAGGCGAGGGTTCTCGCGATCCCCTCGAGTTCGAGTTCCCCCTGAGCCACGGCGAGCACGAGGTCCAACTTCTCGGCCGGCGTCGGCGCCGAATGCGACTCGACTGCGCCTAGGCGGACTTCTCCTCGCGCCGCGACTTGCGCGGCACGATCGTCGGCGCGGCGTTGTCGAGCACCGCCTCGCGGGTGATGATCACCCGGGCCACGCTGTCCGTGGAGGGCACCTCGAACATGATCGGCCCGAGCACCTCCTCCATGATCGCGCGCAGGCCGCGGGCACCGGTCTTGCGCAGCACGGCCAGATCTGCGATGGCCTCGAGGGCGGCCGGCTCGAACTCGAGATCGACGCCGTCGATGGCGAACATGCGCTGGTATTGCTTCACCAGCGCGTTCTTGGGAACGGTGAGGATGTCCATCAGGGCGGCCTGATCGAGCTGGGTGACCGTGGTTACGACGGGCAGCCGGCCGATGAACTCCGGGATCAGGCCGAACTTGTGCAGGTCCTCGGGCAGCACCTCACTGAAGATGTTGACGTCCTCGCCCTTGCTGTGCAGCGGGGCGCCGAAGCCGATGCCCTTCTTGCCGGCGCGCTGCGAGATGATCTCTTCCAGCCCCGAAAACGCGCCCGCCACGATGAACAGGACGTTCGTGGTGTCGATCTGGATGAACTCCTGGTGCGGATGCTTGCGCCCGCCCTGCGGCGGCACCGAGGCGACCGTGCCCTCGAGGATCTTCAGCAGCGCCTGCTGCACGCCCTCGCCGGAGACATCCCGGGTGATCGACGGGTTCTCGGCCTTGCGGGCGATCTTGTCCACCTCGTCGATGTAGATGATCCCGGTCTCGGCGCGCTTGACGTCGTAGTCGGCGGCCTGGATGAGTTTGAGCAGGATGTTCTCGACATCCTCGCCGACGTAGCCGGCCTCGGTCAGCGCGGTGGCGTCCGCGACCGCGAACGGCACGTTCAGGCGCTTGGCGAGGGTCTGCGCCAGGTAGGTCTTGCCGCAGCCGGTCGGGCCGATCAGCAGGATGTTCGACTTGGCGATCTCGATGTCATCGTGCATCTTGTCGGCGAGACCGATCGCATTGCTGGCCCGCACTCGCTTGTAGTGGTTGTAGACGGCGACGGACAGCGCCTTCTTGGCAGCATCCTGCCCGATCACGTACTCCTCGAGGAAGGCGTAGATCTCCTTGGGCTTGGGCAGATCGAACTCGTGGGTGACCTCATCGCTGGACTCCGCGAGACGCTCTTCGATGATCTCATTGCAGAGTTCGACGCACTCGTCGCAGATGTAGACACCCGGGCCGGCGATCAGCTGCTGGACCTGCTTCTGGCTCTTGCCGCAGAAGGAACACTTGAGCAGATCGCCGCTCTCGCCTATGCGTGCCATGGTTCCTCCTCAGCCCGGTGCCGGTCTGGTTTGAGCCTAGTATGCCGCAACGACAACACGGTGCAACCCGCACAAGTGGCGGTTCCGGGCGCGCCGCCGCTCGGCCACGCCCGCGAGACGTGACGAACGGCGACTTCCCTGATTCGGGAAGTCGCCGTTCATGGCACCTGGCGGGACGCGGAGGCGGAGCCTATTTGACGAGGGCCGGCAGGTTCTTGCGGCTGGTCAGCACCTGGTCGATCAGACCGTACTCGAGAGCCTCGGCGGCGATCAGGATCTTGTCGCGGTCGATGTCCTTGGAGACCTGCTCGACGGTGTGCTTCGAATGCTTGGAGAGGGTCTCCTCCAGCCACTCGCGCAGCCGGGCGATCTCGCGGGCCTGGATCTCGATGTCGGAGGCCTGTCCGCTGCCGGACTCGCCGACGGCCGGCTGGTGGATCAGCACGCGGGCGTTCGGCAGGGCCAGCCGCTTGCCGGGCGCGCCGGCGGCCAGCAGCACGGCGGCCGCGGAGGCGGCCTGACCGAGCACGACGGTCTGGATCTGCGGGCGGATGTACTGCATGGTGTCGTAGATCGCCGTCATCGCGGTGAACGAGCCACCGGGTGAGTTGATGTACATGATGATGTCGCGGTCCGGCTCCTGGCTCTCGAGCACCAGCAGTTGGGCCATCACGTCGTCGGCCGAGGCGTCGTCGACTTGCACGCCGAGGAACACGATGCGGTCCTCGAACAGCTTGGCGTAGGGGTCCTGGCGCTTGTAGCCGTAGGCGGTGCGCTCCTCGAAGGTCGGCAGGATGTAGCGCGATGAGGGCATCGCCAGTCGGCCGGCGGCACTGAAGTTGGGGGTTTCCATGGTCCTGTGTTCTCCTCGTCGCTTACTTCGCGTGGGTTCCGCCGCCGCCGGCGACATCTGAGGCGGAGGCTCGAATGTGGTCGACGAAGCCGTAGGCGAGGGCCTCCTCGGCACTGAACCAGCGGTCGCGGTCACCGTCGGCGTTGATCTGCTCGACCGTCTTGCCGGTCTGCTCCGCCGTGATCTCGGCCAGTCGCTTCTTCATGTCCAGGATCAGGGCGGCCTGGGTCTGGATGTCGGAGGAGGTGCCGCCGAAGCCACCGTGCGGCTGGTGCAGCAGCACCCGCGCGTTGGGGGTGATGTAGCGCTTGCCCTTGGTGCCGGCCGTCAGCAGCAGCTGTCCCATCGAGGCGGCCATGCCGATCCCGACGGTGACGATGTCGTTGGGCACGTACTGCATGGTGTCGTAGATCGCCATGCCCGCGGTGATGGAACCACCGGGCGAGTTGATGTAGAGGTAGATGTCCTTCTTCGGGTCCTCGGCGGCGAGCAGGAGGATCTTCGCGGCGATCTCGTTGGCGTTCTCGTCGCGCACCTCCGAGCCCAGCCAGATGATCCGATCCTTAAGAAGTTGGTCAAAAACACTGCTCACGAGTGCTGGCTGTGCCATGCGAATTGCTCCATTCGGTCTCTCTGCAATGAATCTACTTGAGGCGACACGAAGCCGCGGCCATGTTCGCCCTCGGCAGAGTCCCGCCCCTGGCCGCGGGGCGGTGGGGCCGCGTTCGGCGGAGCGAGTGCTAGTGGTCGTGACCCTCGTGGTCGTGACCCTCGTGGTCGTGACCCTCGTGGTCATCGTGGTCGTCCGCGGCACCGGCCTCGGCGAACTGGGCGGCGAGGTCGTCCATGCTGAAGCCCTCGTCCGCGGGCACCAGGAACTCCGACAGGTCCACCTTCTTGCCCTTGCTGTCGACGACCTTGACCTTGCCGAGCAGGGTGGACAGGACCTTGTTGCGCAGCACCTCGCCGACCACCTGGGGCAGCTGGCCGTTCTTCTGCAGCAGCTCCGCGTATTCCTGCGGTGCGACGCCGTACTGCGCGGAGGCTTGGACGATGTAGGTGGTCAGCTCTTGGTCGCCGACCTGGATGCCCTCGGCCTCGGCGATCGCGTCGAGCAGGAACTGCATGCGGTAGGACTTCTCGGTGGACTCTGTCACCTCGGCGCGGTGCACGTCGTCGTCCAGTCGACTCTCGTTCTCGAGGTGGCGGTTCACCTCGTCGAGGACCAGCGCCTCCGGTACCGGGATGTCGGCCGCAGCCAGCAGCGTGTCCAGCAGGGCGTTGCGGGCGTCGTTGGCCTGGGCGAAAGTCTTGGATCGGGCGGCCTTTTCCTTGAGGCTGGCCTTCAGCTCCTTGATCGTGTCGAACTCGCTGGCGATCTGAGCGAAGTCGTCGTCGGCCTTGGGCAGCTCGCGCTCCTTGACGGCGATCACGGTGACGCTGATCTCGGCCGGCTCACCCTCGAAGTCGCCGCCCAGCAGGTCGGACTCGAAGGTCGTGGACTCCCCCGCAGTCAGCGATTCGAGTGCCTCGTCGATGCCGTCCAGCAGCTCCCCCGAGCCAAGCTCGTAGGAGATGCCGGTCGCGTCGTCGATCCGGGTGCCGCCGATCGTGGCGAGCAGGTCGATCTGCACGAAATCGCCGGTCTTGGCGGGCCGATCGACGGTGACCAGAGTGCCGAAGCGGGCACGCAGTTCGTCGAGCTCGTTCTTGACGTCGTCGGCGCTGACGGTGACGGCGTCGACCGTGACCTCGAGGCCGTCGTAGGCGGGCAGCTCGAACTGGGGGCGCACGTCGACCTCGACCTCGACCAGCAGGTCACCGGAGAAGTCCTTGGCGCTGGGCCAACCGGTGACATCGGCGCTGGGCCTGCCGAGCGGCCGGACCCCGTGCTCGCTGGCGGCCGACTGGTAGAAGGTGTCCAGCCCGTCCGAGACCGCGTGCTCCAGCACCGCCTCCTTGCCGACGCGCTGGTCGATGATGGGCGGCGGAACCTTGCCCTTGCGGAAGCCCGGGACGCTGAGGTCCTGGGCGATGTGGCTGTAGGCATGCGCGATGCTGGGCTTCAGCTCTTCCGGCGGGACAGTGATCGTCAGCTTCACGCGGGTCGGGCTCAGCTGTTCGAGGGTGCTGGTCACCATGGGGGTGTTCTCCTGATTGTCTTGATGTGATCGGTAGTGTCGGGGCGACAGGACTCGAACCTGCGACTTCCCGAAGACCGACCGACTGCAGCGATTAGCCACGGTTGTACCGGAATCTCGCGGATCTCCTTGCGTGGGCAGGGAGGGCGACGACGGCCCGTTTCCGATTCTATCCGATCGTTCCCGGTGCTCTTGAGTCGATGGCGACGGGGAAACGATGAGGCCGAACGCTGCTGACCCAGGACGTCCCCAATGCGCTGAGTGACGCGCGCAGGGCGACGAGCCCGCTCCGGTGGCGCGGGACGACTGATCCAATTCGCGGGGTGCACACGAGGCAGGCGCGACGGCAGCACCCGGCTCGGGCTAGGAGGGTGGAGTCTGCTCGGTACGCGTGCCGCGGAAGGGTGCCCAGTGACGGGTGACCGCGTTCGGCCAGATGCGGAGGCGCCACCACATCTTCGCCAGCGGTTCGAGCTGCACGCGGCGGGTCTGGATTCGCATGCGGGGAAGGTGCCGGATGCTTCCGCCGGCACGCTGGATGAGCACGCTGAGGTCGAGATCCTCGTGGACCTTCGTGTGATCGGGATGGGCGTCGTCGCGAATGGCGTTCCAGGCCGCGCGGGTGATGGCCATGTTGCAGCCAACCATGACCTGGCCGCCGGTGAGGAGTCCACTGACGGGATAATAGCCATACTCCAGGGACGCCTTGCCCAGGAGGTGACCGAGTCGTGGGTACCCTTCGAGGAGGGCGTCGCCGGATCCGGTGACCCCATGGATTCCGGACGTGCCCGTGCGGGCGAAATGATCCCGGACGATCGCGACCCAGTCGGGGTCGATGATGCTGTCCGCGTCGATGCGGCACAGGACGTCGCCTGTCGCGGCGTCGAGGCCGCGGTTGCGGGCAGGAACGATGCCGGGCGTCGTCTCCTTGAGGAGAGTTACGAAAGGGTAGGCGGCGGCGATCTCGCGTGTTCGGTCAGTGCTGTTGTTGTCGATCACGATGACTTCTTCGGGCAGATCGCTCTGCAAGGCGATGGCGTCGAGGCACTCGGCGATGTAATCCTCTTCATTCCATGCCGGGATGACGATCGACAGTCGTGGCGGTGTGGCGGTGTCAATGTCAGGCAACGTGGTCCTCTCGCGCGCGGGACTCATCGACGCCGACGTTCGCGGCGCCGAGGGCGCCACCACCGCCCGGCGCCGGTCCGAGGGTGGGATCGAGCATCAACGCGACGCCCGTTCGGGTTCGGCGAGCGATGAAGGTAGAGGTTGAGCGCGGTCCGGGTTCAGGCCGTCCAGGAGCAGACTGACGTAGCGGCGGCGGGTCGCGGTATCGGAAGTGGTGCCGCCGAAGCCGGCCGCGACCATGCCCAGAATGTTCGAGATGTCGTCCGGCACGATGTCGGGTCGCAGGTTGCCTGCAGCCTGAGCGCGATGGACGGCGGTCTCGAACAGGGTGCCGTTGCGGCGCAGCAGGTCTCGGGTCGCTTCGGCGATGTCGCCGAGGGAGGCGGCCAGACCATGTTCGCGTTCCAGCACCCGCAGAATCTGCTCCGCGATGTCCAGCAGCACGCCGCGGGGGGCGTCGGAGCGTTCGAACTCCTGGAAAAGAGGATCGATCTCCGTGGTGAACACCCGATCGTAGACTGCGCGTGCCAGGGCCTCGCGGTTCGGGAAATGCCGGTACAGGGTCGCAATACCCACCCCCGCCTCCTGCGCGATGCGGTTCAGCGTCCCGAGTCCGTCACCGGTGGCGAAGACGCGGCGCGCGGCCTCGATGATCCGTGACACGCTCGCGAGCGCGTCGGCCCGCAGCGACCTTCCAGTCATCAGTCCTCCCAGCCGACGATTTGACAACCTACCGTAAACGATATGAAACTATCACATCGCCAGCACAGGATCGACGAACACCATCGACAGCGGTATCGGAGCAGCTTCGCGTTCGGCCGGAGGTGAATCCAATGGGGATTCGATGACGGGGATCAAAGTCCACGACCTATCGGATCATGGGGCCCGCGATTCACGAGTACTTTCGGTCGGGGCGACA
Source organism: uncultured Actinomycetota bacterium (assembly GCA_963703545.1). Taxonomy (GTDB): domain Bacteria; phylum Actinomycetota; class Actinomycetes; order Actinomycetales; family Microbacteriaceae; genus CAVPES01. The sequence continues at coordinate 37,748 of CAVPES010000072.1, forward strand.
GGATTCGAACCTGCGACTTCCCGCTCCCAAAGCGGGCGCTCTACCAAGCTGAGCTACGCCCCGTGATGGTCGAACCATCCGGACGGCTTAGTGCTTGCTGTGCCTGCGCACCTGAGCAAAAAGGCCTCGGTAAGTCTAGCCCAGTTCGATTCGGCGGCCCGGACCGCGCCCGTGCCGCGATTCAAACGGAGGCGCCGCGTGTATTAGGCTTGCAGGCGCATGTTCGGCCCCGGTCGGGCGGCACGGGGATGTAGCTCAATGGTAGAGCCTCAGTCTTCCAAACTGATCACGCGGGTTCGATTCCCGTCATCCCCTCCACGTGAAACGCCTGGTCGAAGGGCGTTTCCGTCCGTGCTGCTCGATGGGGCTATCTCGAAATCCCCGCGAAAACCTCACGCCCTCGGAGCGGTACCCGCGTCCGCTAGACTCCTCGGCATGATCAGGGGACTTGCTGTGGCGGCGCTCGTCGTCGCACTTGCCGGGTGTGCCAGCCCATCCGCCGTTGAGCCAGAGCAACCCCCAGCAGCTCAGCCGACGACCGCGCCGACCACGGCTCCGACCGTTGCGCCGCCCGCCGCGCCCGCTTGTCATGGCCCTGGAAGAAGAGTTCGATACCGAAATCCCCGATGAGGATGCCGAAAAGTTGGCCACGGTTCAGGATGCCATTGACTACATCCAGAAGAATCTGGGCTGATTTCCTCACGCTATTCCCGGCCGCCGGCGCTGGCCGGCGGTCATCTCCTCCCTCCCTCGCGGATGGTTCGTCCCTGGACTGGCACGCTGATCTGAGCCCTGGTGCGGGATGACGGACTTGCCGGTGTTCGTCAACGGTGCCGCAGCTGGCACGGTGAACCCCGCGGACCGGGGCTTCATTACGGCCATGGCCTGTTCGAGACCATGCGGCTCTGTGGCGGCACCTTGCCGCTGTGGAATTGGCAAGCGATACGTG
>CAVPES010000073.1:0-13923 GCA_963703545.1 uncultured Actinomycetota bacterium
CGATCCGCACGGTGTCGAGGTCGAGTTCGCCGAGGCCGCGGGTGATGTTGTCGATCGCCAGCAGGGAGTGGCCGAGCCCGACGCCGATGTTGCGCTGCGAGGTCGAGTCGGTCAGGTCGCGCTGCCATCTGCTGGTGACCAGAGTCTGGGCGAGGGAACCGAGCATCGCCGAGGACAGCTCGAGGTTCGACTCGGCATTCTCGAAGCGGATCGGGTTGATCTTGTGCGGCATGGTCGATGAGCCGGTAGCGCCGGGCACCGGGATCTGGCGGAAGTAGCCGATCGAGATGTAGCTCCAGATGTCGGTGGTCAGATTGTGCAGGACGCCGTTGACGTGGATTATTCGCTGGTACAGCTCGACCTGCCAGTCGTGCGACTCGATCTGGGTGGTCAGCGGATTCCAGGTCAGCCCGAGACTGGTGACGAATTCACGAGAGATCTGCACCCAGTCGGCGTCGGCGTCGGCCGCCTGATGCGCTGCAAATGTTCCCGTTGCGCCGCTGAACTTGCCGAGATAGTCGACGCTCTCGATCTGGGTGACCAGTCGCTGCAGGCGGTACACGAAGACCGCGAGCTCCTTGCCCATGGTCGTCGGGGTCGCCGGCTGGCCGTGGGTGCGCGCGAGCATCGGCGTGGCGCGAGAGGCGGTGGCGCGTTCGGTCAGCGCCTCGATGAGACCGGCCAGCTTCGGCAACCAGACTCGCTGCACCGCATCCCGCACCGTGATGCCGTACGCGAGGTTGTTGATGTCCTCGCTGGTGGCCGCGAAGTGGGTCAGTTCGGCAACCTCGTTCAGCCCCAACTCGCTGAGTCGCTTGCGCACGAAGTACTCGACAGCCTTGACGTCGTGCCGGGTGACGGCTTCGGTGCGCGCCAGTTCCGCGATGTCGTCATCACTGAAGTCCGTGACCAACTGCCGAAGCGCGCGGGCGTGCTCATGGCTGACACGAGCTGATCCGAAGAACTCATGGTCGGTCAGGTAGAGCAGCCATTCGACCTCCACCTGTATCCGGGCGCGGTTGAGACCCGCTTCCGAGAGGTACTCACCGAGTTCGGCGACGACACCCCGATAGCGGCCGTCAAGCGGACTCAGCGGTTGGGGCGACAGGCTGCTCATGAGACTCCTCGAAGGCCAGGCTCGATCTGGTGGAAGAGCTGTGTGCTGGCCCTCTCAATTATCCCCAGTACTCGATCAAAGGTTTCAGCGTCCGAGTAATAAGGGTCGGGAATGTCGATCGGTCCGTTCGACTCGGACTCGAAACTGGTCAGCAGTCGGATCTTGGCGCGGTCGTCGTCGCCGGATGCCCAGGCGCGCAGGATCCGCTCCTGGCCACGGTCGAAGACGACGATCAGGTCAAGTGACCCGAACCACTCAGGGTCGAATTGCCGGGCGCGATGTCGACTGCCGTCATAGCCGCGGGTGGCAAGGGCATCAAGCGTGCGCTGGTCTGCGCGCTCGCCCACGTGCCAATCGCCGGTACCCGCGGACAGGATGCCGATGGAACCGGCGAGTCCAGCACGGACGGCGGCAGAATGAAAAACAACTTCGGCCATCGGCGAACGGCAGATGTTTCCCGTGCACACGAAGCAGACGCGGAAGAGCGCTGACTCGTCGAGAGCGCGGTCGAAGTGCATCTGCCCATTCTGCTGGATCGACCCGTTCTGCACACCCGTAAGCTCGGCGCACTTTTCCAGCCCACGGATCATGCGCCGCTGTGCGCTCGGATTCGCCGGGACACTCGGAGGGTGGCACCCGTCGGCAGCAATTCCCCGCTCTGGGGTCCGGCAGATCCCAACGCCGAGCGCTGGGAGCTGGACCTGTGCTTGTACACGCTGGAGCCGTCTCGATGGCAGTTGGCGGAGGCACTGCTCGTGCTGCTGTCCGTGCAGTCACCATCCGGCTGGTCATCGCCCGCTGCCCGCGCCTTCGCGGTGCAGGTGCAGACGGCCGTGACATCGCTCCGGCAGGCCGAATCGTGTCTTGACGAAGCAACCGATCGCGCTCGAATGCTGTTGTGGTCACTGCCGTGAGCGACAACATCGACATCAGCACCGGCATTCTGATCGACACCGCCCACATCCGGGAGTTGGCGCTGCGCCTCGATCAGGCCACGGAGACGGTGCTCGGCGTTCGCCGGATGCTGATCCGGCTTGCCGGTGAGACATGGGCACCGGTGTGGGCGGCGCCAGCGGGGGATCCTACCCTGGTCGCCATGGTTCGGGAGGCGGCTGTCCTCCTCGCCGTGACGGCCGATCGCCTCGCCGACATAGTCGGCGAGCTGACGCGGGCGATAGCAGCGTACGAAGTGTTGGAGTGGTCGCTGGCGACGACAGACGAACTGAGAGCCTCGGTCCTTGGCAATGTACTGGGCACGGTGATTCCGCCGCTGGTACTGGGTGCCGTTCCCTTGGCCCTCACCTCGGCGACCGCTGTGCTCGCGACTGCCCCGGTTTCGGTTCCGCTGCTGCTGGTCGGCGCCCTCCGGGTGCAGCGCGAGGGCGGTATGCAGGAACTGCTGCGCCGCAGCGGGGTGCTTGCTGATGCCCGGACCGTGGCGCTGCTGCGCCCGCTGGTGTCCGGTGCGGACGACGCCCTGATGGCACGGAGCGGGCTCAGTGGTGGGTTGAGCAATGCGCTTGGAGACGCCGGTTTGAGACTGAACTCAACCGAAAGCCTGGCCTGGGGTGCCGCGGCGATCGGGGGAACGCCGTCGACGGCGATCACGGTTCGTACCGGGGAGCGCACCGTGGTTCGGCCGCCGTCGGGAATCGCGGACCTGGCCGAGCGCATTCCGAACGAGCGCGATGAGCAGATCGTGATCGAGAAGTATCCGGGCGGCGACCGGGACCGGTGGATCGTGTTCATCGATGGCACCCGCTCTGCCTCAATCGGCGGCGATGAGGAACCGTGGGACATGGCGTCCAATCTGGCAGGCGTTGCCGGTGCCCCCTCCGCCGCCGAGACCTCGGTGATCGAAGCCATGCGCCTGGCCGGCATCGGCGCTGAGGATCCGGTGCTGATGGTCGGATACTCGCAAGGTGGGCTGGTTGCGGCCCGACTGGCGCAGGCGCAGTCGGATCGAGTGGCAGGGCTCGTCACCCTCGGTTCCCCCGTAGCCTCCCTGCCGGTGCCCAGAGACATCCCGGTGCTGATGCTCGAACATGCCGAGGATCCGGTGCCCGCGCTCGGCGGAGTGATCGGGGCCGGAGCGGCATCCTCGCTCGCCACGGTGACCGTACGACGGACCCTCTATGCGGATGCGCCCCCCCAAGGCGACTCTCTGGTCCCCGCCCACCAACTCGCTCGGTACCGCGAGACCGCGGCACTGGTCGATGCCAGTGCGGATGACCGTCTCGCCCCGATGCGTGACCTGCTGGCGACGTTCGAGAGTGGCGGCTCAGCCCAGGGCTATCGGGCCGATCGCGTCAGTGATGCCGGGACGGCTAAGCGGTAACAACCGGCCGCAGGAACAGGCCGAGGATCCACGTGATGATACCGAGCACCAGAGCGCCCAGGATTCCACTCCAGAAGTAGTCGTCGATAACCAGGCCGAACCCGAGCAGAGTGCTGATGCCTGCCACCATCCATAACAGCAGGCCGTTGACGAACAGCGCGATGATGCCGAGGGTGAGCACGTACAACGGAAACGCGATGATCCGGATGAACGTGCCGATCACGCCATTGACGAGGCCGAAGATCAGGGCCACTACGAGCAGCGTGAGAACGTATTCGAGGTTTCCGTCTCCGAAAGCGTCGATGGTGACGCCGCTGACCAGCAGAGTGGTCAACCAGAGGGCGAATGCGCTGACCAGCAGGCGAAGCAGGAAGCGTCCCATGCAGACAACTATGGCACGGCGCGCAGTCCGGGAACAGGGGTTCCTGGCGGTCACCTAGACTGTTGCGGTGACTTCCGCCGCGCCTCTCACTGTCCGGCTTCGCCCTGAGATCACCGCGATGACGGCGTACAGCCAGGGCAAACAGGCCCCCATCGATGCCTTCAAGCTTTCTTCGAACGAGAACCCCTTCCCACCGCTGCCAGCGGTGCTCGACGTCATCGCCGAGGCGAATGCCACGGTCAACCGCTACCCCGACGGCGCGGCGCTGCCGCTTCGCACCGCGCTCGCCGGGCGCCACGGCGTCGAGATCAGTCAGGTGCATCTCGGCGCCGGATCCATCTCGGTGCTGACTCAGCTGGTGTCGGCCGCTGCGGGCCCGGGGGACGAGGTCATCTTCTCTTGGCGGTCCTTCGAGGCATACCCGGGTCTGGTGACCGTGGCGGGTGCGACGCCGATAGCCGTGCCGAACCGTGCCGACCACGGCCATGACATCGATGCGATGGTCGCCGCGGTCACGGCGAGAACCCGAGTGATGATCGTGTGCACGCCGAACAACCCGACCGGCGTGACCATGTCTCGCGCCGAGTTCGAGGCATTGATGGCTGCGGTACCGGATGATCTGCTGGTGCTGCTGGACGAGGCATACTTCGAGTTCATCAGCGCTCCGGATCGCCTTGACGGCATGAGGCTGCTGGCACGCTATCCCAACCTCGTCGTGCTGCGCACGTTCTCCAAGGCCTGGGGGCTGGCCGGTCTGCGAATCGGGTACGCGGTCGGAGCTGCGCCGATCCTCGCGGCTGCGGCCAGCGCAGCGATCGCTCTTTCCGTGACAGCGGCAGCGCAGGCGGCGGCTCTGGTCACGCTGGACTACGAGCGACAGATTCTGGATCAGGTGGCGGTGATCGTCGACCGCCGGGAGCGGCTCCGGGCAGGACTCAGGTCGCTCGGTTGGAATGTGCCGCATTCCGAGGGCAACTTCCTGTGGCTGCCGACCGGCGCATGGAGCGCCGAGGTTGCCGAGGCGCTCGCGGAGCGGGGAATCGTGGCCCGGGCTCTGCTTCCGGAGGGCGTGCGCGTTTCCGTCGGCGAGGAGGAGTCTGTGGCTAAACTCCTAAAGGCGGCCGCGGACATTGTTCCTGACCTACCAATTGAGGCCCGCGGCGCGCGGTTAGATTAGAGATTCAGTGTCTGAAGCGGCCGCACTTTCGGCGCAACGAGATTCGAACCGAGGAGGCACGGCCGCGTGCTAGCACCAGACGAGCCGATTCAACTGATCGCAGCCGACGGAAGCTACCGGCCGGAGAACCTCCCCGAGGAGTACCTTCCCTATATCGGTGAGCTGACGGAGGCCGACCTCCGGCGCTTCTACTCCGACATGGTCGTGATCAGGGCCTTCGATCTTGAGGCGACTGCCCTGCAGCGCCAGGGCCAGATGGGTCTGTGGGTCTCGAGTCTCGGCCAGGAGGCGGCCCAGGTCGGCTCGGGCCACGCCGCCAGAGCGCAGGACTACATCTTCCCGTCGTATCGGGAGCATGTCGTCGCCAGGATTCGTGGCGTCGACCCCCTCAACATCATCCGGATGCTGCGCGGTGTGACCCACGGCGGCTGGGATCCGATGGTGCACCGATTCCACACCTACACGCTCGTGATCGGATCGCAGACCCTGCATGCGACGGGCTACGGCATGGGCATTCGCCTCGACGGGAAGATGGCCACGGGAAATCCGGAGACGGACGAGGCCGTGATGGTCTACTTCGGCGACGGGGCGACCAGCCAGGGGGACGTCAGCGAGGCGATGGTCTTCGCGGCAAGCTACCAGACCCCGCAGGTGTTCTTCCTGCAGAACAACTACTGGGCCATCTCCGTTCCCGTCAGTGTGCAGGCGCGTGCCCCGCTGTACCTGCGACCCCGCGGATTCGGCATCCCCAGTGCACGGGTCGATGGCAATGACGTGCTGGCCAGTTACGCTGTCACCCGGAAGTTTCTCGATGACGCCCGAGCCGGCAAGGGGCCCGGCTTCATCGAGGCGCTCACGTTTCGCATTGCTGCGCACACCTCCAGCGACGACCCGACCCGATACCAGGATCCGGCACTTCTGGCGAGCTGGGTTGCCAAGGACCCGATCGCGCGATTCGAGACTTATCTTCGTGGCCAGGGCTTCGACAGCAGCTTCTTCGACGACACCGCCGCTGAGGCACGCGATTTCGCCGCCGACATCCGCCGTCGCACGCTGGAGCTGCCGGACCCCGATCCGGCCATGATCTTCAAGAACGTCTACACCGAGGAACATCCGGTTGTCGCAGCGCAGCAGCAGTGGCTCGAGCGGTACGAGGCATCTTTTGGAGCGGGATCATGACCGGCCCGGTGAGCGCCGCCGCCATGCCGATGGCCAAGGCGATCAACGCGGGACTGCGGAAGGCGCTGGCGGCAGACGAGAAGGTGCTGCTGATGGGCGAGGACATCGGCCCGCTCGGCGGAGTCTTCCGGGTGACTGAGGGGCTTCAGGCCGAGTTCGGGTCACACCGGGTGATGGACACACCGCTCGCCGAGTCCGGGATCATCGGCACGGCGATCGGTCTGGCACTGCGCGGCTACCGTCCGGTCTGCGAGATCCAGTTCGACGGGTTCATCTTCCCCGGCTTCGATCAGATCACCTCCCAGCTGGCCAAGATCACCAACCGTCTGGAGGGTGCCTTGTCGATGCCCGTCGTGATCCGGGTTCCGTACGGTGGTCACATCGGGGCGATCGAACACCATCAGGAGAGTCCGGAGGCGTACTTCGCGCACACGCCCGGCCTGCGCCTGGTCAGCCCATCGACACCCAACGACGCGTACTGGATGATCCAGCAGGCGATCGAAAGCCAGGACCCCGTCATGTTCTTCGAGCCGAAGAGCCGATACTGGCACAAGGGCGCGGTCGACACCGACGCGCCGAGGCTCGGCCTGCACGCGAGCGTGATCGCCCGAGCCGGGACGGATGTCACGGTCGTCGGCCATGGCGCCATGATCAGCGTGCTGCTGCAGGCGGCGCAGATCGCCGAAGCGGAGGGCACGAGCATCGAGATCGTCGACCTTCGTTCGCTGTCCCCGATCGACTACGGACCGTTGCTCGAATCGGTTCGCAGAACCGGGCGGCTCGTCGTCGCGCAGGAGGCCCCCGGTTTCGCCAGTCTGGGATCCGAGATCGCCGCGACCATCGCCGAGCAGGCCTTCTACTCGCTGCAGGCCCCCGTTCTGCGGGTTTCCGGCTTCGATGCGCCGTTCCCACCCGCCAAACTGGAGAGCCTCTACCTCCCCGATGCCGATCGGATACTGGAAGCCGTTGATCGTGCCCGTGCATACTGAAGCTGAGGAGACATCGTGACGATCAGCAATTTCACCCTTCCGGACGTTGGCGAGGGCCTGACCGAAGCCGAGATCGTCGAGTGGAAGGTGGCCGTCGGCGACATCGTGGACGTCAACCAGGTGCTCGTCGAGATCGAGACGGCCAAGTCCCTGGTCGAGTTGCCGAGTCCGTTCGCCGGCGTCGTCACGGCGCTGCATGCCGAGGCAGGCCAGACCGTTGACGTCGGGGCGACGATCATCAGTGTCGATACCGGTGGTGTCGAGGTGCCGCCGCCCCTGCCCGAGGTGCTCGAAGCGGGCGAAACGGCCGCTGACACCGCCGGCAGCATCGAGCAGGATTCCCCCGGAGAGCGCGGTCCGGCAGTGCTGGTGGGTTACGGCAGTAAGGGCGAAGAGCCGATCTCCCGTCGTTCCCGTGCCGTCGCCCCGGTAATCGCTGTCACCGGGGCCGCTTCGACCACGGTTCCTGCGGTGTTCGTGCCGGCCGCGACGGCCTCGCCGATCGTGGCGAAGCCGCCGATCCGCAAGCTCGCCCGTGATCTGGGGGTGGACATCTCGGTCGTTGCGGGCACCGGAGCAGCTGGCGAGATCACCCGCGAAGACGTCGTGCGCAGCGCCGGTCAGGCAAGCGTGTTCCGCAACATCGAGACCCCCGCCTGGAGTGATGTCCGCGAGGAGCGCATCCCCGTGAAAGGAGTGCGCAAGGCGATCGCCACCGCCATGGTCGCCAGTGCATTCACCGCCCCGCACGTCTCCGTGTTCGAGGATGTGGACGCGACCCGGACGATGGAATTCGTGAAGAGGCTGAAGAACTCGACCGACTTCGCCGGAGTCAAGGTCTCGCCCCTGCTGATCGTAGCCAAGGCGCTGATCTGGGCGGTGCAGCGCAATCCCATGGTCAACTCGTCCTGGCAAGGCGAGGAGATCGTCGTGCACCACTACGTCAACCTCGGGATCGCCGCCGCGACACCTCGGGGCCTGCTGGTGCCCAACATCAAGGATGCGCAGTCACTGTCGTTGCTCGAACTGGCGAAGGCACTGGAGCAGCTCACGCTCACCGCACGGGACGGGAAGGCGACGCCCGCCGACATGTCCGGCGGCACCATCACGATCACGAATGTGGGCAGTTTCGGGATGGACACCGGCAATGCGATCCTCAACCCGGGCGAGGTGGCCATCCTGGCATTCGGCACGATAAAGCCCAAGCCCTGGGTCGTCGACGGCGAAGTCAGGGTGCGACAGGTCACGACAGTGGGCGCGAGTTTCGACCACCGCGTGGTGGACGGCGATGTCGCCAGTCGTTTCGTCGCGGACGTCGCCAGCGTGCTCGAGGAGCCGGCTCTGCTGCTCGACTGATCAGCGGCCGTGTTGACAATCATTATCAATAAGCGGTAGGGTGAGGGCCTCCCGCCGACTTGGATCGATTCCTCATGCACCGTCACCTCACCGCCCCCGTTTCCGCGATGGCTTCCGTCGCCCTGATCGTCGCCCTGGTCGGCTGTGCTCAGGCTGATAACGGGGCCGGCCAAGGTTTGAGCATCGTCGCTTCCACCGATGTCTATGCCGATATTGCCCGACAGGTCGCGGGCGCCGGCGTCGAGGTCACGGCAATCATCGACAGTGCCGCCAAGGATCCCCACGAGTATGAGGCGAGCGCTCAGGATCAGCTCGCCGTCTCCAAAGCCGAGCTGCTCATCGGCAACGGTGGTGGTTACGACGCCTTCTTCGAAATTCTGATCAGCGCCAGTGGCAACGTGGCGGCACCGGTGCTGACGGTGGTGGACATCCCGGGGCGTGAGGTCGGGCCCGCCGTCGGACAGCTCAACGAGCATGTCTGGTATGACTTCGAGAGAATGCAGAATCTCGCGGGCGAGATCGCCACCCGGTTGTCCGAACTCGACCCAGGCGGTGCGGACGACTACCAGGCCAACGCCGCCCGGTTCGGTGCTGCGATCGCCGATCTGGTGGTGCAGCGCACCGAGCTGGCGGGCCACGTCGACGGCATGAGCGTCGCGGTGACCGAAGCCCTTCCCTTGTATCTGCTGGATGCACTTGGACTGGTGAACCTGACACCCGCCGAGTTCAGTGCAGCGATCGAAGAAGGAATCGATGCACCCGCTGCTGCCATGCGCATGATGCTCGCGCTGCTGTCCGAGCGAAGCGTGGATGGGCTCGTCGTGAACGCGCAGACCGCTGGGGCGCAGACTGACGCTCTTATGAGCGAGGCCGAGCGCAATGGCATCCCGGTCATCGCCATGACCGAGACGCTCCCCGATGGCCGCGACTACCAGACCTGGATGGCCGCGAATCTCTTAGGAATTGGCACAGCACTTGAGCAGTGAGCCCGTAGCAGTGACCGCGGCAGTACCGGCCGTTCTGCCGGTACTGCGCATCCGTGACGCGCGCCTGAGCTTCGGCGACCGCGTGTTGTGGGATGCGCTGGACCTTGAGGTGAGGCCGGGCGAGTTCATCGCGGTTCTCGGTGCCAACGGCTCAGGCAAGAGCAGCCTCCTGAAGGCGGTTCTCGGTCTCGTCCCCCTGACAAAGGGCTCCATCGAGTTCGCAGGCGCACGGATCGGCCGCGGCGATCGCCGGATCGGCTACGTGCCGCAGCAGAAGCTTGCCGATGACCGCGTTCCCCTGCGCGGCAGGGACCTGATCGGTCTTGGTTTGGACGGCCATCGCTGGGGTCCGGGATTGCCGTCGCGGGCCAGGCGCGCCACGATCGATGCTCTGCTCGAGGCGGTCGGAGCCACCGCCTACGCCAAGGCCCCCATCAATACTCTTTCCGGCGGCGAGCAGCAGCGGCTTCGGATCGGCCAGGCGCTGGCGGGTGACCCCAAGCTTCTGCTCTTCGATGAGCCCCTGCTCTCTCTTGACCTGGCTCACCAGCGCGCGGTCAGTGAACTGATCGATCGTGAGCGTCGAGCCAGAGCGGCCGGCGTGCTCTTCGTCACGCATGACATCAATCCCGTGCTGCAAATGGTCGACCGAGTGCTCTATCTGGCCGGCGGCCGGTTCCGGATCGGCGCACCGGACGAGGTTCTGCGCGGCAGCGTGCTGAGCGAGCTCTACGGCAGTCCCGTCGATGTGATCACGACCCGCGGCCGGATAGTCGTCATCGGTGCACCCGACGACCCGCACGGTCACGACCACCAGTACGACGGCCCCGAGATGCGGGTTCGATGATGGCCGATCTCGACATCTGGAGCCAGTTCTTCGTCTTCGACAATTACGGGGAACTGCTGGTGCTGCTGCGCAATTCGATTCTGGCGGGCGGCGTCCTCGGCTTGGTCGGCGGTCTGATCGGCGTCTTCGTGATGACGCGGGACATGGCCTTCGCGGTGCATGGGATCAGCGAGTTGTCCTTCGCGGGTGCCGCCGCGGGACTCCTCTTCAGCATCGGCGTCGTGCAGGGTTCGATCGTCGGTTCGCTCATCGCCGCGCTCATCATCGGCATTCTCGGCTCGCGGGCGAGAGACAGAAACTCGATCACGGCGGTGCTGATGCCCTTCGGCCTGGGACTCGGCATCCTGGCCCTCGCGCTTTATCCCGGTCGTGCCTCGAACAAGTTCGGCCTGCTGACCGGGCAGATCGTCGCGGTCGACAACCCGCGCCTGGGCGAGCTCGTCATCATCTCGGGGGTCGTCATCATCGCGTTGTTGGTGATCTGGCGACCGCTCACCTTCGCGAGCGTGGATCCGGAGGTCGCGGCTGCCCGCGGGGTACCGGTGCGCGGGCTGTCGATCGTGTTCATGCTGCTGCTGGGTCTTGCGGTCGCGGTCGGCGTGCAGATCGTCGGCGCGCTGCTGGTGCTGGCGATTCTGGTCACTCCGGCAGCCGCAGCACTGCAGCTCTCCGCCTCGCCGATTCTGGTGCCCGTGCTGAGTGTGACCTTCGCTGTCGTCTCGACGGTCGGCGGTATCCTGCTGGCCCTGGGCGGCTCCATTCCGATCAGTCCCTACATCACCACGATCTCATTCACGATCTACCTGCTCTGTCGACTCACCCGCAGCTGGCAGCTCCGGCACGGTCGCAACGGTCGAGCGGCCGGCGAATCGACGTCGGCTCGTGACGGCGTGGCGGCAGTGTCGTGAACTCAACCCGACGTCGAAGCACCTGGCAGCGCATAGCGGTACGCGAAGCGCTGTCAGCGAGTGAGGACTTCGTTGCCGCCCAGACTCTGCACCAGCGCATGCACCAGGACGGTTCCACGATCGGTGTGGCGACCGTGTATCGAGCTCTCGCCGACCTGGTCGAGCAGGGCGAGGCGGATACGATCCAGTCGCCGGATGGGGAAGCACTGTATCGGGCGTGCTCGCCGGGTCACCATCATCATTTGATCTGCCTGAACTGCGGGCTGACGGTCGAGATCGAGGCCGGCGCGGTCGAGCAGTGGGCGGCGCGAGTGGCGGCGGCGAACGGTTTCACCCAGCCGGCCCACGTCGTCGACGTATTCGGGCGCTGCGCCTCCTGCACTCGCAGCACCACGTAGCCCCGCCCCCACCCACCACGTAGCCCCCCCACCCACCACGTAGCCGCGCCCGCACCACCACGACCCCGCGCCCGCACCACCACGACCCCGCGCCCGCACCACCACGTAGCCGCGCCATGCGCCCGTGTGCGACCCATGCTGTGTCGCACACGGGCGCACGCGTCGCACGCGAGCGCGCGGTTCAATGGGGTGCTGGCAGTTCCGCTGACCGCGGGGACTGGCCGGCTTGCAGAAACCGCGGAATTCCGCGTAGAATAAGCCTTTGGTTGAACGGCCTCTCCGTTCACATCGTGCGCAGAATCCACTTTCCTCAGCGGTCAGGGGATATCCGCGTGCCGACAAGAGATCTTGGGTAGGGCATTCTCGTCCTACGGTATTGGAGGAAGACCATGGCAGCAGTGTGCCAGGTGACCGGAGCCGTTCCTGGCTTCGGGCACAACATCTCACACTCTCACCGGCGCACCAAGCGTCGTTTTGACCCGAACATCCAGCGCAGGACGTACTACGTCCCCTCGCTTCGCCGCAACATCACCATCAACGTCTCGGCCAAGGGAATCAAGATGATCGATGTCCGGGGTATCGAGGCTGTCGTCGGCAGCATGATCGCCCGAGGAGTGAAGCTCTAATGGCGAAGCAGCAGGACGTCCGCCCCATCATCAAGCTTCGTTCGACCGCGGGTACCGGATACACCTACGTCACTCGCAAGAACCGCCGTAACAACCCTGACCGCCTCGTGCTCAAGAAGTACGATCCCGTAGTGCGCAAGCACGTTGAATTCCGAGAGGAGCGCTAATCACATGGCCAAGAAAAGCAAGATTGCCCGCAACGAGCAGCGCAAGGTCGTCGTCGAGCGCTACGCGGCGAAGCGACTCGAGCTCAAGAAGGCTTTGGTCAGCCCCGACTCCACCGCTGAACAGCGAGAAGCGGCTCGACTCGGCCTGCAGAAGCTTCCTCGCAATGCCAGCCCGATCCGAGTCCGCAACCGCGATGCCGTCGACGGTCGTCCACGTGGTGTGCTGACCAAATACGGGGTGTCCCGTATCCGCTTCCGTGACATGGCACACCGGGGCGAATTGCCCGGGATTACCAAGTCAAGCTGGTAGGTTTCAAGCGATTCACCGGCTTTCACGCCCTAGAGTCGCTTACTGAAAACAATCGAAAGAGCCTGTTCCTCCTTGGAACAGCATCGTCCGAGGAGGACACAAATGGCTGACAACCTGAACAAGACTGAGCTCGTCGCCAAAGTGGCTGCCGCCACCGACCTGAGCCAGGCTGCTGTTGGCGGTGTCGTTGACGCACTATTCGCGACCATTGCCTCGACGGTGGCTGCCGGCGGAAAGGTATCCATCCCCGGATGGCTGGCCGTCGAGCAGACCGCGACCTCGGCTCGCACGGGCCGCAACCCGCAGACGGGTGCGACGATTCAGATTCCTGCGGGCAAGCGCGTCAAGGTGAGCGTGGGCAGCAAGCTGAAAGCTGCCGCCAAGTAGGATCCACGATTTGGCGAGAGGGTGTCGATGATGTCGGCACCCTCTCGCTCGTTGTCCAGACGTTTTTCGGCAGTGCTCGGTCGGCATAGGCTTGCGGGGTGCCGAGAACTGTCCGCGTAGCCGGTCCTGCGATTCTGCTGGTTGTCGCTTTTGCGAGCGTTGTGATCGGGCTGGCCATCGGACAGGGGGCTTCCGCGGACCTGCTCGGCTCTGCGGGTCCGCTGGTCCGGTACGGCATCCCGGTCAGCAAGATGCTCGTCAATATCGCTGAGGCCGGCACCCTCGGCGCTCTGGCCCTCGTGATATTCGCGCTCAGCTCCCGCGAGCGGGAGTTCGGACGAGCGCTCGATCTGGCCGCCGCCGCAGCGGCGACCTGGACGGTTTCCTCCGCACTCACCGCGTTTCTTATCTTCCTCGATGTCACCGATGCATCGCTGTCTCCGGGTTCTGATTTCAGTGCTCGGCTTGCCTTCTTCTTCGGGCAGATCGACCTGGGAGTGGCCTGGTTCCAGACGATCCTGATCGCGGCAGTCGTGACGGTGCTGTGTTTCGCGGTCCGCAACCACACGGCGCTGTTCTTTGTCGCAGCCCTCGCGTTCTGGGGACTTGTGCCGCTGGCGCTGCAGGGCCATGCCGCGGGTGCGGCTGGACACGTCGACGCAATCGTCGGGATCGGCCTGCACACCGTGGGAGCCGCAGTCTGGCTCGGCGGACTGCTCACCCTGGCGATCATCGGGCCGGTCCTGGGACCGCGGG
>CAVPES010000074.1:0-3828 GCA_963703545.1 uncultured Actinomycetota bacterium
TGAACGCTCGACCTCAATCGCGCCCTGGACGCGGGCAAGACGGTGCTGTTCGAGGGCGGCCAGGCGACCATGCTGGACATCGACCACGGCACGTACCCGTTCGTGACGTCGTCGAGTGCGACCTCCGGCGGCGCGTCCACCGGATCCGGGGTGGCGCCGAACCGCATTGAACGGGTGATCGCGGTGACGAAGGCCTACACCACCAGGGTTGGCGCCGGCCCGTTCCCCACCGAGCTGGACGACGAATTCGGAGAGTTCCTGCGCACCAACGGCAACGAGTACGGCACGACGACGGGTCGACCCCGGCGCACCGGCTGGTACGACGCGCCGATAGCCCGCTATGCGGCCCGGATCAACGGCGTCACCGATTTCGTGCTGACCAAGCTCGACGTGCTGACCGGTCTGAAGACCATCCCGGTCTGCGTTGCCTACGAGATCGATGGTCGCCGGGTCGATGAAGTGCCCGTTTCGCAGTCCGACTTCCACCACGCCGTTCCGATCTACGAACTCTACGAGGGCTGGGACGAGGACATCTCGGGTGCCCGCGTCTTCGCCGACCTGCCCATCGCGGCCCAGCGATATGTGCTGAGTCTGGAAGCCATGAGCGGCGCCCGGATCTCGGCGATCGGCGTCGGCCCCGAGCGTGAGGCAGTGATCTCCCTGCACGACTTGCTGGACTAGGGCGGTGCCGCGATTCGCTGCGGGTTCGGCGCTGCGCTACCCGCGAACCGGCGGCGAAGCGTCGAACCGGCGGCGAAGCCGGATGACGCGCAGCCGACGTTGACTGGCAGGATGGACGTGTGACTGCAATTCGTCCGGAGCCCGCCGTGATCGAGGGCCGCTACATCCGACTCGAACCCTTCACTCGCGACCGAGCGTCCGAGCTCTTCCCCGTCATCGCGCACCCCGGCGTATTCGAGGGCGGATACGGTGGCGGACCCGCGGCCTATCGGGACACCGAGGACGAATTCGTGGACTGGGCTCTCGGCTATTTCCAGTGGGAAAAGGGCAACCCCTACCTCGTGGTGATCAATACCGGCCCGCATCGTGACCGCATCGTCGGCACCACGACGCTGGGCGACTTCGAGCCGGAGAACGAGTCGACGCACATCGGCTGGACGGCCTTCGACCCGCGCGTCTGGGGTACCGCGGTCAATCCGGAGAGCAAGCTGCTGCTGCTTGGTCTTGCCTTCGACAGCGGCTTCGGCCGGGTCAAGATCCAGGCGGATGCCCTGAACCTGCGCTCGCGGGCCGCGATCGCCAAGCTCGGCGCGACGTTCGAGGGCATTGCCCGTCGAGACAAACCCCGTGCCGACGGCACCTGGCGGGACTCCGCGATCTCGTCGATCATCCTCGACGATTGGCCGCCGGTGAAGGCGCGGCTGATCGAGCGCCTCGACTCCTACGCCGGCGCTCCCGTGACCCTGCACGAGTGATGCCGAGCGCACCGACCCCGGTGGCGGGCCGCGAATCGAGCGGGCAATGGGCACTGATCGCTCAGTTCGTCGCGATGGGCGTGATCTGGGGTGCGAGCTTCCTGTTCATGAAGGTGGCCCTGACCGGGGTGAGCTTCGGTCAGGTGGCCTGGACCCGCCTGGTGCTCGGTGGTCTGACTCTCGGGGTCATCACGCTGGTCACCCGCAGCGCGCTTCCTCGCGAACCGATCATGTGGCTGCATTTCACCGTGATCGCGGTCACCGGCGCTCTCGTGCCCCATCTGCTCTTCGCTTGGGGAACCCAGCAGGTCACCTCGGCGCTGGCCAGCATCTTCAATGCGGTCACCCCGATCACCACCGCGCTGATGGCCACCCTCGTCTTCCGGGTCGAGCGTCTGAATCGTGTTCAGGTGACCGGGGTCGCACTGGGCATTGTCGGCGTCGTCGTGATCATCGGCCCGTGGTCGGCGGGCTTGGCCGGCAGTCTGCTCGGCCAGCTGGCGTGCCTGGGGGCGGTGACCTGTTACGGCTTCACCTTCGCCTACACCCGCAAGTACATCAGCGGCTCCTCGGTATCCGGCATCACGGCGGCCTTCCTGCAGATCGGGATCGCCGGCTTCCTGATGCTGCTGCTGACGCCCTGGGTCGCCGCGGGTGACGTGCAGCTCGACTTCCGGGTGATCGGCGCCCTCGTCCTGCTCGGTGCACTCGGTACTGGCATCGCCTACGTGTGGAACATGTCGGTGATCCGAGCGTGGGGGCCCACCAGCGCCTCCACGGTCACCTACATCACACCGGTGGTCGGCGTCGCTCTGGGGTTCCTGGTGCTCGGCGAGTCGCTCAGCTGGCACGAACCGGTCGGTGCCGTGCTGGTCTTCCTGGGTATTCTGCTGGCCCAGAGCCGGCTGCGGCTGCGGCGGCGAACGCTCCCCGGCTAGAGTCGGCGGAGCTACTGACCCTGCAGTTGATACTTGGCTTCGGTGGCGGCCTTCTGCGGCGCCCACCAGGATTCGTTGTCGCGGTACCAGGCGATCGTGTCGGCCAGACCGGCCTCGAAGTCGCCGTAGCGGGGCAGCCAGCCCAGTTCGGTGCGCAGCTTGGTCGAATCGATGGCATAGCGGAGGTCGTGTCCGGCCCGGTCGATGACGTGATCGTACGCGTCGCGCGGAGCTCCGGTCAGTTCGAGGATCATCTCGACGACTTCCTTGTTGTTCCGCTCGCCATCCGCGCCGATCAGGTAGGTCTGACCGATCTCGCCCTTGTCGAGGATGGTCAGCACTGCGGAGGAGTGATCGTCGGCGTGGATCCAGTCCCGGACGTTCTCGCCGGAGCCGTAGAGCTTGGGACGCTGGCCAGTGAGCACGTTCGTGATCTGGCGGGGAATGAACTTCTCGACATGCTGGTAGGGGCCGTAGTTGTTGCTGCAGTTGGAGATCGTCGCGCGCAGGCCGAAGGAGCGCACCCACGCCCGTACCAGCAGGTCGCTGCCCGCCTTGGTCGACGAGTACGGACTGGACGGGTTGTAGGGCGTGTTCTCGGTGAACCGGGCGGGATCGTCCAGTTCGAGGTCGCCGTAAACCTCGTCGGTGGAGATGTGGTGGAAGCGAGTGTCGTGTTTTCGGGCTGCCTCAATCAGCGTGTACGTGCCGATGATGTTGGTGTCGACGAACGGCCGAGGCTCGGCCAGGGAATTGTCATTGTGCGACTCGGCAGCGTAGTGCACGACCGCGTCGGCCCCGGCGACCAGCGTGTCGACCAAGCTCGCATTCCCGATGTCACCCTGTACGAAAGTGAACCGATCCGCCGGCAGGCCGCCCAAGGAAGCAAGGTTGCCGGCATAGGTGAGCTTGTCGAGTACCGTCACTGAGTGCTCGGTGTTGGCCAGGACGTAGTGCACGAAGTTGGAGCCGATGAAGCCGGCACCGCCGGTGACGAGGAGATTACTCACCTTTCAAGACTACGGTGGCACTCGCTGATTCGCTAAAGTCGGGGCATGGCCCCGCAGCAGAATCTCCCCGCAGAACTTGGTGAACTCCGGCAGAGCATCGACAACATCGACGCTGCTCTGATCCACATGCTCGCCGAGCGGTTCAAGTTCACCCAGCGCGTCGGCAGACTCAAGGCCCAGCACGGCCTGCCCCCCTCGGATCTGGAGCGGGAGCGCGAACAGGTGCAGCGGCTGCGCGCTCTGGCGGAGGAGTCGCACCTGGATCCGGCGTTCGCCGAGAAGTTCCTCGCGTTCATCGTGGCAGAGGTCATCCATCACCACGAGAGAATCGCTGCGGGCTGAGGTCAGGCTGCTCCGCCATGACGTTCTCGTGAGACCCTTGCCGGGCCAGCGCCCCGACAGTTCCTCGATCGTGCGGTGATCCTTCACGATTCGGCGATGAGT
>CAVPES010000075.1:0-19953 GCA_963703545.1 uncultured Actinomycetota bacterium
GGTGACTTCCGCCGTACATTCTCTCGATGCCGGCGCGCACGATGCGGGCTATCTCATAGCCGTATGCCGCGTCATAGGAGATGATGGCCGAGTTGGTCGCGGCGAGCACGAGTGAATGGCCGTCCGCGTGTTGCAGTCCTTCTCCGGTGAGCGTCGTTCGTCCTGCGGTGGCGCCGATCATGAAGCCGCGGGCGAGTTGGTCACCGGCTGCCCAGATCGAGTCGGCGGTGCGCTGGAATCCGAACATGGAGTAGAAGACGTAGATCGGAATGAGCGGTTCGCCCTGCGTGGCGTAGGCCGTGCCGACGGCGGTGAACGAGGCGACCGATCCTGCCTCGTTGATGCCTTGGTGCAGGATCTGACCCTGAGGGCTCTCCCGGTAGGCCAGCAGTAGTGCCCGGTCGACGGAGGTGTAGGTCTGGCCGTTGGGGTTGTAGATCTTCGCGGTCGGGAAGAAGGCATCCATGCCGAAGGTTCGTGCCTCGTCGGGGATGATCGGCACGATCCTATTGCCGAAGTCCTCGGCGCGAAGCAGATCCTTGAGCAGTCGCACGAAGGCCATCGTGGTGGCGATCTCCTGCGTTCCGGAGCCCTTCCTTGCCGCCGCGTAAGCGGAATCGTCGGGGAGGCTGATCTCGGTGAACCTGCTGCGGCGCTCGGGGACGTAGCCGCCGAGTTCGCGGCGTCGCTGTTGCAGGTACTGGATCGCCTCGTCATCGGGCCCCGGGTGGTAGTACGGCGGCAGGTAGGGATTCTCCTCCAGCTGGGAATCGGTGATGGGGATGCGCATCTCGTCCCGGAATTGCTTGAGGTTCTCCAGCGTGAGCTTCTTCATCTGGTGGGTGGCATTGCGGCCCTCGAAACTGGGGCCGAGACCGTAGCCCTTGATCGTCTTCGCCAGAATCACCGTCGGCTGACCTGTGTGCTCACTGGCTGCCTTGAACGCCGCATAGACCTTGCGGTAGTCGTGTCCGCCGCGACGCAGGCCCCAGATCTGTTCGTCTGAGTACGTCTCGACCAGTTGCAGGGCGCGCGGATCCCTCCCGAAGAAATTCTCGCGGATGTACGCGCCGGACTCGGTCTTGTAGGTCTGGTAGTCACCGTCAGGCGTGGTGTTCATCAGGTTGACGAGCGCGCCAGCGGTGTCCCGGGCGATCAGACTGTCCCATTCCCGACCCCAGATCACCTTGATCACATTCCAGCCGGCACCGCGGAAGAAGCTCTCGAGCTCCTGGATGATCTTGCCATTGCCGCGAACGGGTCCGTCAAGGCGCTGCAGATTGCAGTTGACCACGAAGGTGAGGTTGTCGAGCTGCTCGTTGGCAGCCAGCTGCAGGGCGCCGCGGCTCTCCACCTCGTCCATTTCGCCATCGCCCAGGAACGCCCAGACCTGTTGCCGGCTTGCATCCTTGATGCCCCGGTTCGTCAGGTAACGGTTGAGCTGGGCCTGATAGATCGCGTTGATCGGGCCCAGACCCATCGACACGGTCGGGAATTGCCAGAACTCGGGCATCTGTCGTGGGTGCGGGTAGGAGGAGAGCCCACCGAGTTGCCGGTGGCTCTTCTCCTGTCGGAAGCCGTCGAGCTGATCCGCGCTGAGGCGGCCCTCGAGGTAGCCGCGGGCATACATGCCGGGGGAGGCGTGCCCTTGGAAGAAGACCTGGTCGCCGCCGCTCTCATGGTCCTGCCCGCGAAAGAAGTGGTTGAGTCCGACTTCATAGAGGGACGCTGCGCTTGCGTATGTGGAGATATGGCCACCCACTTCGATGCCGGGCCGCTGCGCCCTGTGCACGGTGATGGCGGCGTTCCACCGGATCCAGGCCCGGTAGCGACGCTCGATCTCCTCGTTGCCGGGGAAGACCGGCTCGTTCTCGGGCGCGATCGTGTTGAGGTAATCCGTCGTCGGCACCATCGGCACGCCAAGGTGCAGATCATGGGATTGCTTGAGCAGACTGAGCATGATCTCACGACCGCGATCGTGGCCGCGGGCGGCGACGAGTGCGCGCAGCGACTCCTGCCATTCGAGTGTCTCTTCAGGGTCCGAGTCGATGTTGTTCACCGAGTAGGGATCCCGATCGTTTACTGCCACCACTGACCTCTTCCCTGTTCCAGACGAGCCTGAGCAGCTTCCCGCGATGGTCGGATCGCGAGCTACGCGAGCGGTAGCCACGCGTTCCGATTCTAGGCCGTGGTCGAGAATTCGGCAGTGAGGTGCTGGGCACGTGGCTCCGATAGCATGGAGTTCCCTGTCGTCGCAGGTGGGGGCCTTTAGCTCAGTTGGTAGAGCGCCACGTTTACACCGTGGATGTCATCGGTTCGAGCCCGGTAGGGCCCACTCACAGAGGGCGGGAGTGAACGCTCGTGCGCAGGCTGGTTGATCCGGGACGCAGCGCGGGTGCTTCGGGAGCCCTCTTGATCGCTCTCGCCTCGGTGCTCTGGGGGACCACCGGAACGGCCGCTAGCCTGCTGCCCGCTGATGTCAGCCCGCTCTTCGTCGGCGCAGCCACCATGGGCATCGGCGGAGTGCTCCTCCTGATCACGACGCCGCGTGGGGTGTTGGCGCTGCTTCGGGATCGAACCGCGCTCGGCTGGCTCGGTGTCGGCGCAGGGAGCGTGTTCGTCTACCCGCTGGCCTTCTACTCGGGCATGGACTTCGCGGGTGTCGCCATCGGCACGGTCGTGGCACTGGGTTCAGCACCAATTTTCGCGGCAGCGCTTGAAGTCATGATCGAGCGTCGAGCACCCGGGTGGCCGTGGCGAATCGGCACCGGGTTCGCCCTCCTGGGAATGATCCTCCTGATCGGCGGGGGCGGAGTGATCGGCCAGAACCCGGCCATCCGGAACACGGGCATTATTCTCGGACTGCTTGCGGGGGCGTCCTACGCGGTGTACACCTACGGTTCCGTGCGCCTGATCGCCCGTGGTCACAGCGCCCGGTCCGTCATGGGCGCGGTGTTCGGGTTCGGCGCCATCCTGCTGATGCCGCTTGTGCTGGTCCTGGGCGCTCAGCACTGGTCGGACCCGGCGACGATGCCCATAGTGGCATACCTCGCGCTCGGTCCGATGTTCCTCGCGTACCTGCTGTTCGGCCAGGGACTGCGCACCGTCGGCAGCAGTTCGGCGACAACGATCACCCTGATCGAACCCGTTGTGGCGACCCTGCTCGCGGTGACGGTCGTGGGCGAGCAGCTGAGCGCCACCGCGTGGGTAGGGCTCGCGTTGATCATGGCCGGTGTCGCCCCGGTGATGACGGCTCGGCGTCCCCGATTTCGCTGAATCGGCTCGATAGAATCTCGCCATGAGTGAGGGTGATGCGCAAGGTGGCGGTGACGCGCGGCTGCCCGCTGTTCCCGCCCGATCCTCCCTGAACGACCAGCAACTCTCAGAGTTGCTTTCACAGCCCGTGGACGAGGATTCGGGCACGCTCGGCAGAATCGAACAACTCGAGCAGCAGTTGACGCTGCGCAACGAAGAGGCGGCGCAGTACCGGGCATGGGAAGCGCAGCTCAGGCAGATCGGCACCTCGGCGGCAGCGGAGATGCTTCGTCGGGTGGAACCGGATTTCGCCGACGTGATCTCACTGCCGTTCCTTCCCGAGCCGGCACCGGGTGCTGCCGGTCGCGTGCACTCCCAGGAATCGAAGCAGAGCGATGCGGACGGGAATCCGAGCCCTGACGATTCGGCCGACGCCGACCATGTCGGCGACGCCGGCGCGATGGTGACCACAGGAACCGAGGTCCCGCCGAGCTACGAGTCGTTGCTCGCCCAATTGGCCGGGGCGCCGACCGCGGAGCACGACTCTGCAGTGTCGCGGGCGGAGCAAGCGCGGGAAGCTGACGAGACGACCGAGCCGTCCGCCCCCGATGCCACCGTTCAGGCCGACCTCCACACGCTCTCGGATGAGCAGCCGGTGGTGGTACCGGCACCCGGTGCCGAAGCCCCGGTGGTCGTCGCCGAGGTCGACGCCGCCCCCGCAATGGCGGCCGGGGCGCCGGGATTCGGGCTCGAGCACGCCGGCGTCGTGCCGACCGAGTTGGATCGACGGGTCGGCCACTCCACGCGCCTGTTCTGGCTGTGGTTCTCCGTGAACTCCTCGGTGATCAGCATCGCTGCCGGTGCCGTGCTGTTCGGCCTCGGCATGAACCTTCGACAGACGATCCTCGCGACGCTCGCCGGTCTCGCCGTCTCATTCGTGCCACTGTCCCTGGGCACGCTCGCCGGCAAGTGGAGCGGACAGCCGACAATGGTGGTATCACGGGCAAGCTTCGGCCTGATCGGCAACATCGTGCCGGCCGCCCTTGCTGTGCTCACCCGGGTTTTCATGGCGACCCTGCTGCTGTGGCTGCTCGTGACCTCGACGATGGCATTGTTCGCCGCGGCGGGCTGGACGACGATTCTCAGAAGTAGAGAGATCGGCGTGATCGCGCTCGCCGTTGCCTTTGTGGCGATTCTGATCGTCTCGTTCCTCGGCTTCCGCGTTCTGGCGTTGTTGCAGTTGATCGTCAGCGGGGGCTCTCTCGTGCTGATCATCATGCTGGTGGCTCTGACCTGGTGGCGGATCGATTTGGCAGCGGCGACTACCGCCGCCGACGGCTCATGGTGGCTGCTGCTCAGCGGCGCAGCGGTAGTTTTCAGCCTTGTCGGCCTCGGCTGGGCGCAGAGCAGTTCCGACCTCGCCCGCTATCAGCGCCCCAGTACATCGGGAAGCGCTGCGATGTTGTCCGCGAGCTTCGGTGCGACGGTTGCGCCATTCCTGCTGATCAGCTACGGCGCTCTGCTGGCGGCGAGCGATCCGGGTCTGGCTGGGGGCCTTGTGGTCGACCCCGTCGCCTCGATCGCCGCCCTGCTGCCGCTGTGGTACCCCGTTCCGCTGCTGCTCGCCCTGTGCTTGAGCCTGCTCGCCGGCAGCGCGCTCGCTCTCTATTCGGGGGGCTTCGCTCTGCAGAATATCGGCTTCTCCATCAGCCGTCAGGGTGCCGTGCTGCCGGTCGCCCTGCTGGTGGGCCTCAGCACGGCGGCGCTGATCTTCGCGGACATCGGTTTCGGAACCATGATCCTCGATCTCGCCACGGCGATAGCGGTTCCGGTCGCGGCATGGACGGGAATCTTCACCGGGGAAATGATGTTGCGGCTGCGCCAATTCGACCCGCACAGTCTGGTGCGCCGCGGCGGCAGCTACCCGGACGTGCAGTGGGTCAATCTGGCAGGTCTGGTCGTCGCAACGGTCATCGGTTTCGGATTCGCCCACGGAGACGTCGGCTGGCTGCAGTGGCAGGGCTATCTGCTACGGCTTCTGGAGGGAGTTGTTCCCGCTGAATTGGTGACCAGTGACATCGGGGTGTTCATCGCCCTCGCCGTTGGACTGCTCACGTCCCTCAGCCTCAGCCTCGGCCCCATTCGACGTCAGGAGGGCGGCCGACGCATGGTGGTCAGTGCGCTCGCCGACGAGAGCTGATCGGGGGATTCGAGATGGCGTCACTTGACCAGGTCACGCGGATGATAGCGACGCTGTGGCCGCCGAGCGGTGCCGAGGAGTGGGACGTGGTCGGCCTTGTCAGTGGTCGGCCTCGGGCCGAGATCCGCACGATCCTGCTGGCGGTCGACGCGGTGCGGAACACGGTCGACGAGGCGGTCACCGTCGGGGCCGATCTCCTGTTCACCCATCATCCGCTGCTGCTGCGCCCGGTGACGAGCATCGCGGAAGACCAGCACAAGGGAGCCCTGCTCGCCACCCTGATCCGCGCCGACTGTGCTCTGTATTCGGCGCACACCAACGCCGATGTCACGACCGACGGCACCTCGGCGACGCTTGCACGGGCGCTGGATCTGCGAGACGTCGCGCCGATTGTCGCCGCGGCCGACGAAACGACCGGGCTCGGTCGCGTCGGGGATCTCTCCCAATCGACCTCGCTCGGCGATCTCGCACGGAGGATCGCGCTACTGCTGCCGGCGACGGCCGGCGGGGTCAGGGTATCCGGTGACTACAACCAGCCTGTGCGGCGCGTAGCGCTCTGCGCCGGCGCCGGGGACAGCCTGCTGGCCCACCCGGCCGTGACCGGTGCAGACGTCTACATCACGGCGGACTTGCGACACCATCCCGCTCAGGAGGCACGGCAGGCGGCACAGATCTCGGGCGGAACGGCGCTCATCGATGTGTCACACTGGGCGAGTGAGTGGCTGTGGCTCGACTCCGCTGCAACAGCGCTGCGGGCGGTGCTGCCGGGCATTGACGTCAGGGTCAGCGAAATCCGCACGGACCCGTGGGATTTTATGGTGGTGCAATGACGATGAAGGCCGCAGCGAGCGACCAGCGCAAACTCCTGGACCTGCAGGACCTCGATACTCGGCTGCAGCGCCTTGAGCGCGCTGCCCTGACGCCGCCGGAGACCGCCGTGATCATGGATCTCGAGGCGCGGCTGGCCACAATCCGGGGTGCGCTGGCGACGGCGCGCGGCGCACTCGAAGATCTTCGGACCGAGTTCAGTCGACTCGAATCCGACGCCGGAGTTGTCCAGGCTCGGATCGAGCGCGATACCCGCCTGCTCGATGACACGGCCTCGGCGAAAGATGCCGTGGGGATCGAACACGAACTGGCCTCGCTGCGCAAGCGCCGCGACGATCTCGACGACATCCAGCTATCGGTCATGGAACAGCTCGAGGAGCAAGGCCAGGCGATGGCGGCGATCGAAGCGGAGCGCGATCGGCTGCTCGGCGAACTTGACGCCGCGCAGACCGCGCGTCAAGCGCGATTGGCGGAGCTCTCTGGGGACCGAGAGCGTCTGCTCGATGATCGGCTGGCGCTGGCCGGCACGCTCCCCGCGGACCTGATCGACCTCTACGACCGGCAGCGTCAACGTTACGGCTTCGGTGCCTCACTGCTGCAGCACGGGGTCTCCAGTGCCAGCGGGGTGACACTGACCGGAGCCGATCTCGACCTCGTCCGGGCCGCCGCCCCGGACGACGTCGTGCTCTGCCCGGATTCGAATGCCATCCTGATCCGCACCGAGGAGTCCGGAATCTGATGGCGCGCTCCATTGAGATCGAGGCAGACGGCGGTTCCCGGGGGAATCCTGGACGCGCTGGATCGGGGACCGTTGTCATCGACGCCGACACCGGCGAGATCTTGGCCGAGATCGGTCGATTCATCGGGACCGCCACAAACAATGTCGCCGAGTACCGGAGTGTGATCGAGGGGCTGCGGTTCGCATTCGCCCTCGACCCGGAGGCGGAGATCATTGTACGGATGGATTCCAAACTCATTGTCGAGCAACTGAGCGGTCGATGGCGAATCAAACACCCGGACATGCAACTGCTCGCCGAGGAGGCGCAGGCCCTGATGGGCCATCGAGCAGTCCGGTTCATGTGGGTACCACGCTCCGAGAACATGCGCGCCGACGCGCTGGCCAACCGCGCCATGGATCTCGGTGCGGACTTCGGTCCGGGCGGCTGAGGCGGTAGACTGGGTCGGGAATGGGCTGGCCAGACGGTCGCGTCGTCCGAAAGGACGCCGAGGAACGTCCGGGCTCCACAGAGCAGGGCGGTGGGTAACTCCCACCCGGGGCAACTCGAGAGCTAGTGCAACAGAAAACAGACCGCCTGATGCCTCGGCATCAGGTAAGGGTGAAACGGTGGTGTAAGAGACCACCAGAGGTCTGGGTGACCAGATCTGCTGGCAAACCTCGTCCGGAGCAAGATCAGACAGGACACGATGACGCGGCTCGCCGAGTGTCCGGGTAGATCGCTTGAGACGTGTGGCAACACACGTCCTAGATAGATGGCCGTCAGAGGCGCGTAAGTGCCCGAACAGAAGGCCTGCCAATCACGCGCAACCATTTGAGCACGACATAACCTCGCGCTGACCAGGCATTTCCATGAATGACGACAAGAGCCAATCACGGCCAATCAGCGGGGGAGCAATACCCGGCGTATCGGCCAGCCCATTCCCTATCCGGGCGTCGCTAGCGTGCGGCGTAAGCGGCCGCTCCGAGGATGCCCGCGTTGTTTCGATATGCCGCCGGCACAATCGGTGTCGCAAGGTCAAGCAGCGGCAGGAACTCCGCGTAGTTCTTAGAAACCCCACCGCCGACCACGAACAGCTCGGGGCAGAGCAGCGCCTCCAGACGTTGATAGAACTTGTTCAGTCGCGCAGCCCACTCGCCCCAGTCGAGATCGTCGCGCTCCTTGGCAGCGAACGAGGCTTTGGTCTCCCAGTCGACGCCGTCGATTTCCAGATGTCCGAGTTCCGAATTGGGGATCAGCACACCGTCGTACAGCAGAGCGGTGCCGATGCCGGTGCCGAGCGTTGTCATGATGATCAGGCCATGCACGCCCCGGCCCGCACCGAAATGCGCCTCGGCAAGTCCGGCGGCATCGGCGTCGTTGATGACGCTGATGCTCCGCCCGAGAGCGTCGGAGAACAGGGCGAGTGCATCCAGCCCGATCCACTCTCGCGAGACGTTCGCAGCGCTCATGGTGCGACCGTTGCGCACGACGGCGGGAAAGCAGATGCCGACGGGATCGGATCCTCCCTCGGCCCCGATCCGCGTCAGCAGCTCCCGCACGATCCGGACCACATCATGGGGGCGTGCCAGAGCCGGCGTGGCACGCTTCACCCGATCGCTGATCAGCGCACCGGTGGCCAGGTCGACGATCGCGCCCTTGATGCCGGTGCCGCCGATGTCGATGCCGATGGCTGTGGTCATGGCTCTCCGCTCACTCGGCCAGGGTCAGAATGTCCGCGCCGTGCTCGGTGACCACGACAGTGTGCTCGAACTGCGCCGACCAGCTCTTGTCACGGGTGGTGACCGTCCAGCCGTCCGCCCAGACGTCCCAGTTCTCGGTGCCGAGGGTCAGCATGGGCTCGATCGTGAAGACCATGCCGACTTCCATGACCGTGTCGAAGAGCGGTGCTGAGTCGTAGTGCGGAATGATCAGCCCGGAGTGGAAGGCATCGCCAACGCCGTGTCCCGTGTAGTCGCGAATGATGCCGTATCCGAAACGGTTCGCGTACGACTCGATGGCCCGGCCGATCACGTTCACCTGTCGACCCGGCGCAACGGCCCTGATCCCGCGGGTCATCGCCTCCCGGGTTCGCTCGACCAGATCAGCCACCTCGGGCCGGGCGGCGCCCGCGATGAAGGTCTGGTTGGCGTCGCCGTGCACGCCGTCGACGAAAGCCGTGATATCGATGTTGACGATGTCGCCTTCCTCGATCACGGTGTCGTCGGGGATGCCGTGGCAGATCACTTCGTTCACTGAAGCGCACAGTGACTTCGCGAAGCCGCGGTAGCCGAGGGTCGACGGGTAGGCGTTGTGCGCTATCAGAAACTCGTGCCCGATGCGGTCGAGTTCATCCGTGGTCGCTCCGGGCCGGATGCTCCGGCCGACGAGTTCTATCGCCTGGGCGGCGATGCGACCGGCCCGCCGGATCGCCTCGATCCGGTCCTGCGGGTAGATGTCGTTGCCCTGATATGGCGCGGGGGCGGCTCTGTCGACGTATTCCGGGCGTGGGATCCGGCTCGGCACCAGCCGTCGCGGCGAAACCGCTCCCGGGATCAGGTGGCCAGCAGCATCCTTCGGCATAGGATCATCCTATGGTTCAGTACTGGTACAACCGCCGAACCGGGGTCGTGGAAGAAGGGCGCCAGTCGCTGGCATCGGAGTTGATCGGACCCTTTGCCACCCGAGCGGAGGCAGAACTCGCCCTCGAGAAGCTTCGTGAGAATGCCGAGAAATGGGCCGCCGAGGACGCCGCGGAGTACGACTGATCACGATCAGTCGTAGAAGTGCTCCGGCGCCGGGTACCTGCCCTCTGCCACATCGCTGACGTACTCGCCTGCGGCATTGGCCAGAATTGTCTTCAGATCCGCGTACTGCTTGACGAACTTGGGGATGCGCCCCGGTGTGAAGCCGGCGAAGTCGGTCCAGACCAGCAGCTGACCGTCGACGTCGGCACCCGCGCCGACGCCGATTGTCGGGATCGTCAGCTCTGCGGTGACCCGGGCGGCGACGGCGGCCGGAACCATCTCCAGGACCACGGCGAAAGCCCCGGCGCTCTGCACTGCCATCGCATCCGCCATCAGTTCCTCGGCCGCCTCACCGCGCCCCTGAATGGTGTGCCCGCCGAGCCCGTGCTCGCTCTGCGGCGTGAAGCCGATGTGCGCCATCACGGGTATGCCGGCTGAGACGATCCGCCGGATCTGTTCGGCACTGCGTCGGCCGCCTTCGAGCTTCACGCCGTGCGCACCGGTCTCCTTCATGAACCTGAACGCGGTGTGCAGGGCCTCATCGGGGCCGGTCTCGTAGGAGCCGAACGGCATGTCGGCGATCACGAAAGCCCGCCTGACGGAACCAGCCACCGCGCGGGTGAGCGGAATCAGCTCGTCGACGGTCACTGGCACCGTGGTGTCGTAACCCAGCACATTGTTCCCGGCGGAGTCACCCACGAGCAGGAAGTCGACGCCTGCCCGGTCGAAGATTCCCGCAGTGAGCTGGTCGTAGCTGGTCAGCCCGGTGATCGGGATGCCCTGCTCTTTCGCGCGCTGGAAATGTCTGGTTCGAACGCGCTTGGCCACAGGCTGCTCAGTCATGACCCCAGTCTAGGACTGCCCCATCGGCGGTGCTCAGGAAAACCGATTGGTGATGGGCAGTCGTCGATCGCGACCGAAGGCCATTCCGGAGATCTTCGGCCCGATCGCGCCCTGGCGGCGCTTCCATTCCGCGCGGTCGACCAGTCGAATCACCTCGTCCACGACATCCGGGGCAAAGCCCTCCGTGATCAGTTCGTCGCGGCCGTGCCGCTGACCGATGTACGACTCGAGAATGGCATCGAGCAGTTCGTATTCTGGGAGTGAATCCTGATCCGTCTGGTCAGGACGCAGTTCGGCGCTGGGCGGCTTGGAGATGGAGGACTCCGGAATCGGCGGCGTCTGTCCTCGCCGCACGGCAACCGTGTTGCGCCATCTTGCCAATTGCCAGACCAGGGTCTTCGGTACGTCCTTGAGGGGTGCGAAGCCGCCGACCGAGTCGCCGTAGATCGTGGAGTAGCCCACAGCGAGCTCGGTCTTGTTGCCCGTTGTGAGCACCAGATGACCCTCGGCGTTGGACAGACCCATCAGGATCACCGCCCGCACCCTGGCCTGCAGGTTCTCGGCGGCGAGTCCCGTCAGTTTCAACTGGTCCTCGAAGGGCAGCACGAGCGCGCTGATCGGCTCAACCCGGTAGCCGATGCCAGTGCGCACCGCCAGCTCAGCGGCGTCATCCCTCGAATGCCCTGACGAGTAGCGGCTCGGCATCGAGACGGCGTACACGTTCTCGGGGCCGATCGCGTCGGCGGCGAGCACTGCGCACACTGCGGAGTCGATTCCGCCGGAGAGGCCGAGGGTCACGGATCGGAAGCCGTTCTTGCGGACGTAGTCGCGCAGTGCCAGGACCAGGGCATTCCACAATTGCTCGTGCGGGTCCGGCAGTTGTGCAATGTCGGCGGTCAGCGGTGGCCGATCGGCGGGAGCTCCGGCCGCGAGCTCGATCCTGCTGACCTTGCTCGGTGGGGCGGCAGCGCTCATCGCAGCGACATCGACGTCGACCATCAGCAGGTGTTCCTCGAACTGCGGCGCGCGGGCAAGAATCTCGCCATCTGCGCCGACCACCACCGAATCGCCGTCGAAGATCAGGTCGTCCTGGCCGCCGACCAGATTGACATAGGCGATCGCCGTGTTGGTCGAAACGGCTCGCCGGGTGACCAGGGGCAGCCGGACTTCGTCCTTGTCCCGCTCATAAGGCGAACCGTTGATCACGATGAGCAGGCCGGCATTCGCTGCGAGCACGCGGTCGATCGGGCCGGAATCCCGCCAGAGATCCTCGCAGATGATCAGCGCGACATCCGCCCCCTGCACGCGCAGTACCAGCAGGTCATCACCGGGGATGAAGATCCGGTATTCATCGAAGACCGAGTAGTTCGGCAGGTGGTGCTTGACGTAGCGGCCGCGCACGCTGCCGTGCTGCAGGACGCTGGCGACATTCTGTGCGATCGCGGTCGGGGCATTGCTGGTGGCGAGCCTTCGCGCCTCGTGAGGGCCATCCGGGTGCCCCACGATCACCGGCAGGGCGCCCAGTCCCGCTTCCGCCAGCTGCCGGGCCAGATCCGCTGCCGCCTCGCTCGCGGCCCGCAGGAAGTCGGGTCGCGAGGCGAGATCCTCGATGGGATAGCCGGACAGTGCCATCTCCCCGACCGCAAGCAGGTCGCAACCGGCGGCGGCGGCGGCGCGTGCAGCGGCAAGGATCTGACGTGCATTGCCGTCGAAGTCCCCGACCGTCGGGTTTGTCTGGCCCAACGCTAAGCGAAGTCTCGGCATAGCCACTAGCCTAATGACTGGAGCAGAAAGGGCTTGAATGGACAAGCAGAGGGACTTCGTCCTGCGGACGATCGAAGAACGCGGCGTCAAGTTCATAAGGCTGTGGTTCACGGACGTCGTCGGCACCCTCAAGTCCGTCGCGATCGCTCCCGCGGAAGTGGAGGGCGCCTTCAGCGAAGGCATCGGCTTCGACGGTTCGGCGATCCAGGGCCTGACCCGCTCATTCGAGGCGGACATGCTGGCACACCCGGATCCCACGACCTTCCAGATCCTGCCATGGCGCGGTGAGATCGACCCCACCGCACGGATGTTCTGTGATCTGACGACACCGGATGGACAGCCAGCGGTCGCCGACCCCCGGCACGTGCTCAAGCGCGCTCTGGCAAAGGCCGCCGATCGCGGGTTCACGTTCTACACGCACCCCGAGGTCGAGTTCTACCTGCTGAAGTCCAGCCAGTTCGGTACCGAGGGTCCGCTTCCCGTCGACTCCGCAGGATACTTCGACAACGTGCCGGGAGGCACCGCCCACGACTTCCGCCGCCGTTCCGTGCGAATGCTCGAGGACCTCGGCATCTCGGTCGAGTACAGCCACCACGAGGCGGGCCCCGGCCAGAATGAGATCGACCTGCGCTACGCCGATGCGCTCACGACTGCCGACAACATCATGACCTTCCGCACCGTGATCAAGGAGGTGGCGATCGAGCAGGGCGTCTACGCGACCTTCATGCCGAAGCCGCTCTCCCGGCACCCGGGCAGTGGAATGCACACCCATGTATCCCTCTTCGAGGGCGACACGAATGCCTTTTATGAAGCGGGCGCGCAGTACCAGCTCTCGCGAATCGGTCGTCAGTTCATCGCCGGTCTGCTCAGGCACGCGCCGGAGATCACGGCCGTGACCAATCAATTCGTGAACTCGTACAAGCGGCTGTGGAGCGGGGATGAGGCACCGAGTTTCGTGACCTGGGGTCACAACAACCGCTCGGCGCTGGTCCGGGTGCCGCTGTACAAGCCGAACAAGGGACAGAGCGCCCGCGTCGAGTACCGGGCGATCGATTCCGCCGCCAACCCCTATCTGGCGTTCTCCCTGCTGCTGGCTGCCGGCCTCAAAGGGATCGAGGAGGGTTACGAACTGCCCAGCGAGGCCGAGAACGATGTCTGGAGCCTGAGCGATTCGGAACGCCAGGCGCTGGGCTACTCGCCCCTGCCGGCGAGCCTGGATCAGGCGGTGCGGCTGATGGAGAATTCCGAGCTGGTTGCGGATGCCCTCGGCGAGCACGTTTTCAACTACGTGCTGCTCAACAAACGCGAGGAGTGGCGTCGTTATCGTTCTCAGGTGACGCCCTTCGAGCTTGAGCACAATCTGGAGATCCTCTAGATAGAGCTCATGGCCGGCACCGAAACATCGCTGACCGATCTGGCGCGGGCGGGGTTTGCGTCCCTTGACAGTGCCGCCACCGGTCTCACCACCATCACTGAGCTGACCGGGGTCGAGCACGACGCCCTGCTGCCGTACTTCTCGCGGGCCGCGGACCCCGATCAGGTCCTGACACTCCTGCTGCGAATGCTGAACAGCACTGCGGAACCGATAACGTCGATCCTGCGCAGCGTCAACGACAGCCGACGGCTGATCAGGGTGCTCGGGGCTTCCGCGGGGCTCGGTGAGTTCTTCCTTCGAAATCCCGAGGAGTTGCGGTGTCTCGAGAGACCGCTGGCCCGGTTCCCCGATGCGACAGAACTGAATCAGAGCCTGCTTGCCTCGGTTGGCGCCGTGGACGGCTTCGCCGCTCTCACGGGGGATCCGGCCAGAAATGCCCTGCGGGTCCGCTATCGGCGACATCTGGCGCAGATCGTCTCGCTCGATCTCGCGCAGCCGGATCCACTGGCAGCCATCGACATGGTCACCGCCACTCTTGCCGCTCTGGCCGCAGCGGCGCTGGAGGCGTCCTTGGCGGTCGCGCGGAGTGAGCTGCTGCACGCCCGGGTGATGATCCCGCGCTCGGAAGTCTCCGATGTCCGACTGGCGATCATCGGAATGGGCAAGGCCGGTGCCGCGGAGCTCAATTACGTCAGCGACGTCGACGTGATATTCGTCACCGAATGCGCCGCGGGCTCGGAATTGGACACCACCCGGGTGGTCCAGATCGCCAGCCGACTGGCCGTGCTCGCCATGCGCGGCATCGACGAGGTTGCGGGGGAGCCGCCCCTCTGGGAGGTCGACGCCAACCTGCGACCGGAGGGCCGCGACGGCGCCATGGTGCGCACTCTCGAATCCCATCTGAGCTACTACGACCGTTGGGCGAAGCCGTGGGAGTTCCAAGCCCTGCTGAAGGCGCGACCCCTCGCCGGGGATCGCGAACTCGGCCAGCGCTACGTCGACGAGCTCGCCCCAAGGGTGTGGAGTGTGGCAAGCCGGGAGGGCTTCGTCGATAGCGTGCAGAGGATGCGCCAGCGGGTCACCGAGCACATCCCCGCCGACGAGGTCGACGTGCAGCTCAAGCTTGGCCCGGGCGGTCTGCGGGATATCGAGTTCACCGTTCAACTCCTGCAACTGGTGCACGGCCAGAGTGATCCAGGGATCCGCCAGCGAGGGACGCTGGAAGCTCTCAGAGCTCTCGCCGAGAATGGCTACATCGGGCGTCAGGAGGCGGCCGATTTCGCACAGGACTATCGTTTCCTCAGACTGCTGGAGCACCGCGTGCAGCTGCAGCACCTGCGGCGCACGCACCTGATGCCGCGCAATGAGGCCGAGTTGCGCCGGCTCGCGCGAGCCACCGGCATCGCCGATACCGCCGATGAGATCAGCCAGCAGTGGGCCCAGGTCAAGGGCGCCGTGCGGACTCTGCACGAGCGCCTGTTCTACCGCCCCCTGCTTGCCGCGGTAGCCCTGCTCCCCGATGGTGAACAGGTGCTCTCGAGCGCCCAGGCCGAGGCCCGGCTGGCTGCAATCGGTTTCGTGGACAGCAAGGGCGCTCTGGCGCACATCGCGGCACTGACTCAGGGCGTCTCCCGACGCGCGACAATCCAACGACACCTGTTGCCGGTACTGCTCGGCTGGTTCGCCGAGGGTGCAGACCCCGATCACGGTCTGCTCGCCTTCCGTCGCCTGAGTGAGTCACTGGGGGACTCCAACTGGTACCTGCGCATGCTGCGCGACTCCTCGCTGGCCGCGCATCGGCTGACCCAGGTGCTCTCCGGCTCCCGATTCGTCAGCGACCTGCTCGAGCACACCCCCGCCGCGGTCGCCTGGCTGCAGTCGGATGAGGAGCTTCGACCGCGGGGCTGGGCCGTGCTGAATGAGGAAACGGTCGCCACGGTGAACCGGCACCCGGATCCGGAGCAGGCCGCGCTAGCCCTGCGCACCGCTCGCCGCCGGGAAGTGCTGCGAGTCGCGATCGCCTCCATCGTCGGACTCATCACCGTTGACGAGATCGGTCCGGCCCTCAGCGACATCACCACGGCGCTGCTGCGCGGCGCACTTCGGATGATCCGCCGTGACGGTGGGCCGTGGCCGGAGTTCGCAATCATCGCGATGGGTCGCTACGGCGGGGCCGAACTCGGTTTCGGCTCCGACGTCGACGTCATCTACGTGTATCGCCCGACCGCCGGAATGAGTGGTGAGATCGCCCAGCAGCGCGCCGAGCAGATCGTGATCGAGCTCGGCCGACTGACCGTTGACGAGCTGCTGCCCTTCGAACTCGACAACGGTCTTCGCCCTGAGGGCAAGAACGGCGCGATCGTGCGTTCGCTTTCCTCGTATCGCGCCTACTACCAGCGCTGGTCACTGACCTGGGAAGCGCAGGCACTGCTGCGTGCTCGCGGAGTCGTCGGCGATCTCGCCCTGGTGCAGGCCTTCACGAGCCTTGCGGATGAGATCCGCTACCCTGAGCAGATCGGTGCCCAGGAGGTTCGCGAGATCAAGCGGATCAAGGCGCGAATCGAAGCAGAGCGACTGCCCCAGGGCGCGGATCCGAGTCGCCATCTGAAGCTCGGAAGAGGCTCGCTGAGCGATGTCGAGTGGCTTGTCCAGCTCTGGCAGTTGCAGAATGCCCACCGGTACCCCTCGCTGCAGACTCCCTCAACACTCGCGGCTCTGGATGCGGCGCTCGCCGCCGCTCTGGTGACCCAGTCCGATGCGGCCCGGCTGCGCGATGCTTGGATCTTCGCGTCCCGGGCCCGTTCGGCGATGACCCTGTGGTCCGCCCGGACGAGTGATGTACTGCCCCATGACCGACAGCATCTGGAGGGGGTGGCACGTCTGATGGAATACCCGCCGGGTTCCGCGACACGGCTCGAGGAGGACTATCTGCGCATCACGCGGCGGGCCCGCGCGGTCTTTGAACGCCGGTTCTACAATGCCTGATCCGACGCTGCGACCACCTGATCGATGAGACGGCAAGGGCCGCAATCGCTGAGATTGCGGCCCTTGCCGTGATGCGATCGGCGACTAGACGCCGTAATACAGTTCGTATTCGAAAGGGTGCGGGCGCTGAGCGAGGGGCTTGATCTCATTGCTGCGCTTGTAATCGATCCAGGTCTCGATCAGGTCCTTGGTGAACACGTTGCCCTCGAGCAGGAAATCGTGGTCGGCCTCAAGCGCCTGCAGGGCCTCCTCAAGCGACGCGGGAACCTGCGGGATGTTCTTCGCCTCCTCGGGCGGCAGTTCGTAGAGATCCTTGTCGACGGGCTCGTGCGGCTCGATTCGGTTCTTGATTCCGTCAAGTCCGGCCATCAACTGGGCGGCGAAGGCCAGATACGGGTTGCCCGAAGCGTCCGGTGCCCGGAACTCGATGCGCTTGGCCTTGGGATTGGTACCCGTGATCGGGATGCGGATCGAGGCCGAGCGGTTGCCGGCCGAGTACACCAGGTTGACGGGTGCCTCGAAACCGGGAACCAGCCGGTGGTAGCTGTTGACAGTCGGGTTGGTGAAAGCGAGCACCGCCGGGGCGTGCTTGAGCAGGCCGCCGATGTACCAGCGCGCAATGTCCGACAAGCCGCCGTAGCCGGCCTCGTCGTAGAACAGCGGCTTGCCGTCGTTCCAGAGCGACTGGTGCGTGTGCATCCCGGAGCCGTTGTCCCCGAAGAGCGGCTTCGGCATGAAGGTCGCGGTCTTGCCCCACTCGTGCGCGGTGTTCTTGACGATGTACTTGAATTTCAGGATGTCATCGG
This sequence comes from uncultured Actinomycetota bacterium, assembly GCA_963703545.1. Classification (GTDB taxonomy): domain Bacteria; phylum Actinomycetota; class Actinomycetes; order Actinomycetales; family Microbacteriaceae; genus CAVPES01. The sequence continues at coordinate 17,520 of CAVPES010000075.1, forward strand.
CTGCATGCACCATCGTGTCGAAGCGGTAGTTGATCTCACCCTGACCTGCAGTACCGACCTCGTGGTGCGCGCGCTCCAGAATCAGACCCGCATCGATCAATTTCAGCGAGATGTCGTCACGCAGGTCGGCGTGCTGGTCGACGGGGCTGACCGGGAAGTAGCCACCCTTGTACGGGGTCTTGTTGCCGAGGTTTCCACCCTCCTCCTCGCGACCCGAGTTCCACGCCGCCTCGCTGGAGTCGACAGAGTAGAAGCTCGTGTGCTGGTTGACCTCGTAACGGACCTCATCGAAGATGTAGAACTCCGCTTCGGGGGCGAAGAATGCCGTGTCGGCGATTCCGGAGGCGGAGAGGTACTTCTCGGCCTTCTTGGCCACCTGGCGAGGGTCCCTCGGGTAGATCTCCCCGTTGCGCGGGTTGTAGATGTCAAAGATGATGATCAGGGTGCGCTCGGTGCGGAACGGGTCGATGTACGCGGTGGTGATGTCCGGGATCAGCTGCAGGTCGGACTCGTGGATCGACTGGAATCCGCGGATCGAGGAGCCATCGAACATCTGGCCCACCGAGAAGAACTCCTCGTCAACCGAGGCAGCGGGAATGTTGAAATGCTGCTGGATACCCGGCAAGTCGGTGAAGCGGATATCAAGGAACTTGACGTCAGTGTCCTTGATGAACTTCAGCACCTCGGAGGAATCAGTGAATTTTGGGGTGGACATAGGGTATTGCTCCAAAACAGACCTAAGTGGCGATGGCTGACGGATGCAGCCCAATCGACCCTATTCGGGTGGGATTTCTGACCGGTGACACTAATGTTTCGCGCATGTTACAGAGGTCGACCCCCGGTACGCTGAGATCATGTCCGACCCGAGCGCCCCTGGTCCCGAACCCACTGACCAGGACTGGCCCGGTCGCCGGCTCGGACGACCGAGAAGCGGACCGGGTTCGGTCGCGAGGCCGGGTCGCAGGATCGCCGGTCTGGCGATCGACTGGATGATCGCGGCGGTGATCGCCTACGCGCTCTTCGACTATGACCCGCTGGCGCTCATGCTCATCTGGATGGGCGCCCAGATCGTCTTCTCGGCCACGATCGCCTCCAGTGTCGGCCAGCGAATCGTCGGGCTCCGCCTCGAACGGCTGACGGGCGGTTACGCGGGGATCGTACGGCCGATCATCCGCACCCTGTTGCTGGCTCTGATCATCCCGGCGCTGATCTGGGATGCCGACCAGCGCGGCCTGCACGACAAGGCCGCGGGCACGATTCTGGTTCGGCGCTGAGCTCAGCGCGGCCGCTGGGACCGGACCCGATTCGGATCGATCCCCTTGGGAATCGGCAGCTTCGCCGTGCCGATTGACTCCAGGCGGTTCGCGACGGCAACCACTTCCGCCTTGCTGATCGACTTCTTCAGACCACCCAGAGCCCGATTCAGTCGGTACAGCCGTACCGACTCAGCGTCGGTCCCCACGTGGATCACGTGGATGGGCACGGAGGGGGCCACCCGGCTCACCTTCCGTCGTTCCTCGTCGATCAGACGTGTCATGCGGGTCCTGGCGCCCTCGGCGATCAGAATCACGCCCGGTCGCCCGATGGCACGATAGACGGCATCCTGGGACTTGGGATTCACCGCCACGGGCATCTCGCTGGCACGCCAGCCCCGACGCAGCGAGGAGCGCAGCAGTGCGCTCACCGCCCCGGGCTGGCCCTCTATCTGCGAGTAGGCGGCCTTCTCCGCGAGACGGCCGAAGACGATCAGGAATGTGAGCGCACCGGCGAGAACCCCGATCAGAATCCACAGGATGATCCCGAAGACATTGCCGGGTGACCAGATGAATGCCGCGGCAATGCCGAGCGCGATCGGCCCGAGAACCGACAGGGACAGCCACAGTCGCGAAGACGGGTCCTCGCGGAGGGTCATTCTGAGGACCGTCCAGAGCTGCTTCAAGCGCCCCGGCTCCTTGACCTGTCTGATCGGTGCATCCTTCGTTGCCATGAACACTAATCTAGCGCCCCGAGCGCAGGCCGAGACGCCCGCCTCGGCAGCGCGGACTGCTCCTCCCCAGCACTCGATGGTGCGGCAGTGGTGCACGGTTCGCCGGCGCGCTGATCGGTGCAGTGCCGAACTGGGCCACCGTGCTGGGATGGCCGACGATTCCGGGAAATCAGCACCAGGGGAGGCCCTGTCGGCGGCTACCGGCTGCTTCGGCGGCTGGCGGTAGGTTCTCGCGCCACGATCCTGCTCGGGCTCGCGCCCCGCTCCTCGGTACGGTCGCCCTCAAGTTCTTCGACGCCGAGACGTCTGAGGAATTGATCGACCGCGGATTGGTGCGCTCACGTCTTCTCGGGGCGCGCACATGGTCGAACCTGCAGGACGTGCAGCGCGCCGAGGGCGCCCCCACCATCCTGGTCTTCGAGCGACTGCGTCCCGGCTTCGGGCCTG